>CAYVNO010000007.1:0-3725 GCA_964452935.1 uncultured Methanosarcinales archaeon | reverse complement strand
CCTGATTTGTTGTTATGTAGTCATGTTCATGAAGCAGAAGGTATTGAAGAGAAAATAGGAAAGACTAAAGTTATTAATGTCGGAAAAAAAGGAAAAGTAATTGATATTTAACTTGGATCATAGTAAGGAAAATCATAAATCATCTGTTCGATTGCTGGTCCTTCTTCGCATTCTTGGTATTCACTTATTGTAGTTGTTCTTCTTATTCCGTTTTCATTATAAAAACCGCAATCACAATCATATTGAATGTCATCATAGTCGATATAATCATAAAAATTAGCGTATAGTTGTTCTGAGTGATCGTGTAGGTGTTCTGTTGATTCTCTTATTGTTGTTTCATTAAACCATATGTTTTCTATTTGTGCTATCCATAAATCTTTTTCATATTGTGTTATTTCATCGCTGTTTTCAAGTTCTTCTTTTATATCTTCACATTCTTCAATCAATCTTTCATTCATATTATTTACTTTATTACATATTATTTCAATATCTCCTTTCATACCAAGAATGTAGTCAGTATATCCATAATTATCTCCCCAGTTACTTGGTTCACCAAGATCGTCAGCTCGATCATCATATTCTGATGCTGTGAAATATTTTGCAAACTCTGAATCAGATTCAACATAAATTTCATTTAGTTGTTCTAAAATATCATCTCTTTGATCTTGTAGTTGTTCCCACCTATCATCTCTTAACACATAACATTCATCAACCATTGCATATAATTCATCAAAATAGGTTTCGACCTCTTCCTCTTTTCCTAGCATATCACAGTCTGTTAGGTCATATGGGCAAACAGGCCAATCAATTGTGTTGTCGTTAGGTTGAGGACATCTCAATCCTTCAAATGGTTGTAAGACTAAATCTTGATCAACAGTTATGTTTGTTTCTTCTAAGACTTTTGGTAAAGTAAGTTTAGCTATCTTGTCGACGAAAAAGAACTTTATTCTATTTAAGAATCCAACTCCTTTCAAAGTTACATCTCCTTCAAGATATGCGTTTATTAGTTCTCTTTGTGGATCTTTGGAGAATAATACTTTTTCTATTATCTCTTTTCTTGTGTGTAGGTTTGCAGAAGGTTTTTCATGAGGATCTGTTAACCCTTTTTCCATAGTTATTCCGTGGACTTTACCTGTGTCTTCAACAATAACATTTATTTTATTTTTTTCAAGTAGTTTTTTTGCAAACTCTTGTGCTTTGTCTTCAGAAGCGAGTGCTATACTGCTTAATAGTATTAAACAGAATAGAATGCATATGATTTTCTTCATAAGTATCACCAAGAATTCTTTGTTTTTAGTTATTTATATATTTTTATATGATTATGTTGAATATGTACCCTATAATTATTATGCTAATTCCAACTATTGTGAAGAATACGATTATTAGTTTTGTTTTCATAACGCTTTTTAGAATCACTGCTTCTGGTAGAGATAGTGCTGCTGAAGCCATCATAAATGCAAGTGCTGTTCCTAGTGGTATCCCTTTTTCAAATAAGACGACTGCAATAGGTACGATTGCTGCACAGTTTGCATAGAGTGGGATTCCAATTAAGACTGCTAAAAGAACAGAGAATATGCCTGTTGTTTGCATAATGTTGTTGATATATTCTTCTGGAATAAATCCGTGAATGATTGCGCCAATTCCGACACCAATTATTATCCATAACCAGATTTGTTTTGTTATTTTAACTGCTTCATTTAGTCCATAATTGAATCTTTGTGATAGTTTCTTGAATTTTGTTTTTTTGTGTTTCTTTTGTTTTCCGCAGCAGGAACAGATTTTGTTTTTAATCAAATGCTCTAAATTTAACCAACCAATTATTAATCCTCCAATAATTCCTATAAAGATTCCGGTAGTTATGTATATTAATGTTATTTTCCAACCAAATGTTGCCCACATTATGATTGCAACATATTCATTTACTAATGGGGATGTAATTAGAAATGATAGAGTGACTCCTAACGGGATTCCTGATCTAATAAATCCGATGAATAATGGGATAGATGAACAAGAACAGAATGGTGTTAATGCTCCGAATAGAGAAGCAACTAAGTTTGCACTTCCATATTTTCTCTTTTTAATGAATTTCTTTATTTTGTTCTCTGAAATGTATGATCTAATAAATCCAGTTACTAGAATCACTATGAATAAAAGTAGTAATATTTTTATTGAGTCGTAGATAAAGAAGTGCAGTGATTCTGCTAGTTTTGTTTCTGGATTTAAATTAAATAAAGAAAATAATAAATAATCTGTAAATAGTTTTATCATCCTTTGATTACTCCTATTGGAACAAATTTAACAACTCTTTTTCCTATTCCAAGTTCATGGGAAACTTTGATTACTTCTTCAATGTCTTTATAGACAGGAGATGCTTCTTCTGCTAAACCTTTCCATGATGCGGACTTGACCTCAATTCCTTGTTTTTTCATATCATTCTTAACTTGTTCTCCTCTGAACTTTTTTAATGCTGCGAATCTTGACATTAATCTTCCAGCGCCATGTGCTGTTGAACCAAATGTTAGTTCTTCTGCAGTTTTTGTTCCGACAAGTAAATATGAGCCGGTGGCCATGCTTCCTGGAATTATAACTGGTTGTCCTACATCTCTGTAAACTTCCGGGATTTCTATTCTTCCTGGACCAAATGATCTTGTTGCACCTTTTCTATGAATACATAATGTAAGTTTTTCACCGTTGATGGTGTGTTTCTCCATTTTTGCAATGTTGTGACAGACGTCATAGACTTGATTTACTTCGGTCTCTCCAAAAACTTTGTTCATTGATTCACGGATCCAATGAGTTATCATTTGTTTGTTAGCAAATGCAAAGTTTGCTCCACAACTCATTGCTTTGTAATAATTTTGTCCTAATTTAGATTGAATTGGAGCGTTAATTAGTTCTCTATCTGGAAGATGTTCGTGTCCATATTTATTTTCCATCTCTTTTATGTAGTCAGATGCAATTTGATGTCCTAATCCTCTGCTTCCGCAGTGAACCATTATTGCAAGACATTCTGGATCGGTTACTCCAAATGCTTTTGCTGTTTTCTCGTCGAAGATTTGGTGAATTTTTTGCATTTCTAAGAAATGGTTTCCTGCACCTAAACTTCCTAGTTGTGGGATACCACGTTTAATTGCTTTGTCTGAGACTACTGTTGGATCTGCTTCTGGCATACATCCCTCATCTTCTGTTTTTTGATAGTCTTCTTTTTTACCATAGCCTTGTTTTACAGCCCATTTTGAACCGTTTGCAAGGACTTCTAATAATTCTTCTTTGGTTATTCTTGTTTTTCCACTTTTTCCTACGCCTGATGGTACATTTGAAAATACGTTATCAATAAATTCTGTTCTTTTTTTTAGAAAGTCTTCTATCTTTAAGTTTGTCATTAGAAGTCTTACGCTACAATTAATATCATAACCGACTCCGCCTGGTGAGATTATTCCTTCATTTATATCGAAAGCAGCAACACCGCCTATGCTGAAACCATTTGTGGTTTAGATAGGATTAACTAAGCTAAATATCCCTGGTGAGCATCGGGCATTGCTAGTGAGAAGTTTTGAATACCTTTTAGACATGCAACATTTCTAACTTGTTCTAATGATTTATCTCTTTTAATTGCTTCCATTAGTTTTTCAGAAGCAAACACTCTTCCTGGAACAAGCATTTTACCTTGTTTTGGTAGTTCCCATGTGTTGTTGTCTATCTTTTTTACTTCCATGTTAATATAC
>CAYVNO010000006.1:4024-71764 GCA_964452935.1 uncultured Methanosarcinales archaeon | reverse complement strand
GATTTGTATGATGATATAAGAAAAGGTAATATTCTTAACCGATTAATGACGATAATGAGCTAAGAACGTTTTGTATCTGTTGTTTTATTAATGGTTGGATATAAGGAGCAATATCTACTTTTGTTTGTAATGTTGAGGAGACATCAAACACAAATAATAGTTTTGCGTTAACATCGGCAGAGATTGTGATGTTAATATCTTTTGCTGAGATCATTGAAGAGGCTAACTCTGGAGTTGGAACCCAGTCAGATGTGCCTTGGAACTCAAAACTTATGAAATCTTTTTTTGGGACATTGTTTCCTTCTATTGTCCCTTGGAATATTGTTTCATTTGTTGAATCTAAGATTACTATATAATTAATTCCGGTGATTTCTGCGTCCATTAACGAAGGATTGTAAACTTTAATTGTTCCGTCAAGTTCAAGTTGCATGTCTGTGTTTACCCCTATTTGATTTAAGTCAATCGAACTTACACTTAATGATCTTAATGAATAAACAGAATAACCTATGTAGATGAATAGGATTAATGTGATTACAATTATTGGAAATAATATTTTTTTATTCATTTACGTTTCTTTCTTGTTTTTTTAGATTTAGTTTTTCTTTTTTTAGGTTTTGGTTTAGTTTTTATTTCTTTTCCAAGATGTATGTTTAATAACCCTTGAAGAATTAGAATTATTGAGAGAACTACAAGAATTATTGATGTATTGTAAACAAATGTTGCGCTAATCATGAATGGAATTAATCTGAGGTATGAAAGTTTTGATGATTCAACAAGAGGGAGATCTGTTCCGAACTTTTCTTTGTAATCGTTATAGACTTTAGAAAAGTCGGCAATTGCGTATGATTCGTTTAGATCAATTATTGTGAAAAAAGCTGTGATTAAAGCTGTTATGATTAGTAGTAAACCAAATATAAATTGAGCATAACCAATTGTTCTTCTTATATTATG
Source organism: uncultured Methanosarcinales archaeon (assembly GCA_964452935.1). Taxonomy (GTDB): domain Archaea; phylum Nanobdellota; class Nanobdellia; order Woesearchaeales; family DSVV01; genus CAYVNO01. Next base: position 70,813 of record CAYVNO010000006.1, on the reverse strand, counting down.
CATATTGACACCTCTTTGGTTGTTTTATTTATTTACTATTATATAAGCTTTTTGATGGGATAATATGAAAACATTTATATATTTAATATACAAATAAGTATACTAATTTGTTATTTTGATAAAATGAGGTGAGATAGAATGGCAAAAGTTAGGAATGAATTGTATGTCACTGCTATTGTTGCTTTAGTAGCAATTGCTGCTTTGTCTATGTTTATAGCTGGCGGTTGTAGTAGTGAAGATATGGCTGGACAGGCTTTTAAGAAAGGACAACCCATTGCTATGAGTGCCCCTCCAGAATGTTCTGATGAGGACGGTGGATTGATTTATGATGAAAAAGGAGCAGTCCGTGGTCAAGATTATGAAACAGGAGAGGAAGGAGTGTTTATAGACTATTGTAATAGTGAAGAATCATTACATGAATACTATTGCTTAAAAGAGGATGATTATGAGTATGTTTACCGTAACAACATTCTCTGTTATGAAAGAATTCCCGGATCAGAGTGTTTTGAAGGAGTATGTGTTGTTGTCGAGTGTACAGATTCAGATGGTGGTGAAAACTTAGAAGAGGTTGGTGAGACTAAAGGAAAATATGGAACTGTTGGAATGACAACAATGACAGATGAATGTAAGTCTGACACAGAAGTACTTGAATACACTTGTGTTGATGAATGGATACAAAGAAACACAATAGAATGTCCTGGAAATAAAACATGCACAGGAGGAGTATGTGTATAATTTTTATTTTTTCTTTTTCTTTGTTAATCTAATAACACAAATTTTTTATATCATTTCCACCTATATTATTCAAAATAATAAAATTTAAATATAGATGTCATACCCTGTATGATGACATCATATAAAATACACATGAGGTGGGCAAATGATACAATATAATAGGAATGGTATTCCTCAGTATATTGTCGTGAAAAGAGTTATTCCAAATTATATGAAGTATGTTTGGAGCTTTTTGGCTTTGGCAGTTGTGTGTGTGGTTATGATGATCTGAAGAAACAGGTGCAAAAACAGGTGTATGAAACAATTAAGATTTCTTATATTGTAAATAATGAGGTGGAAGAATGAAAGTAACTTTAAGTCTAATAAAAGCAGATGTAGGTAGTATTGGTGGACATATTAAGCCAAGCAAAGAGTTGATTGATGGTGTGAAAAGATTTGTTAGTGGTTCTGATCTACTAATTGATTCTTATATTTTCCATACTGGAGATGATGTTGCGATATTAATGACTCACATAAAAGGGAAAGATAATTCTGAGATACATAAATTAGCGTGGGATGCGTTAATGGAAGGAACAAGAATAGCAAAATCTCAAGGATTATATGGGGCAGGACAAGATTTATTGAAAGATTCTTTTTCAGGAAATGTTAAAGGAATGGGTCCTGCTGTTGCAGAGTTAGAGTTTGAAGAGAGACCTAATGAACCATTTGTTGTTTTTGCAGCAGATAAAACAGATCCTGGAGCTTATAACTTACCATTGTATATGGCTTACACCGATCCGATGCATAATTCAGGACTAATTTTGAATCCTAATATGAAAGGGTTTAAGTTTGATATAATGGATGTTGCACATACAGAAGCAGATAGAGTTGTTGAGTTAAGTGCACCTGAAGATCTTTATGAGATTGCAGCTTTATTAAGAGAGACAGATAGATATGTTATTGATGCAATTTATACAAAAGAAGGTGAGCAAGCAGTTTCTGTTAGTACAACCAGACTTCATAATATTGCAGGAAAATATACTGGAAAAGATGACCCAATTGCATTGTTGAGGGTACAAGGACAGTTTCCAGCGACAGGAGAGGTAATTTCTCCATACAGAATATGTCATTTTGTTGCAGGTTTTATGAGAGGAAGCCATAACGGTCCGATGATGCCGATGAAAAAGAATGCGACAATATCTTTTTTTGATGGCCCACCAGTTGTGAGTGCGTTAGCATTTTGTGTTCATGATGGAAAATTAACAGAGCCAGCTGATTTATTTGATCATCCGTTTTGGGATCATGTTAGAGAGAAAGCTTCAAGAAAATCTGTAGATATTAGAGAACAAGGTTTTTTTGGAAATGCCATGTTAGGAATGAATGAGTTAGAGTATGGTGGCATAAAGAAAAAGTTAGAAGAGATTGATAAAAGGTTTAGAATCAAACAACAGACTAAGTTAACTGAATGATTATTTATTAGAACACCATTGCGACCGATCGCTCGATGTTGGAGAGTTAAGCCGAAAACGGTTTGTCCCGACATTGTTACCTTGGATTTAAAAGCCGGTCTTGGCAAAGGTGTTCTTGACGAAGATAAAGGAGGAGATGGTGATGGAGAAATATAAAGTAGGAATTGTTGGTTATGGAACAATTGGTAAAAGAGTAGCAGATGCTGTTGTTCTTCAGAAAGACATGGAGTTAGTTGGAGTTACTGGTTATTCTTACAATTATAGAATGGAGATTGCTAATTCTAAAGGGTTTCCAATTTATGCTATTGGAGATCAACAAGATTTTATTAAGAATGGTATAAAACCTGCTGGGTCTTTTGATGACATGTTAAGTAAAGTAGATATTGTTGTTGATTGTACTCCAAAAAAACAAGGGTTGAAAGACAAGTATGTTCAATCTGGAGTAAAGGCTTTATTCCAGGGTGGAGAGAAACATAATATTGCTGAGGCAAGTTTTGTTGCACAATGTAATTATAATGAATGTCTAGGAAAGAATTATATCAGAGTTGTAAGTTGCAACACCACTGGTATGTCAAGAACAATTCATGCGATAAATAAGAGATGGCCTATTCAAAGAGTTAGAGCTACTTTGATAAGAAGAGCTAGTGATCCTGGTGAGACAAAAAGGGGACCAGTAAATTCAATTGTTCCTGTTTTAGAGTTACCAAGTCATCATGGACCAGATGTTAGAACAGTGTTACCTGATGTTGAGGTCTTTACAACAGCTGTTGTTGTTCCTACTACACTTATGCATATGCATAATCTAAGTATTGATCTACTTTCAGATGGAGTGACAAAAGATGAGGTTTTAGAAGCGTTGAGGAATGAACCAAGGATAAAGATTGTTAGAGGTTCTGATAGAGTTAGGTCTACTGCAGAGATTATGGAACTAGCTAAAGAGTTAGGAGGACCTAGAGGAGATATGATGGACATTTGTGTATGGGAAGAAGGAGTAGGTGTGCATGGAAAAGAGATCTTCTTTATACAAGCGGTTCACCAAGAGTCAGATGTTGTTCCTGAGAATATTGATGCTATAAGGGCCGCAATGGGATTTCCTAATGGTGCAGAGTCAATGAGAATGACTGATGAATCTTTAGGTATTGAAAGGAAGCAGTGAATTTTCTTTTTATTGTATGCTTTTTAGCAAAAACTTTATAAATGTTTGAATATTTCAAACAATTGTTTGGAAAATGAAAACAATACTCAAAGATGCCATATATAAGATAATTAAGTTGTTTTATTATAACAGAAACAAAGCTGTGCATTTAAGAGAGATTGCTAGGAATGTCGGATTAAATGAGAGTAGTGTTTCTAGACATCTTAATTCTATGTTGAAAGATGGAGTTTTAGGTTTTGAGAGCGAAGCAAATTTGAAGAAGTTTAGATTGAAAAAAAATATAATACCTGAAATATTTCCATTTTATGATTATGAAAGAGTCGGAAAATTTCCGATATTGAGAAGGAATGCCATAAAAGACTATGTTAAACATCTGCAAAAGAAACCTCTATTTTTAATTTTGTTTGGTTCAACGGCAAAGGGAACATATAGAAAGGACTCAGACGTTGATATTTTAGAAGTTGTTTATTCAAGGACAGATAATAAGAAAACAATAAGTTATGTTGAGTCACAGACAGGCATAAGAATTAGTGTATTTCAGTTAACTGTAAAAGATTTTGAGAGGGAACTTGTTGGGAAGAAAGATAAGGTTGTACAGTCTGCTTTGAATACTGGGTTTCCAATATTTAATGAGAAATATTATTATGAGGAAGTTTACAATGAATGAATTCCAATTGAAAAAATTATTGACGGACAAAAAAGAAGTTGAAAAAAGGATAAAGAATTATGTCAAGAAAGATTTAGTTAAAAAACATTCTCCTAAACATGATGAAGTAGAGGGTCATAAAGAAAAGTCAGAAAGGAATCTTGAGTTTGTAAAGGATACTATGAAACTAGGTTATTTTGATTGGTGCATTACTGGGTGCTATTATGCGTCTTATCATGCTGCTCTTGCATTAATTCTTTCTAAGGGATTTAGTTCGAAGAATCATGATGCAACTGTTTGTATTCTTATAAAAGAATTTTACAATAAAGGAGTTAGTGAGGAAGAGATAATGATGGTGAATAAGTTTTTTCTTGATTATCAAGATCTATTGTTCTATGTGCAGAGCAAGAATAAAAGAGAAGAAGCAACCTACTCAAGCAATTATAAATTTGATAAGACTACTGTCAATGGGTTAAGGTTAAAAGCAATGTTGTTTATAGGTAAGATAAAAGATATACTAAAAAAAGGTGATTAAAATTAATATAAAACTAGGTAAAATCTGGGAAAAGGAGTTTAGTTTGCCAGATGCTGTTCTAAAAAAGCATTTGTTAGCTCTTGGTGGATCTGGTAGCGGAAAAACTGTTTTATGTAAGGGTTTGATTGAAGAAGCTGCAATTAATAATATTCCCAGCATATTAATTGATCCTCAAGGTGATTTAGCTAGTTTAGCAATAATTGGTGAAGAGAAAGAAGAGTTTAATAAAACAAGTTTTTCTAAGTTTAAGAAAAGGAAGGTTGTTATTTTTACACCTGCAAGTTCTAAAGGTGTTCCGTTATGTTTAAGTCCGTTAAAATTACCTCCTGGAAATATTGAGTTTGAAGATTTAGTTGGTATAACTCACGCGTTAGCTGAATCTATAACTAAATTGATTGGGTTTAGTTTGAGGACTGATAAAGGGAAAGCTGCTGCAGCTTTGTTGTATGAGATATTTTTAGATTCTTGGAAGAAGAAAAAAGAGATAGGAAGTTTTTCTAAGTTGGCTTCAAAGGTTAGAAATCCTGGCCCTCTTAAAAGAAAGGTTAAAGATTTTATTAGTAATGAAAAGGATTATGAGTTAATTGCTAAAAAGATAAAGTTTTTGACCATTGGTGCAAAGGATTTATTATTTCAGTTTGGTATGCCTATCGATATTAATTTAATGTTAAAGAAAGGACAGGTTAATATTATTTATCTGAATTGTTTGGACAGTGTTGATGATAAGCACTTTTTCTTGTTTAGTATTGCTAATGAGTTATATAATTGGATGTTGAAAAATCCTTCGAAGGATTTACAAGCGTTGTTTATGGTAGATGAGATTGCAGAGTTTATTCCTGCAGGAGCAAGAAAACCTGTAACAAAAGAAATTTTAAAGTTGATATTTAAACAGGCTAGGAAGTATGGGATTGGTTGTGTTGTAAGTACACAGAATCCTGGAGATATCGACTACAAAGCGTTTGCTCAGTTTGGAACCTGGCTTATTGGAAGGATAACTACTAAACAAGATAAGAAGAAAATAGAAGATGCGTTGAAGTCTCTAGATGGTGGAGAAGTTATTAAAAGTTTGCCTAAGTTAAAGCCAGGAGAGTTTATTGTTTTTGCACCAGATGTTTTTGATGATATTCCTTTAATAAATACTAGGTGGTTGTATACTGAGCACAAGACACTTAGTGAGAGTGCTGTTAAGAAAGTTGTTGATGATTTGGGTCTTAGAGAGGAGTTTAGTAGATATTATGTTAAGCGGAAGGAGAAAGAAATAGAAGTTGAGGAAGTGGAGTTAGAGGTTGAGAGGAAGAAAGGCAAATATAAAAGACATTTTGGTTTAAATTATTCAGAAGAATATGTCAGAGATTTTGCAGATGGTAAAAAGTCAAAAAAGTTTGTGTTTTTTGGATCTGATAATGAGAAAGTTAGTTCATTGAAATTGTTGTATTATCCTTTTTATTTATTTGATGTTAGAGTTAAGAAGAAAGGATTGTTTGGTATGAAAGTTAAAGAGTATAATCTATTAATTGATGGAATGAAAGGGAATGTTTTGAAAGTTAGAGGAGATACAATTGATATTCTTGGAAAGTATAGTGAGTTAGAGAATTTGAAGAAATTACATTGTAATGTTCCTGAGTTAGATGATGGAGAGATAAAAGGAATGAAACCAAAGCTGAGTAATATGAAGAAGTCAGTTGAGAAGAAGTTTAATGCTGAAGTTGCTAATTCTGAGATAGTTTATTATCCACTGTATGAAGTTAAGTTGAAATCTAAAAAAGAGACAAGAGTTGTTTTTGTAAGTGGAGTTAATGGAAAAGAGATTGAGGTTTAGGCATATCTATCGTTTTCCTGACGCCAGGAAAATGGTGTTTGATACTAATTATATGTTTAAATCAAAACATTGCAGATGATCACATTCTTACAGCAGTTGTTCACAAAATGACAACAATACCTTTTTGTTTATACCAACAAAATGGTCTGTGTGTCTAATAAAAAATTTAACTTGAGAAAAACTTCTTTGCTAATGGAACCCATAGAATCATTGCTATGGTTAAAAACCAGTACCATTCAATCCCTAACACAAGGTTTCTGAAGTCTGGCCAGACTGTTACTAAGAACAGTGTGAAGAACAGAACATGTGATTTCAATAATGAGAAATCATACCACTTCATTTTCTTTGCAAACTTTTCTGTTTGTTTTATTATGTACATAATATCACCTCTTTTTGTTTATTTATTAATAGGTATATAAACTTTTATATATTATACTGGATTTCTTTGGTTTATGGGAGTGATAGGAGATGATGAGATAAGACCTTTGAGTTATGCTAAGGATCCAAATACTCTTTAGGGTTATACATGGAAATTAAAAGATGTTGATTCTCCTGATCCAGAGTTCGTAGGAATTTCTTTACATTTAACTGAAGAACAAAGAGTTGCTTTTCATACAGAACATTTTGCAGCCAGTGATAGAAAATATGGAAAAAGAGTTCCAGGAAGCTTTACATATGCTGCTGAGGTTCTAGATGTCATTGCTTCTGCTGAATTTAGAAGGTTTGTAGAAGAATCAACAGGAGATCAAATAAAAGGGTTACTTGTCTTGAAATGTACTATGATGTATTTACAAAGATTTAATTTGATACGTCCTTCTGTAAAAATTGATGATTTAGTAAGAGAGCATTCCCAAGGATTTACAGAAGGACCAATATCTTTAGAAAGAGTGTTTGGTGAAATTATTGATGATACTAATAAATGGTATTTAGATCAAAATGATCCTGATACTGATCCTGGGTGGACATCAATAGTTTTTAGGACAAATTAATTATTTAATGGTTTATGGGGAGAAGGCTAAATAACTTCTCCTCGTAGATCATGTTTTCCAATTTTAATTATTTTTACTTTTAGAACTCTTCCTAATGGATAGCTGCCTTGGACTATGACTGGTTTGTAGGCGTAGTTTCTGCCGATCATTGTGTTGTCTTTGCCTTGTTCATCTATGATTATGTTTCCTGCCCAGTGTTTCCATTTCATGTGTTGGTTGAATGCGATGAAAATGAATTTATCTGTAAGTTCTCTTGAACGTTCTTTGACTGTTCTTGATAGAATTTCTTTTTTGAATGCTGCTTTTGTTCCTGGTCTTCTTGAGTATCTTGAGATGTTTAAGACTGGAGGTTGAATGTCATCTACTAATTTTAGTGTGTCTTTAAATTGTTCTTCTGTCTCTCCTGGAAAACCTACAATGATATCTGTTGCGATTGTTATTTCTGGGATTGCTTTTCTGAATTCAGTTATGATTGTTTTGAATTCTTCAGCAGTGTAATTTCTATTCATATCTTTTAGAATTTCGTCATTGCCAGATTGAACTGGGATGTGTAGGAATTTGTACATATGTTTGTGTTTGAATATTTCGATGAGTTCTTTCAGATGTTTTTTTACAAAGTTTGGGTTTGCCATTCCTAGACGTATTAAGAAGTTTCCTTTCAGATTTATAATTTCTTTTAGTAATTCTGGTAGTGAGGTGTTTATATCTTCTCCATAACATCCTGTGTCTTGTGCTGTTAAGTATATTTCTTTTGCTCCGTCGTTTATTGATTTTTTTACTTCTTCGATTATTTTTTCTTTTGGGTATGAGAATAGGTGTCCTTTTATTTTTTTTACAGAACAGTATGCACAATTTGAAAGGCAGCCTGAGGCGATTGGGATTATACTTATTACTGGATTTTGTCTTACTTTTGGTAGGCAAATCTTTGTTTCGTTTCCAGGAGTTAGTTCTTCGATTGTGTTATCACCTAGAACTTCGTTTACTGTCTTAGTTATTTTTGTTATATTGTGTGTTGAGATGAATGATATTTCTTTTGATACTTTTCTTATTCTTTGGTGTGTCTCTTTTGGGATGCAACCTGCTATTAATAGTTTTTTTGCTGGGTATTTGTTATGAGTAAGTTTGATTTCTTTCAAAGGGTTTTTATCTCCTTTGACTGTGCAGATATTGATAATTATTAAACTAGCTTTAACTGGATCTTGTGTTATAATATATCCAGATTCTTGTAGTAGTCCTGCCATTACCTCAGACTCATGGAAATTATTGCTGCATCCGAATGTTTTTATGAAGATCTTATCTGCCATTATATAAAGGGTTATATATGGGTTTATAAAGGTTTATAGTAAATAAGATTATGGGATGGAAGTGAGTAATACTGCGAGTCTTGTAATAAGGCCATATAATCTATGTACGCAAGTAACTTTTAGCGCTTTCTAATTATAGCATTATAAAGACTCTTGGCAGTATAACTCACAATGCCATCGATGCTTTTTTAGGGGAACATTTAAATATTAAATATACTAGTAAATTCTTAATTAATAATAGAGGTGACTGATAATGGAACTTGGTGGTAATATAACTCTTTCTGGGTTTAGAGAAGTTGATCCTGCAACTATGATTATTATTAAAAAAGTTGTAGGGAATTATGTCAAAGGGTTTGCTGACAGAGGAAATTTTAAGAGCATAACAGTAACAATGAAGACTGTGCATGAAAGAGAGACATCTGAATTGTATGAATTAAAGGCGCATTTAAGTGCTGATAAGGATTATGATACAGAAATTACTGAAAGGAATTTGTTAGTTGGTATTGACTCTGTGCTTAAGAAGATGGAAAAAGCCATGAGTTAGAATGGATATTAAAGATGGTTTATTGAAAGTAATTGTTAAACCTAATTCTAAATGTAATAAGATTTATGTTAAGGATGGCAAAGTTAGAGTAGATGTTAAAGCTGTTGCTGACAAAGATAAAGCAAACAAAGAGTTAGTTAAGTTTGTTTCTAAAGAGTTGGGTCGTAAAGTTAGAATTAAGAAAGGGTTGAGGAGTAGGGAGAAGGTTTTGAGAATTGGTTAAATCTTCTTTCGCATTTCCATCTTAAAGTCTTTATATCCCCATTTTTTATAGATTGAGTGTGCGTGTTTGTTTTGGATGTTGACTTGTAGTGATGAATATTTTATTTTTCTTTTTTTGAGCCATTGCATTATTGTGTTTTTGAATTTTGAGGATATTTTTAATCCTTGGTACTGTTTTTTAACATATATATCATTAATATGTCCGAGTTTTTCTATTGTGAATATTGAGATGTTATCTACAATCTTAGCTAAACAATAACCTGCAACGTTTTTATCAACTTCTGCGATTAGAACTAAGGCGTTCTTTGATTTAATGTTTTTTCTCATAAAGTTTTTGAAATCTAGTTTTGCTCCTTTGTTTCTTGAAAGATGTGGTTTTATTTTTGGATCTACTTTTAGAATAATTCTATCATGTTCTTTCATAAATTCATCAAAGAGTTTTACTATAATGTTTAGATCTTTGAGTTTTGCTTTTCTTATCATAATATTGTTATAGAGAATTAGTTTAAAAAGTTTTGTGTTTATAAACCAACACTTAGTAACTCTCCATCTCTGTTAAAATCTCTTTTGCACCAGACATAATCTCCTTGTTCAATTATGTCTGGGAATTGTGATCTGTCTGCATTGAATAATCTCAATCTTGTTTCATCTGGTAGTTCGACTGCAACGTATGTTTTTCCTGGAAGATCTGTATTAAAGTATCCTTGAACTTTGGCTTTTTTTATCTTATCTGGAATTTCTTCATCAGGAATTCTTCTAGGAGCTATTCTTCCGATAATGTTTAAGAATGATTCTAGAAAAGTATCCATTGGATTTGGTCCCCAATATCTTATTCCGTAAAGATGTTCTGAGAATTCTAATGTTTCATAGATTTCTATTGCTTTTTCTGCTGCAGTAGTTAGTTCAGGTTCAGAGTAAGGATCTTTTAGTAAACTACAGCAAAGGTATCTTCCTCCTTGCCATCGATAAATGAATTCTATTTTATCCCATCTGAATTCACTTTTTCTTGCTCTGTGTCCAAATCCATTTCCATCAATTATTTCATATTCTGTTAGATTATCTCTCCAGTCACTTGGAAATATTTTATCCAAAACAATTTGATCTATTTGTGAGCTTTGTGATGGATAAATCCCAATACTACGTACCTGATTTACCATTTCATCTAAATTATTTGAATTGATATCATGACCTAATAAAGATAATAATTCTTTTTGTAGTTCTAGGAATTCTTTTAATCTTCTGTTGTATTCAGCCCTTGATGAATAAGGGTTGTGGAATCTTCCTTCTGTCCCTATCCCTTCTAAAAATGATATTGCAGGATTTTCAACTGGTTCTGCACCTGGGTGAATTCTTGTTACTGACATAGAAGAGAGGAATAGAACTGCTTTTTTAAAGGTTATGGAGTAAAATTACTGACTTTTAATTCGATTCCGTCTGGAATATGTGGTTTAACATCATCTAAGTGTTCTTGGTTTGGTTTTAGACCATAATCAAAACTTTCTCCAGTTAACAAATAAGAAGTTGGTGAAACATCCATTATAGCACCTGCACCAACCATATGATAATCTTCACCTTCTGCTTCAGGAAGTTGTCTAGTCCCTTTAGTAAAAGTAGAGTATTCTATCTTTAATTCTTTTAATAAATCTTCTAACATATCTCCATGAAACCTGTTCTCTGGAGCTGACATCAGATAAGGTTCATCTTTAACATAGACTTGAATAAACTTCCCATCTTGTAATGTTACGTGTTCCATGTTAAGAAGTAATTTGATTGCTTTTTTAAAGGTTACTAATTAACTTTTTCACACAGAAAAACACAGTGATCTTTTTCATATGGGAAAAGTTCTGTGTAACCTAGAATCTTTATCTGTTTATTCTGTTGCAATTTCTTTTTAACTTGTTCAAAGATTACTTTTGGATTCTTTGTTACGTCAATGCTTCTTGCTTTGACTGCTAGCATTGCTTGGCCATTCATTTTTAAGAATTTTAGATTTTTAATAAAGATATCTACCTGGTTTCTTTGTGCAATGTCTTGGAATAGGAAATCACATTCACAAACCTTATCTGCATAGTTATTTGGTTGGTTTGCGTCGGCTAGAATTGGTGCAATATTTTGTCTTTTTTCTGCTAAGAATACTAGATCTCTTAATACTCTTGGTGCAAATTCAATTGCAAAGACAATTCCTTTTTTTCCTAAAATATCTGATACATGTGAAACAGTTGTTCCTGTTGAAGCTCCTAAATACAGCACCGCATCTCCTAATTTTATCTCTTGTATATCTTTAGCAATCGCTGCTGCAAGTTTTGAACGTGTAAGATCCCATTCTCTGTATTCTGTTCCTTGTTCTCTTACTAATCTTTCTCCATAAACATCTTTACCTCTAACTAAATTCTTAGTGTAATAGTATACACTCTTTCTTTTTTCCATAAATATGTTCTTGTGTTTTGTTGGTTTCATTTTCCGAATAGTTTATCTAATTTTTCTCTTAATTTAAATCCTGTGTTAGGATCTCCTTGGAAAAAATCAACTCTTGCAGCTAATGCCATTGAACTTGCTAGATGTCGAGCTATTTTTCCGTGATCTTTTTGTTTTGCGTTTGCTAATAATGGATGATTTATTATTAATCCATGTCTTGGACATCTTGCTTTTGTTTTTAAATGTCTGAATAATGCTTTTTCTGCCCCTAATAATTGAATAGTTGAGGCAGGCATTTCTGCAAGTTTCTTGATTGAACCTGCATGTGTCATTAGTCTTGCTCCAATTAGTGATCCAGCGACTGTTGTTAAATTTGGGCACAAGTCCATCATTGTTTTTTCTAAATATTCTTTATGAGAATCTTGTAATTCTTGCATTTCTTGTATCTTTTTTGCTAATTTCTTAATGGGTTCTAAATCATTCTTTGAAAAGTCTGCACCCATTGTTTGTTTTATTTTAAATCCATCTATTAATTGTTCTTTTGTTTGTGTTAAAACTAGTTTTACATATTTATCATTGTTTGTTATTATTTTATCTAGTTCTGGAAGATAGAATGAATACCACTCCCTTAATCTTTTTGTTAGATTGTTTTTTATTCTTTCGATATCATCAATATTGTTTACTGCTTGTGTGATCATATTGTCTTTTTTTGTGGAATCTTTGATTAGTTGTTTGGTGTTCATAATATTATATTGGTGGAATTCCTTAAAGAATTCTGGTTTTTTAGGAAACTTCTTTGCAATGTTTGCTTTAGGGTACTGTTTCTTTGTTTTGCCAAAAAGAGTTTCAGAATTTTTGTACTCTTTTAGAGATTTGAATATATGTTTCTTTATTACTTTCTTGTTCTCCGTTACAATTATTCCAAATAATGTTTTGTATATGTTTATTGGCATTATACAGGATAATTGTTATTTATTTATAAAGGTTGCTATGGGCAGTATAGCGCCACTGCGCTCCGTGTCTATGAATAATTATTACATTCTCAGTAACTTTTAGTTTTAGTTATGTTGATATAATTGGACTGCGCTTGGCAGTGGTGCTACTCAAAGCTATAAGGCTATGGAAAGATTTAAATAGTCATTTATAAAGGGAATACATATGAGTGAGTTTGTTAATGAACAGTTAATGCCTGCGGTTAATGCTATTTGGGAGAGATTTATTGATTTAGTTACTGCTCCTGCACAATATCATGAGATGATTTGGATAATTCTACCGTTGATTTTTACTTTAGTAGTTATGGAGTTTTATTTCAATAGGTATAAGGTGGAAGAGCTAGGATGGAATACTGCTGTTGGGAATTCTATTGTTCTTATGTTTATAGCGATTGATTTATTTAGACATATCTATGGCAAAAGTCCCGAATTATTGAGTACGATTGGTTCGATATCTGATGTTAATGAGGTTTTTGCAATAGTTCATCCTGTTGTTATTATGGCAGTAGTTGTTGGTTTGTGGGGATTAGGGTTAATGTTTTTTAATTTCTTCCATGTTATGCCTAAGAAATTAGCTTTTTTGATTTCGTCGGCACTGCCTGTGAATGTTACAGCATATGTGGCAATAATTTTAGTTTATACAAATTTAGCAGAAGGTGCATTTAAGATTCCTTTTGATATTATTACTGTTTACTCAGCGTTGTTTATGTTTGGGTTGTTGTTTGCTGGCTTTAAAGTGATTGGTGTTTTTGTTCCAAAGTCAAAGGATATAGTTGAAGAAAAGGTTGCTGCAGTTAGAGAGGTAATTGAGGAAGAGGTTAAAGAAGAAGAGAAAGAGAAGAAGTTAGAAGAGAAGGTGAAGAAAGCAGAAGAGAAGAAAGCAAAGAAGGCTGAGAAAGAGATTCTGAATGAGATGAATGATAGTTATATTGATAAGGATGGGAAGATAAAGAAGAAATAGGAAAATTTATATATTTCTGAGTTAATTAGTTTATTATGGAAGAAGTATTACCGGAGGCTAAGTTAACTTTAGTAGATAAGTTGTTTATTACTGGTTTAAAGGCAGTAGGTATTGCCGCTATTACTCTTACAGCAGTAGATGTTGTTCATTCAACTGTTACAGGAAATGCTTCTGTGAGTAGTTATTATGCAGATGCTAATGCTGCATTGTTTGGTGCTTTGGCTTATACTGCAGGTCATTTTATTAAAGGTGCTGCAAATGAGAGGGTTGAGTTGTTAAGAGATGAAAGAAGGATGGTTGCTAAGACGGAACAATATACAAGAGAATACTTAAATTCTATTCATACATATTAATCAAACAACAAAACAAATGACATTAATGCTGCGTTCCGTGTCTCAGTGTAGTTCTCTATTGTCAGTAACTTTTAGCTTATTTACAACCAGAATCTCGGACTTCACTTGGCAGCATTATTGTTATTAATACAAAAAACTTAAAAACAATCTCTTTATTCTAATTAAAATGGTTGATGTTATTATTGCAGGAACTGTTGGATATGATGATGTTAAGACTCCTTTTGGTTTTAGAAAAGATGTATTAGGTGGGGCTGCGGTTTATGCTTCTGTGTCTGCTTCATTCTTTGCAAAACCAGGAATGATATCTATAGCTGGAGAAGATTTTAGAGATAAAGAGATCCTCATTCAAAAAGATATTTGTTTGAAAGGGTTAGAAGTAAAAGGTAAAACATTCAGGTGGGGAGGAGAGTATGAATATGATATGAATGAAGCAAAGACTTTAAAGACTGAATTAAACTCTGTTCTTGATTTTGATCCTGTATTGCCTGAAGAATACAGAAATGTGAAATACATTTTTTTAGCAAATATAGATCCAGAAATACAATTAAAAGTTATTGATCAAGTTAAAGAGCCAAAATTGATTGTTATGGATACAATGAATTTTTGGATTGATACAAAAAAGGATAAATTATTAGAAGTTATCAAGAAGGTTGATGTTTTATTATTAAATGACGGAGAGGCAAGACAGTTATTTGATACTGTTAGCTTAGTCAAGTGCGGGAAAGAGGCTTTGGCTCTTGGGCCGAAGTTTGTGATAATAAAAAAAGGGGAACATGGAGCACTGTTGTTTTCAGATGGAAAACATTTCAATGCTCCAGGATATCCATTGGAGTTTTTAAAAGATCCCACTGGCTGCGGAGATAGTTTTGCTGGTGGGTTTATTGGGTATCTTGCTAAGACAGATGATATTTCTGAGACAAACTTAAGAAAAGCAGTTGTGTATGGGAGTGTTATTGCTTCGTTTAATGCAGAAGACTTTTCTTTGGAGAGAATGAAGACCTTAAGTAATGAGGAGATTGAGAATAGATTTAAAGAGTTTGTTGAGATGAGAGAGTTTTAGTTCTTTAATTTTCTATAGATTTTTTTAAAGAATACTGCAATTAATGCTAAGAAAGCCAATGCAATTGCATAAGGTGTCCAACCAAGTTCGTGGTGGGCTTTTTTGTTCATTTTAGTATTCTTGCCTGGTTTCTCTTTTTCTATATGTTGGAGGGGTTAGTTCTGTTAATTCGATGAAATCTGCATTTAATAAATCTCCTATTGATCTATCAAATAGCTGTCTATCTAATTCTGTTGTTAGATGGCCTCTTAGATAAGTTGATAGAGTATCATATGTTATTGGGCCTTGTTGGGATATTGCTCGAAATGTTCTTCCACACATTAAATATAATTCATCCTCATGAGATATAGCTACATCAAGGAGTATAACACCATCAATACTTGTTTGTTGTGGAGTTGTTGTAGCACTTTCAGCTCCTGCTTGTTCGAATGCCATCATAGTTCCTCTTTTATTGTTGCGGTTGCAATTTGTGTTAATGTTTTTTTCAAATTGTATTTTTTTCTGAAGTCCAAAATAAAATTATTGAATTCTTCGATGTCTTTGAACTTGGACTTTATTAATATATCGAATTCTCCGGTTATTCCGAAGACCTCTCTGACATGTTTGCTTTTGAATGCTGTGTTTGGGATTATTTTATCTGTTGCAATGAATATAAACACAATAAAGTTTTCATTGACTGCTTTGTTGTTTAGTTTTAATGTGAATTTTTCTATAATATTATCTCTTTTTAGTTTTGTTATCCTTAGATGGACTGTAGAAGGTCTGAGTTTTAGTTGCTTTGCAATATCTCTGATAGAAGTTCTTGCGTCTTGCTTAAGTACTGCAATAATCTTGTGGTCTGTTTCATCTAGTTTCATAATGATCAGCTCTGATCTGTGGGTAAATTACACTGCGCCAACAAGTGATTGGGTTTGGCGAATATGAAGCCTCGACCCCCCTCAGACCAGAGCGAATAAGCGTACTGATCTCCACGACTCTGAAATTATAACCTGTACAGCTTATATTTAAACCTTTTGGTTTTTGTCCATGAAAATAGATAATAATATGGACATTGTCTATTTTTTAATTGTTAATCTTTATAAGTGTCCACATGATTCTGAATTGAATAACATTTATGGAGGTTGTAAAATGGATACAGGAGAAAATTATGAAGTAAAGGATATGAGTCTAGCAGAGCAAGGTATGAAGAATATTGAGTGGGCTGAGATGCAGATGGGTGCGTTGTTGAAGGTCAAAGAAAGGTTTGCAAGAGAGAAGCCGTTGGAAGGATTGAAGATAAGTATTGCACTTCACATAACAAAGGAAACAGCAGTTTTAGTTAGAACATTAATTGCTGGAGGAGCAGAGGTTGCTATTACTGGGTGTAATCCACTTAGTACACAGGATGACGTAGCTGCTGCCCTTGCAAAAGAAGGCGTCAAAGTCTGGGGCTATAAAGGAGAATCGAATGAAGATTATTACAAATATATCAAAAATGTTATCAATTTTAAGCCAAATGTTACAATAGATGATGGATGTGATCTTGTTAGTGAAGTTCATAAGAATTATCCAGAACTTATTCCTAATATCAAGTTCGGAAATGAGGAAACATCAACGGGCATTATAAGACTCAAAGCAATGGAAAAAGATGGTGCATTAAATTATCCAGTTCTTGCTGTTAATGATCTAAAGACAAAACATTTGTTTGATAACTTCTATGGGACTGGGGCCAGCACATTAGATGGAATAACAAGAGCTACAAACATTTTATTGGCTGGAAAAACATTTGTGGTTTGTGGATATGGTCCTTGTGGAAGAGGTGTTGCACTTAGAGCAAAAGGAATGGGAGCAAATGTTATTGTGACTGAAGTTGATGCACTTAGGGCATTGCAAGCAAAAATGGATGGATATAGAGTAATGCCAATGGTTGAGGCAGCAAAACAAGGTGAAGTTTTTGTGACAGTTACAGGAAATAAACATGTAATAAACACAGAACATATGAAACTTATGAAAGAAGGTACAATTATTGCTAACTCGGGTCATTTTGATATTGAAATTGACGTTGATGGATTAGAGAATATGGCAGTTAACAAAAGAGAGATAAGACCTCAGTTTGATGAATACACTTTAGAAAATGGAAGAAAGATTTTCTTAGTTGCTTCTGGTCGTCTATGCAATCTTTCAGCTGCAGAAGGTCATCCAAGCATTGTTATGGCACAATCATTTTGTGGACAAGCATTAGCAGTTGAATATGGGATAAAGAATACAGATAAATTGAAGAATGGTGTTAATGAATTACCAGCAGACATAGACAACCATATTGCTGAATTACAGTTAGAATCTTTAGAAGTTAAGAAAGATGTTTTATCAGAAACTCAATCGAAATATCTTTCATCTTGGGAGGAGGGCACTTAATCTAACTAAATAAGTTTTTGTTTGTAAACCTTTTGAAGATAAAGAAATTTTATTTTCTTTCTTTTTTAGAAAGTTTTTTGAAATTAGAAAATTTATCCCCCTTTTGATTAAGGTAATCCTGCCATGTTTATTTGATTTTGGCTCGTTAATTAATAAATTAGACGTTATCTCATCATCTGTTTTTAGACTATCTGAAGATAAAGAAAGTATGATCTTTGAATACAAATGATTGATAATTCCAGTCTTGAATTTATTGTAATTATTGTTCGTACCCTTCCAAGAATCAGTATCAAATAGACTATGTCTCAAAAAAATTAATAAATTTTCCCATCGACTTAACCTTAAATAAAAGCATTTATTCCTTTTATCTGGGAAAATTCTTGAGGTTATACTAAAATATTTGAATAATAATTTTTTATATAATTCAGCTTCATTTTTACATGAAGTCGAAAACCTTATTTCTGCTAAACTTTTTCCCCTAAGGCTACAATCACACATAACCCCTTTAATATAATCTTTAACAATATTTTTATCCCATTTCTCTAACAAAAGTGACTTTTCAAATTTCATAAATAAATATTGAATAATAAAAGATAATGTAGAATTATTAAATTTTATTTGAATAGTTCCATGTTTTTTTGCTTTATATCCTGGTCCGGTTTTATATATGAATCCAAATGAATTTTTCGGTAGATCTAATCTATCTGACCAATAATTAATCAAATTTCTTTCTCTTTTGAGATCTCTTCTTGGAGAAATATATTGAATATAATAAGAAATTCTCGAATCATCTCTTGAAAATCCTAAAGAACAAATATAATCTATCCATTTCTTAACAATTTCTAAATTGCTATTGGTAAATTGGAGTCCAGACCTTGTTAAGGAATACTTTCCACCCTCGGCCCTCCATAAACCAACTATAAACGGATCAAGAACTAGATTATTATTTAAAATTATATAGTTTGAAGATTTTGAGTTTTTGTAACTAAAAATTAATTGATTATCCCATTTGAAACAAAGCAGATATACCTTATTGGTCTTTATTTTTACATAATTTGGGAGAACTTCAGTTAAGTTAATGCACAAGAAATTAATTGGACCATTATTTAATTTGATTTTATCTAATTTTTTTATAACTTCAAATTGGACTAGTATCTTTTTATCAAATACTAATCCTAACTTAGTTCTAATATTTTTTCTTATATTTATTCTATAAATGCTCCTAACATTAGTTGGAAAAATTAATTCCTTATTATCAGTTATATTCTTAGCTTTTAAAATCAACCAGTCGCCCATTTTAATTTGTGCTTTTTTTAGAAGAGGGATTATATGGGCCACACAACCTTCTCTTTTTTCAATCTTTATATTTCTTATTATACTTTTCATTCTTTACACCTCCAAACTTTTATTATTTTAAGTTTGGAGTATTTTAAGAAAAAGACTTCTAGCGAATCTACATAATTATTTTTTGTGTCTATGACCAAAAAATATTATTTAGTAGATTTGCGTGTCTTTTTTATAATTAGAATGAATTAATCATATATAAGCTTCACACCAGCAAGTCTAGTGCTTTTTGGGGTGTCAGAGAAAGGCTGAGAGTCCAGAATTCAATAGTTTAAGACCAGTGGACAAATGGTGTCCAGTGCTAATAGCACATAATTTATATATTACTTATTCTTTTTTGTTTTTATGGGAAAAGTTGATCTTGTTAAAAGATTGAAGAAAAAAGAGAAAAAGCCAGATCTTAGTGAGTTAGAAGAGTTATTTCTTAAAGCCTTGCAGAGAAAATCTGAGAAGGATTTAGAGGAGAGAGCAAAAATAAAGAAAAAGAAGGATGCTTTTTCTGCAATAGATGATGATAAAGAGATTCAAGGAAAGAAAAATGATAAATTTCTTGACGGTGTCTTGGGCATCACTGTTAAGATGGATGGTTTTGAGAGATTCCATATTGAGCAATATGCTAAACAGTTACAAGCTTATCAGAGATTCTTATCAGAGTATTTGAGAGAGAATGTGTATGGTTCAGTTGATTATGATTATTCAAGTTTATCTTGGGGAGAGGAAGATAGAGGACCGGTTGAGGCAAGAGAGAATCAACAGACAGCAACATTTAAAGAGGTTACAGAGATAATAAGAGCGACAAAGATGAATCAGATAATGCATTGTGAAGCAAATTATATTGATCCTGATATGATGGAGAGATATAAAATGTGGGCGTTATTCCAACATAATTTTATAATGAGTCATTTGTATTATTCTTCGTTGAGTCTGTAGATAGTTTTATTATTCTATTTATTTCTTTTGTTGATATCTCATTGTGAAATGTTTTTTCTATCTTACTAGTAATTTTATTCCTTAGTTTGTATGAATTTGTGTGTTTAGTGTAAGCCAACCATCCTTCAAGAAAATCATAGATTTTATCATAGTTCATATTGTTTTCCTTGTATTCTGAGACATAATTGTTTAATTTATTGGTGAATTGTCTTCTGTTTTTCTTTTGTATGATCTTATGATATTGAAGGATTTTCAATCCTAGAAAGTTTATTCCCTTATTCATTTGGATGATCTTAGATTTATCAGGATGTAGTTGGATTGATAATCTATTTGTTAGGAAGTGATTTATTTTGTTATTGTATTCTTCAATTTTCTCTTTTGATCTATGAATAATTACAAAATCATCAACATATCTAATGTAATATTTTATTTTTAGTTTATGTTTTACAAAATAATCAAGTTCATTAAGATAAACATTGGCAAAGAATTGGGACGTGAGATTGCCCAAAGGCATTCCATTCTTCTGTTCGCCCCCCCCCTGCGTGACTAAGTATCAGTCTTATTAGCCATAAAACTTTTTTATCTCTTATTTTTCTCTTGATTATATTTAACAAGATTTTATGGTTTATGTTTTCAAAGTATTTTTTTATGTCTGCTTTGAAGACGTAAGCTTTTATTGTGTTATTCTTTGTTGCTTTTCTTTTGAAATAATCAAATCTTTCAATTGCTTTTAGAGTGCCTTTATTTATTCGATTAGCATAAGAGTCATGGATAAAACCTTTTTCAAAGATTGGTTCTATAATGTTGCATAAAGCATGATGTATAACTCTGTCCCTAAAATCAGATTTGCTTATTTTTCTAGTCTTTGGGTCTCTGATGATAAAATTTACTAAGGGTTTTGGTCTATAAGAATGTAGTAAAAGTTCAGAACGAAGCAGGAGAAGATTAGTTTTAAGATTTTTCTCAAAATCAATAACATAATCTTTAGTTGTTTTATGTTTCCTTGCTTTTTGGTACGCAAGTTTGAGGTTGTCATAGCTTGTAAATTCTTTCCATAAGTCTCTGCGCATTTTAATAATTGTCTCAGCATAAGTGTGGGCTATTCCACGCAGGGCATTGTTGGAATTGTCAACATTATGGTCATTGGCGTTGAAATTGGAATTGTTGTCAAAGTCATTGAGCCTACAAGCCCGCGCAACTAGTAGCTCTTTTGCTGTCATAAAAACCCAAATGGATTTTTAGGACATGAAAAACTAAATAAGTTTTCATGTATCTTGCACTGCTGTTTCAACCATATAAACCTCAGTTCATGTGTCACAGCTGTATTTTATAACAAACAATATCGTTTGCCATAGCAAAAGAGCATGTAGTCCAGCACTACTCCACTTATACAAGTAGAGTCATACTGAGACAAAAGAAAAAATAAAATTAGAAATTAATAAAATTATTGGTTTTGTTTAGTATCATACATAAGTTGAACTTCTGCAAGATCTATGTTATTAGATGGTTGCATTGCATCTGCAAGTTCTTGCTTATGTGCACTCATGTAACTTAATACACCTTCAGGAGTGTATTTTGCTGTTACTTCTTTTGAAGCTACTTGTGCACTATGTTCTAAATTTTGTGCGTCGCCTTCGGCGATAACTGGTACCCCACGCAGGGCATAGTCGGACTCGTCAACATTACGGACACCGGCGTAGAAATTGGAATAGTAGTCAAAGTCAACGAGCCTACAAGCCCGCGCAAGAGATTTACCTTCCCTAATTGCACGTTTACCTTTAACATATTCTGGATTTAAAACATAAATCCTTGTAATATTTCTTCCTTTCTCTGCCAACAAATCACCAATGCCTTCTTTTTCATAACCAGCATCTCCATGAACCCTGTCAACAAAAGCAGTAACATCTTCTCCATACTGTTCTAAGACAGCTTCTCTTCCTTCTGCTAATGTTTTAGTGTTTAATTCAATATAAGAAAATTCATCATTGTGCCTTTTCAACCCTAAGTTTGAAAGCACTATCCTTACAGTAGATTCTGCATTTACCATAGATTCAATATCCTCTTGATTTTCTACAACATAATTATTAGTTCTTATTAATTGATCTGTAGCTTCTTCTATGTTTTGAAAAACTAAATTATGCTCTCTTCTTGCTAAATATAATACTGCTTCACCATCTTCAACAGCTCTGCCTTGAACAGCATTCCCTTTATCATCTTCAACTCTGTACATTGGAAAATCTGCTGTCCAAAACCATACATTTCTTAATCCTTCATCAGTCAGTCTATCTGTTTGTATTTCATCAGAATGTTGTACTGTTTCAGGTTTTACTCTAGAATATGATTCTTTTAATGTTCCTCTCTCATTTGTTAATTGTCCTTCTAAACTCATTTTATTAAGCACCTCGGTGAATATTTATGATGTAGAAGAATTGGAGGCCATATATAAATCTTTTGGTTATGTTACCACTATTTGATGAAATTAAGTATTATTTATGTGTTAGACATGTAAGTTTTATTCATATATAACTTTTGTTGCTTACATGTATGTTTCAGTATATAAATATTTAAATATGAGTGAACATTTATAAACTACTGTGAACATATAAAAATGATATTGAACAAGACAACGCAAGACATAATAAGAGTTTTATTGAATGAGAAAGAGAAACTAACAGTTAGAGATCTTGCTAAGAAAGCTGGAGTATCGTTGGGAATGACTGTCAAGATAGTTAGAGCTTTAGAATCGTGTGGTCATTTAGAAAAAAGAAGGGGAATAAAGGTAGTTAATTATGAAAAGTTATTAAAAGCATGGTCATATACTGTTTCTATTAAAGAAAATCAAAGAATGGAGTTTTTGGCTC
Organism: uncultured Methanosarcinales archaeon; assembly: GCA_964452935.1. Classification (GTDB taxonomy): domain Archaea; phylum Nanobdellota; class Nanobdellia; order Woesearchaeales; family DSVV01; genus CAYVNO01. Next base: position 48,105 of record CAYVNO010000006.1, on the reverse strand, counting down.
CGGAAAGACCTCAATATTTAATTAAAAAGATAAGTCAATTGCTAAGGAAGGAAGAATATGCTTTTACCTTGTTTTCTGCTACAGAAATCATATCTCCTTATGTTGCTCCAAATAAAGTTCATCTTTATATTCCAGAGAAAGAAAAAATTAAGGATATATTTATAAAAAATGGAATTATGTTAGCAGAAAAAGGCAATATTGTTTGTTATTTAGTTGATGAGAATCATTTTTATGGTAGTCAAGAGGTAAGAGATGTTAAAATAATTTCTCTACCTCAACTATATACCGATCTTTTATCTTATGGTGGAAGGGCAGAAGAAGCTGCTGAACAAATTTTGAAAATAATGAGGGAAAAAGATGTATGATCCTGTTGAAACAGATATATCGTATGAATATCTACAAAAATTAAAAGAAAAGATTACAGATCTTAGGTGGGCTGTTCTCGGAGGGTGGGCGGTTTTTTTACAAGTAAAAGATGAATATCAGAAAGCTTTTGGCAAAGAGTATTTAAGATCAAGAGATATTGATGTTTTTGTGGACCATAAGAATGAACAAGAATTTTTTGATATTATTAAGGGGATGGGGTTTACAGGAAGTGCTTATAGTTTTAGATATGAACTAATTTATGACAGAGGAGAAAATAAGATAATTTCTTCCGAGAGATCCAAACAAAAACCTATTTTTAATCTTGTTTATATTTTTTTAGATGTGTTCTCAGATAAAAAGACTAAAATGTTGGGGAGTTGGGTGTTTCCTAAATTAGAAAATATGAAAACAGAGGAAATTGAAGGATGTCCAGTTTTTACTGTTGATTCTTTATTGAACCTAAAAGTAACTTCATTTTTTGAAAGAGAAAAATTAGACAAAGAATTAAAAGATGCGTGTGATATCTTTGCTTTGTTATTTTATTCTGGAAAGAAATTTAAAATAAATGTTGGTGTAAAAAAAGCTGCTGATAAGATTATTTCTAGATTTGATTTACAAGAATATATTGCAGAACAAGTTTTAGGTGATAACCTAAAAGCAAGTTTAGTGAAAAGAATGTTAGAAGAGCTAAAGAAGTGACTGTTTATATCATCTTTCTTTCTTTAGAATTCCTTTTGCAGCTATGAGCCCAGTAGCGGCTGCACCTACAATATTTCCTGCGACGCCTGCTCCGTCTCCTGCGATAGATAGTCCATTAATTTTTGTTTGTAGATCATTATTTGATTCGATTTGTGTAGAAAAGAATTTTATTTCAGGAGCGTATAATAAAGTTGAGTTTGAGGCTATTCCAGGAATAATATTGTTTAATTTTTCTAGACCTTCTACAATATTTGTTACAATTCTTGAAGGTAATGCCATTGAAATATCACCAGGAGTTGCATCTTTTAGTGTTGGAGTTACATAACTTCTTTTTATTCTTTCCCAAGTACTTCTTCTTCCTTTTTTCAAGTCAATATATCTTTGAAGAATTGGTTTTCCTCCACCAATTGTTGTTGCTAATTGTCCTATAGATTTTCCATATTTATATGTGTCAGTCATTGGTTCTGTTAAAGATATTTTACTTAGAAATGCAAAGTTTGAGTTTTCTGAATGCCTCTTTTTTTCTGCGTGTCCGTTAACACAGACAAATCCACCATTATAATCTTCTCTTGCTACAAATCCATCTCTGTTAGTACAGAATGTTCTTATGTGGTCGTCATATGTATCTGTGTAGATAAAAAAAGTCGGGTCATAGATTATACTTGTTATTTTATCCATGATCTCTTTTGGGACTTCAACTCTAACTCCAACTTCTACTGCTCTGTATTTAACTTGAATACCCAATCTTTTTGCTTCTTCATATAACCATTTTGATCCAGTTCTTCCTGGTGCTACAATTACATTTTTTCCCTTGTATGTGTTGCTTGATGATTTTACACCAACTACATTTCTTATACAGTCATCACCTTTGATTATAATTTCAGTAATGTGTTCATTTGTTTTGAATTCTACACCTTTTGTTTTTAACCAATCAACCATATTTTGGATGTGGTATGGAAGATTATCTGAACCTAGATGTTTTTGTTTAATTATTAATAGGTCTACGCCGTGATTTTTTGCTGTTTTTTTTATGTCTATGGCTTTTTCCATGTCAGTTGGATAGACTTTGCCATCCATATTGAATTGGTTGAAGATTTTTTCTACATCGTCAATTAGTTTATCTGCATCATCCAAAGGCATGAATTCTGTTAAATCTGTTTTACCTAATCTTGAGATATAGTTAAGTTTTCCATCTGAAAACAAACCTGCACCACCAACTCCACTCATTATGTTTGATATGCCTTCTACAACTAGTTGTTTGTTATCTACAAACTCTTTTCTCTTCATAGGTTCATGGCCTTCATCTAACACTAAGACTTTTTTGTTTTTATCAACAAAAGAATAAGCTGCAAATAAACCTGCAGGCCCTGCTCCAACAATGATTACATCGTAGTTATCTTCCAAATTGATCACAGTTAATTTTGAATGATGTTTAGTTTTATAAATTTATTTGTATGTTGTGGCATATATTGATTGTATCTTGTTTTTTCTTAACTATGTAGAAATTACTTTTTAGAGTTAGCAATCTGTGAGTCAATGTGGTCTTGTAATCTTTGTTCCTTATCTATTCTTCTTTGGTGTCTTTTCTTTTGAATGTAATCTGTTATTTTGTTATAGTTTTTTTGGAAGAAGTTTGGTTCAGACTGAATTACTATAACATCATTTGCTCCCGGATTTATTGTCTCTCTTTTTAGGTCTGACTCATTGATGGTGTTGTCTCCTTTGTGAGGGCACCATTTGATTATTGATTTTAGATTATCAAATAGTAATGATATTTTGTTTTTCTTTCTTTTCCAGAGATATGTTGTTAGTCCTAAATCCTGCTTCCTCATAGGTTAATGTTTGGATTTGAGATTTATAAAGATTTCCCCAGAAGTATTTAAATGAAGACAGTAAAGATTATATACTCATTGTACTATCAAAGTATAAAAAGAGGTATTACTATGAGATTGCATGCTTATTTAGAGTTTCTTATGACTTATGGTTGGGCCATATTAGTTATAGTTGCTGCCACTTTTATTTTAGCTTATTTAGGGGTTCTTACTCCTATTCAGTTTGATGTGGACAAATGTAAGTTAGATGGGATTAAATGTGTTGAACCTTTTGTGGATTTTAATACAGGTATTGTAAAATTAGCGATTATTAATGAGTTAGGATATCCAATTGACCAGATTGGATCTGAGATAAAAGGGACAAGACAGTGTGAATATGCTTCATTGATTAGTGTTTATTCTACGTTAGAAGGAGGAGTTGTTTATAGTGATGGTGTTGTTTTAGGAGACAGAGAGAGTGCGGTTATTGAGTTTCGATGTAATGGTGGACTAATTGAGGAAGATTTGAAGACAGATATTGAAATTTCTTATAGAAATGTTGAAAGTGGGATAACTCATGTTACAGATGGAGTTATTAGGGTTGAACATTAACTTACGTTGTAGCATTAATGCTGCGCTTCCTGTTTCAGTATAATACAACATTATCAGTAACTTCTAGCATTAGTACTTCCAGTTTTTATAACTTCGCTTGGCGGCATTAATGCAAAAAACGGCGGAAGGTGTTGTTATGGTTGAAGAATCCCAATAATTTTAGCTGCTTCTATTGCTGCTTGATATGGTTGATATTCTGAGCCAAATTCCAGAATAAAACTCATTCCATAAAGTTGTCTTGCTATTTCCATCATGTTTTTTGATGCCTCTGTTCTTAAATATCTTGGATCTAAACGAGAAACGTGACCGCTGCCTAGTCTAAATCTATCTAATGCATCTGCGTCTTTGAATGTTTGTAGTTCTGGAGTCATTTCTGGTGCATCTGTATCAGGTGGGACATGCCATTCGTTTACATATGCTACCCTATCTCTGTCTGTTGTGTCTGAGACAATACCTAACGCTCTTAGAGTTTCATAATTTTCTAAAAACCATGCAGCTGATCTTTGTCCATGTTTAAAGTCATATCCATCATCATGTCTTCCCAGGTCATGTGTCATTGCACCTAATTTAATCACTTCTCTGTCTGCCGTGTTTCCTCCAGGATGTGTTGCTCTTGCTATTAATTCTCCATGGATAAGAACTCTTGTTTCATGACCTATTCCATGAATATTGCTGTGTCTATGAAACCATTCTTGTTGTGGCTCGTATTTTGCGAGCTCTTCCACTGTAGGAAATTCGGTTCTTTCTCTAAGATAAGCTAAATCTCTTTGTAGCGGTGGGTTTGTTTCACAATCTCTTCTTAATTTTTGGTATAAATCCATCTCTTGAAGATTTTTTCACCCATTTATATAAGTTTTTATAAATGACATCAAAATATTTATAAATATCATTGGATTATTTCTGGTTATGAGATGGATAATCATATTATTGTTAGTGTTGATGTTAGTAGGTGGGTGTCAACAAAATAATGCCCCATCCCAACAGAATAATGCACAACAAGGGGATTTTTATTTCTGTGAAGAGTATGGTTATTCTATGAGTGTTCCTAGCGGATGGATCATTGCGGAGGCTCCTGATTGTATTGTTTCTTTTTTAGGAAATTATGACTATTTTGTGAATGTTGTGGCAGAGGTAGATGAGACAAATATGACTCAGGTAGCATACATACAAGATTATAAAGAAAAGCTTGAGAGATCTGAATTAATGGTTAATACAAATGTGTTACAGTGGTCCCAAGTTAATGTTAATGGACATAATGCACATTTAGTAGATTACACCTATGAGATGATGAGTAAAGAGATAAAAGCAAGAACATTATTAATTTTTTATAATGGAAATGTGTATGGTATTGTTTATCAAACAGAAGTTGCTAATTTTGATGACCATTTAGATGATTTTAGTGTTGTTCTAGATAGTTTTGAGTTGGTATGAGTGAGAAATGCGATTGTTGCAGGACAGTTTTATGAAGATTCTGAGAAGAAATTAAGAGAGCAGATAAAAGAATGCTTTGAGAAAGGGTTGGGTGTTTATGGGGAGAAAAAAGGCTTTGTTAAGGGTGTTGTAAGTCCCCATGCAGGTTATGTGTTTTCTGGGATTGGAGAGGCGTATTGTTTCAAAGAGATTAGTGAGAGTGAAGACGCTGATCTGTATCTGGTTTTAGGATTTAGTCATCAAGGGTTTGATAAGAATAATTGCGTTATTAGTTTAGATGATTGGGAGACGCCGTTGGGAGTTATAGAATGTGATAAGGAGTTTGGAAAGAAACTTGTTGAAGAAACAAGTGTGATTAATGATGAAAATGTGCATAAGATGGAACATTCTATTGAAGTACAGCTTCCATTTTTACAGTTTGTTAAAAAGAATGCGAAATTTATTGCAATGAGTGTTGGTTATGATTGTGATATCAAAAAAGTTGGAAAAGAAGTTAGGGATTTTATTAAGAAAACCGGGAAAAAGGTTTGTGTTATTGCAAGTAGTGATTTTACACATTTTGGCAACAGTTTTGGGTATTCTCCGTTCAAAGTAGATGTTAAGGATAATTTAAAGAAATTAGATCTTGGTGCTGTGAAGTTTATTGAGAAAATGAATTCAGATGGCTTTCTAGAATATTGTGAAAAAACAGGGGCAACAATTTGTGGAAAGAATACAATTGCCTTATTAATTGAAATTTTAGGAAAAGGTGTTATGGGTGAGTTGTTAAATTATTATACTTCTGGTGATGTAACTGGAGATTATGGAAGTAGTGTGAGTTATGTTAGTATGGTTTTTAGAAAATTTTAAATATAACATTCTTTCAGGATTAGTATAAAATGACAACATGGTTTAAACAGTTAAGTTTTAATAAGAATCCTTTGGATGCTAGACCTTGTCCTAAATTAGTAGGACTAGAGAGTGAGGAAGAAGAGCTTAAGAATTATATTTTAAAAGAGGAGATATGTTTTCTTAACGGTTTGACTGGTTCAGGGAAGACTTCTATGCTTAAAAAGATACAGAATAAGATGAAAGGACATAAGTTTGTTTATTTAGATGCTGATGCTTTGCCAAGAGATTTTGATTTATTGGGAGCGTTAAAGGATAAACGGAGTTTTTTTGATAAGATTTCTTTTAAAAAGTTTCCTTCTAAGAAGCCTGTTCTGATAATTGATGAGTTCCAGGCCACAGATCCAAATTTAATACTTGAAGCTAGGAGTAATTGGGAGAATCCTAACGAGAAAAAGATAAAGAGTATTATTATCGCTCAGATTAGTGATCAGTTGAGGAATGTTACTGGTTCGTTTAAAGATAGGTTAGGGAGCAGGTCAATTACTTTGAGGCAGTTAGATGATGATGAGATGAAAAAGATACTTAAACTTAGACTCATGGATAAAAAGAGCAAGGCTAATCATTGTGAAAAATTGAGTGATGATGCTGTTAATTTATTAGTGGGAGTTGCTGATGGGAATGCAAGAAGACTGTTAGAGTATACTGATATGATTTTTGATTTTCATTTTAGGAGATTTGGTGATATTAACCCTATAGCAAAAAAGCCAGAGTATGTTGTTTCTTATCATGCTGCTAAGGAGATTCTAAATGTTAATAATATAAATGTGGAAGGATATGAAAAATTAGGAGATGAGAAAACAGAGGAAGTTTCTAAGAAGGGAGAATCCTTTGAGAAATCATTTAGACTCATAGAACAGAATGCCCTTAGATGCTTTGCAAAAGACGGGGCAATGACTAGTGTAGGATTAGCAAGAACTTTACATATTCCACTTAAGACTTCTAAAGATTTGATAAAAAGTTTAAGACAAAAGAATGCCATTATTAATGCAGGAAGAGATAAAAGAAAGATGAAATGGCAAATTACTCAAAGTGTTAAGAGAATGATGGTAAAGAGATAATTATCTACCAATACAGATATAATTAAAACCTTTTTCTTTCATTTCTTTTGGATTGTAGATGTTTCTGCCGTCGACAATGTTGTGTTGATTCATTAGTGTTTTTATCTTTGTTTTATCTAGATATCTGAACTCGTTCCATTCTGTAACAATCACTAAACAATCACATTCATGAATTGTATCATAAGGTGTTTCTCCGAATTCTATACCAGGAAGTATTTTTTCTGCGTTTTCTTTTGCAACAGGATCATATGCTTTTATTTTTGCACCAAGTCTTTGTAGTTCTTTTATTATTATAATTGATGGAGCTTCTCTTATATCGTCTGTTTTTGGTTTGAATGCTAATCCCCACACTGCAATCTTTTTATTTTCTATATTTCCTCCAAAAATGTTTGTTATTTTTGGTATAATTGAAGACTTTTGTCTGTTATTTGTATTATCAACTGCTTCGAATAGATCTGCTTCGCAGTTATTCTCTTTTAGAGTGTTAATTAATGCTCTAACATCTTTTGGAAAACATGATCCACCATAACCAATGCCTGCTTGTAAGAATTTTGGACCTATTCTCTTGTCTAAACCTATGCCTTTAGCAATTGTCTTGATATCTGCTCCTGTTTTCTCACATAAATGTGAGAGTTGATTCATAAACGAGATTCTTGTTGCCAGCATTGCGTTAGCTGCATATTTAATTAATTCTGCACTTTTGATGTCTGTAATTATTATAGGTTGGTTAATTCTTTCTACTCCCTTGTATATTTTGACTAATACCTCTTCTGCTTTTTTGTCTTCTACTCCAATTATAACTCTGTTTGGGTTCATGAAATCTTTAATAGCTGCGCCCTCTCTTAAGAATTCGGGGTTGCTTACTACACTAAATTCGTGTGTTGTGTTATTTTTGATTATTTCTTTTATTTTGTTTGCTGTTCCCACAGGAACAGTACTTTTGGTAGCAATAATTTTATAACAATTCATATTTTCTGCTATAGTTTTTGCAGCTGAAAAAATGTACTCTAGGTTTGCCTTTCCTATTTCGTTTTGGGGGGTTCCTACACAGAGGAAGATTACATCTGAACTTTCAATAGCTTCCCGAGGGTTTGTAGTGAAAAGTATTCTTTTTGCCAACATATTCCTTTCTAAGAGTTCTTTTAGACCCGGTTCATATATTGGGATTTTTCCGTTGTTTAAGCTATCTATCTTGTTTTGATCAATATCGAGACAGGTGACATTATTACCTAATTCTGCTAGGCAAGTTCCTGTTGTTAATCCTACATATCCTGAGCCAATTATTGTGATTTTCATTGTGGAGATAGGGGAAAGTAGGTATTTAAATATGTTTTTATACTTTACAGGTAAACTTTATAAATGCATGGCTTTTTCAGACTATTATGCCGATTGTAGATGAAAAGGGGAGATTATTTGGGAAAATCAATATAATTGATCTGATAGTAATATTGTTTATTGTTTTAGTTATTATTGTTGGGTTTAAATACCTGCTGTCTGGTTCAGAACAGGAGTATGTTCCTGTTTATTTTAAGGTAGATAATGTTGAGCCAGACATTGTTGAGTCTTTGAAAATAGGAGATGTTGTATTTGATTCAAATGGGAATGAGATTGCTATAATCAATGATCTTGAATTACTTGAAAATCATCAGTTATTTGTTACAGCAGATGTTCTAGTAATAAATGATAAAGATATTTTTATTTTTGAAAATGAATATGTATTAAAAGCAAATAATAAGATAAAATTAGAGACTCAATCCATGGTTTTGAATGGTGAGGTCATATTAGTCAATAAAACACCTATTACTAAATTGGATAATCTTACTATTTCTGTCCATATTAGCTCCAATAATTTAGAAGATTTATTAGAGACTGAGTATATTTATGATTATTTTGGAAATGAGATTGCTAAAATAGAAAGAATTAATTCCATTGTTACGTCTGGTACAAATAAAATTGTTGATATGGATATAGTGATAAAAACAAAAAGGATTGGTGGAGAAAGGTATTTTCAAGGACAGTCTATAAGATTAAGTAATTCATTGAGGTTCCTTACTGATGATCTGCTTTTTTCTGGAGTTATTGTAGAAGTGAAAGATGAACCAACCAACAGTATTCCTAAAGAAATCAAAATAAAAATATATGATATTTATCCATGGTTAGTAGATGCTATGGGTGTTGGAGATACAGAATTGAGCCAAGGGAAGGTGAATGCAGAGATAATTGGGATAGAGATTGTGCCAGCAGAGATGATTGTCGAAACACATACAGGAGAGGTTTATAAAAGAGATCACCCAGTCAATAAAGATGTTACCTTGATTGTCGAATTACAAGTGGAACAAAGACATGATGAGTATTATTTTCACAATTATAAAGTAAAAATTGGCCAGGAGATTTCTCTTGATTTGGGGGATGTTGAGTTTACTGGAATGATAATCGAGGTTTAAAATGAATATTTTAGTTACAGGAAGTGCAGGATTTATTGGGTTCCATCTTGTTAAGGAGTTGTTAGAAAGAGGAGATAAAGTTATTTCTATTGATAATCTAAATGATTATTATGATGTTACATTAAAAGAAGCAAGATTAAAACAGATTAAAGATCATCCCAACCATAAGTTTTACAAGGAGAATATTGCTGATTTAGAAGCAATGAAAAGAGTTTTTGAAGAGAATGAAATTGATAAGGTGTGTCATCTAGCTGCGCAGGCAGGCGTTAGGTATTCATTGATAAATCCGTTTTCATATGAAGAGACTAATGTTAAGGGAACATTAAACCTACTTGAGTTAGCAAAACAAAAGAAAGTTAAGAATTTTGTTATGGCTTCTAGTTCAAGTGTTTATGGAGGGAATACAAAAGTTCCTTTTTCTGAGGGAGATAGAGTAGATAGTCCTGTTTCACTATATGCTGCGACAAAAAGAGCTAATGAGTTAATGGGACATACGTATCACCATTTATTTGGTATGAATATTATCTGTTTAAGATTTTTTACTGTCTATGGTCCTTGGGGGAGGCCAGATATGGCGTTGTTTATGTTTACAAAGAATATTATTGAAGGGAAACCAATAGATGTTTATAATTTTGGAAAGATGAAGAGAGATTTTACATTTATTACAGATATTGTTAAAGGTGTTTTGGGATCAATTGATAATGAGTTAGGTTTTGAGATACTGAATATAGGAAATTCAAACACTGTTGAGTTAAGTTATTTTATTGAGTGTATTGAAAATGAATTAGGTAAAAAAGCTGAGAAGAATCTTATGGAGATACAACCAGGAGATGTTCCTGCGACGTTTGCAGATATTGAGAAAGCAAAGAGATTAATTGGTTTTAATCCGACAACTAATATTGAAGAAGGGATTAGAGCATTTGTTAAGTGGTATAAAGAATACTATGGGGTGGAATAATGAAAATACTTGTAACTGGTGGAGCTGGTTTTATTGGAAGTAATATTGTAGATAGATATATTGAGTTAGGCCATGAGGTTGTTATAGTTGATGATTTAAGTTCTGGGAAAAAAGATAATATTAATCCAAAGGCTGTTTTTTATGAGATAAATATACAAAGTGATGAATTGAAGGAAGTTTTTGATAAGCACAATTTTGATGTTGTTAATCATCATGCAGCTCAGATTGATGTTAGAAAATCTGTTGATGATCCGGTGTATGATGCACAAATAAATGTTATTGGATTATTGAATCTATTAGAGAATTGCAGAAAATTTGATGTGAAAAAGGTTGTTTTTATCTCTTCAGGAGGGGTGGTTTATGGAGATCCTGAGAATAAACCTCCCACAGAAGATTATCCTTTTGCTCCAGAGTCCCCGTACGGCGTAACAAAAATGGTTGGAGAATATTACGTAAGATATTATTCAAAGGTTCATGGATTGAGATTTACTGCATTAAGGTATTCGAATGTTTATGGCCCGAGACAAGACCCTCATGGGGAAGCTGGAGTTATTGCTATTTTTTCTAATTTGTTATTAGAGGGAAAGGTGTGTACAATATTTGGGGATGGAGAACAGACAAGAGATTATGTTTTTGTTGAGGATGTTGTTGAGGCAAATGTCTTAGCTTTAGATAAGGGAAATAATGAAAGCTTCAATATTGGCACAGGCATTCCGACTTCTGTAAACATTTTATTGAAGAAGATGGCTTCTGTTTTGAATTGTACTAATGGGCCAAATTTTGCTCCTGCAAGAAAAGGAGAATTAAAAGAGAATTATTTAAATTCATCTAAGGCTAAAAACTTACTAGGATGGAATCCTAGATTTAGTTTGGATGAAGGATTAAGAAAAACAATTGAGTGGTTTAAACAAAATGTTGACAAAAACAAGTAAGTTTGTTAATTATTTTGACTGGTTTACTTCTTGCTGTTATGAATGTAGTGTTATTTGTGATGTGTTGGAATTAACTAACAATTTCCTTATTTCATTATATATTAACTCTAAACTTAGATCATTTTTTAACTATTTAAAGATCCAAAGCTATGATAGTTTTATTTGGAAGTTTTTTACAAGATCCTATAGGTATATTGATGTTTTTGAGACAAGTAAGGGAATGAATGGAGGTCTTGAATTGGCTGAAGATGGAATTATAAAAGGAGAAACTGCTTTTAATAATGGGACTATTGGAAATATTTTGAAATCCTTAGTGGAGATGACTAAAATGAAACCATTTATTACCCTTGGGATAATTATCTTAGTTGCAGTTTGTATTAATACCTTCCTGAGTGTTATATTTTCAAAGATTACTTTATTTGGATTTTTTGTTAGAGGAATAATATTTTTTATTGCTTTCCTTGTTGTACATGCTAATACAAGAATGAGGGGATTTATTAAACATAGTCTATTTGGGATATTTATGTATGATTAGGAGGGAATAAAGAAATGGAAAATTTAAAAATTTGTGTTGTGGGGTTAGGATATGTTGGATTGCCTTTAGCAGTAGCTTTTGGTAGAAAGACAGGCGTCATAGGTTTTGATGTTAATAGACAAAGGATTAATGAATTAAAACAAGGTATCGATAAAACTAAAGAGGTTTCTAATGAAGAGTTAGCTGGAGTTGAGATTGAGTTTACGAATGATCCTGTCCAGATAAAAAATGCAACTTTCGTTATAGTTGCTGTTCCCACACCCATTGATGAGAGCAAAAGACCTGATTTAAAATATTTAGAAAGCGCTTCTGAGATTGTTGGGAAAAATTTGAATAAGGGTGCAATAGTTGTGTATGAGAGCACTGTTTATCCTGGAGTTACAGAGGATGTGTGTTTGCCTATCCTTGAAAGAGAGTCTGGAATGAAATTAGGAGAGTTTAAGATTGGATATAGTCCTGAAAGGATTAATCCTGGAGACAAAGAACATACAATTAGTAAAATTATTAAGATTGTTTCTGGTTGTGATAAAGAAACCTGTGAAAAAGTGGCTGAGATTTATTCTATGGTTATTGAAGCTGGTGTGTTTAAAGCAGCTGACATAAAAACAGCAGAGGCTGCTAAGGTTATTGAGAATGTTCAGAGAGATTTGAATATTGCACTTATGAATGAGTTATCGTTGATATTTGGGAAGATGAATATTAATACAAAGGATGTTTTAGAAGCTGCTGGAACAAAATGGAATTTTCATAATTATTATCCTGGTTTAGTTGGAGGACATTGTATTGGAGTGGACCCGTATTATTTAACATACAAATCTCAAGAGTTAGGTTATCATCCCCGAGTTATTTTAGCTGGTAGAGAGATAAATGATGGGATGGCTGAAGTTGTTGGGAAGAAAGTTATTAATGGACTTAAGAATAGTGGGAAAGAGATTAAAGATTGTAATGTTCTAGTTATGGGGTTGACATTTAAAGAGAATGTTCCTGATCTTAGGAATAGTAAAGCAAAAGATGTGATAAGTTTTTTGAAGTATTTTAATATTAATGTTATTGCTTGTGAGCCATTAATAAGTTATGGTGTTGTTAATGGGTTTAATGTTGAAAATAAAAAATTCGATGGTATTAATGATATTGATTGTGTTGTTTTTATTAATAATCACAGAGAGTTTGAGAATATTTCACTCGATGATTTAAAGAATAAGATGGATAAACCATTCTTAGTTGATGTAAAAGGATTTTATGATAAAAAGAAAGCAGACTTGTTGGGTTTTGATTATAAAACATTGTGATTAATGTAACAATGTTATAATGGGGTTAAAATGATAAAAGGTGTGATAATAAAAAAATTGAATAAATTTACAGATGAAAGAGGGTGGTTGACTGAGATTTATAGGAAAGATGAGGATGATTTAAGGCCTGTAATGAGTTATGTTTCTTTTACAAATTTTGGCAAAGTTAGAGGACCACATGAACATGTAAAACAGAGTGATTTTTTTGTGTTTATTGGATCAGGAGATTTTGAGTTGCATTTATGGGATAATAGAAAAGATAGCGAGACTTATGGAGAGAAGGTTGAAGTAGTTGTTGGTGAGAGTGAGATGACTAGCGTTATAGTTCCTCCCGGAGTTGTGCATGGTTATAAATGTATTTCAGAGAAAGGAGGAGTTTGTATTAATTTACCTGATGCATTGTACGCTGGAGAAAGCAAAAAAGAAGACGTAGATGAAATTAGACATGAAGAAGGAGATAGTTCAGAATTTAAGATTGAATAGTTGGGGGATTAAAAGATGAGATTATTAGTTACGGGTGGTTGTGGATTTATTGGGTCAAATTTTATACTTCAGATATTAAAGAAGTATCCTGATTACAATATTATTAATTTAGATAAATTAACTTATGCTGGAAATAAGGAAAATTTAAAGAGTCTTGAAGGAGATTCTAGATATAAATTTGTACAAGGAGATGTTTGTGATAAAGAACTGGTTGATCAGTTAGTCAAAGAGGTTGATGCAATAGTTCATTTTGCTGCAGAAAGTCATGTTGATAGAAGTGTTTTGTATGCTGATCAATTTGTAAAAACAAATGTTTTAGGAACACAAGTTTTACTCGATGCTGCTTTGAGAAATGGTAAGAAAAGATTCCATCATATTAGTAGTGATGAAGTTTTTGGTGAATTGGGAGAGGAGGGGAAATTTTCTGAGAAGACGCCTTATGATCCTGGATCACCTTATTCTGCTTCAAAAGCTGCTTCAGATCATTTAGTTAGAGCATATTTTGCTACTTTTGGTTTGCCTATAACAATTTCAAATTGTTCAAATAATTATGGACCTTATCAGTTTCCTGAGAAATTAATTCCGTTGTTTGTAACAAATTTAATTGATGGGAAGAAAGTTCCTGTTTATGGAGAAGGTTTGAATGTTAGGGATTGGATCCATGTCTGGGACCATAATGAGGCTGTTGATCTCATTCTGCATAAAGGGAAGATTGGAGAGACATATTGTATTGGTGGCGATGCTGAAATGCAAAACATTAAGATTACTAAACTGTTATTGAATGAGTTTGGTTTGGGTGATGAGATGATTGAGAATGTTCCTGATAGGAAAGGTCATGATTTTAGGTATGCAATTGATTTTACAAAAATAAAAAATGATCTAGGATGGAATCCAAAACGTACTTTTGAAGAAGGGTTGAAAGAGACCATTAGATGGTACAAAGAGAATGAAAGTTGGTGGAGACCTCTGAAAGGAAAAACAATAAATGACATAACGAAAAAACAATAAAAATGAAAGTTTTGATTCTTGGTGCAAAAGGGATGTTGGGCACAGATTTAATGAATTCTTTTTCTGATAAAGAAGTTGTTGGTTTGAGTAAAGATGATGTGGACATCACTGATGCAGAGAGATTGAAAGAGAAGATTTCCAGTTTAAGTCCAGACATTGTTATAAATGCAGCAGCATACACTGATGTTGATGGGTGTGAGACAAATAAAGAGATAGCAATGAAAGTGAATGGTGAATCTGTTGGTTATTTGGCAAAGATTTGTAAAGAAGTTGGTGCAGTCTTGATCCATATAAGCACAGACTATGTATTTAATGGTGAGAGTGATGAAGGGTATAAAGAAGATTCTGATGTTGGCCCAATGAGTGTGTATGGAGAGTCAAAATTAGTTGGAGAGACTGTCTTGAAAGAGAATATGGACAAGTATTATTTAATAAGGACTTCTTGGTTGTTTGGGTTAAATGGAAAGAATTTTGTTGAAACAATCATGAGATTAGGTGGAGAAAAGGAGGAGTTGAGGATTGTAAATGATCAGGTGGGTAGTCCAACATTTACACTTGATTTAGCACACCAGATTAGGTGGATTATTGATAATAAATGTGATTTTGGGGTGTATCATGTGACAAATAGTGAATATTGTAGTTGGTTTGAATTTGCCAAGGAGATAATAGCCAAAACTAATTTAAATACTAGAGTAATTCCAGTGAAGAGTGATGAGTTTCCAAGACCTGCAAAAAGGCCTAAATACTCTATATTGATTAATACAAAGCTTTCGCCGCTTAGAACGTGGAAAGATGCTTTAACTTGTTATTTAAAAATAAAAGACAATTAAATAAAAAGGTGAGGGAATGAAAGGAGTTATATTAGCAGGGGGCACTGGAAGTAGAATGATGCCTCTTACAAAGGTTACAAATAAGCATTTATTACCGATATATGATAAACCTATGGTCATGTACCCATTAAAAACATTGATTGATGCCGGGATAAATGATATTTTAATTGTTTCAGGTCCAGGACATGCTGGACATTTCCTTAATTTATTGGGATCTGGTAGTGAATTTGGGGTTAGACTTAGTTATGCTATACAGGAAAAAGCAGGAGGGATTGCTCATGCGTTAGCTCTTGCTGAAGATTTTGCAAAAGGAGATTCAATAGCTGTAATACTTGGTGATAATATATTTGAGGGTAATGTAAAAGAGGCAATTCAGTCGTTTGTTTCAGGTGGTATGATCTTTTTGAAAGAGGTTCATGATCCACAGAGATTTGGTGTTGCTGAAGTTTCAGAAGATGGAGAAAAGGTTTTAGGAATAGAAGAGAAACCACAAAATCCTAAATCTAACTATTGTGTTACTGGGTTGTATGTGTATGAAAATTCAGTTTTTAATGTTGTAAAAACGTTAAAGCCATCATCAAGAGGGGAGCTTGAGATAACTGATGTTAATAATTATTATGTGAATAGGGGAGATATGAAGGCTTTCAAGGTAAAAGGTTTCTGGAGTGATGCAGGAACATTTGATAGTTTGTTAAGAGCAAGCAATTTAGTTAAAGGAAAAATCAGCGAGAAGATGGAGAGAGAAAATGCATGATATTTTTGAAGGGAAAACTGTTTTAATAACAGGAGGAACAGGATATTTAGGCAGACATTTGGCTAAAGAAATACTAAAATACAACCCCCAAAGTATAAGGATTCTTAGCAGAGATGAAGTAAAACATCACAAAATGCAAGAGATGTTTAATTATAATAAAAAATTAAGACATTTTATAGGTGATGTTAGAGATTATGATAGAGTAAAGAGAGCTGCAAATGGTGCTGATATAGTTATTCATGCAGCTGCATTGAAAAGGCTGGATATAATTGAGTACAATGTTGATGAATCTATAAAAACAAATATTTTAGGAACACTTAATGTTTCTAAAGCTTGTTTGATTAATAATGTTGAGAAAGCGATTTTTGTTTCCACAGATAAGGCTTGTTCTCCAATAAACACATATGGAGCATGTAAATTTTTAGCTGAGAGGATATTTGCAGACACCAATAGAAGTAAAGGGAAAACAAGAACTATTTTTTCTGTTGTTAGATATGGTAATGTTTTGGAGAGTACTGGATCTGTAATTCCATTTTTTATTTCGAAGATAAAGGAAGGAGAAGATATTCCATTAACAGATAGCAGAATGACTAGATTTATAATTAGCCCCAATCATGCAATTGATTTGATATTTAATTCTTTAAGATATGCAAAAGGAGGAGAGATATTTGTTCCTAAGTTGCCTGCGTTTAAGATTGTTGATTTAATAGAGATATTAAAAGAAAGATATAATGCCAATAATGGTGTTAAAATAGTAGGTATAAGGCCTGGTGAAAAGATACATGAGTATATGGTTAATAATGCTGAAATTAGAAGGACTTACGAGTTTAGAAATATGTATGTTATAGTCCCAGAGATTTTTAATCATGATAGTAGTGTATATCAATCAGAAGGAAGAAAATTATCTGAACATGAGATGAATCATTATAGTTCTGATCAAGCACTCATAAGCAAACAAGAAGTTATTGAGTTGTTTAATAAAATGGGTTTAATTTAAGATGGAATTTATCCCTTATGGTTTACATAATATTAATGAAGAAGATATTAATGAAGTAGTTTCTGTTCTAAAGTCGGATTGGATAACTACTGGACCAAAGGTTGGGCAGTTTGAGAGTGAGTTTTCTGAATATGTTAATTCTAATCATTCTGTTGCTGTTTGTAATGGAACTGCTGCGCTTGATATTGCTGTGCAAGCCTTAGGTTTAGAAGAGGGAAGTGAGATAATAACGACTCCTTTTACTTTTATTGCAAGCTCTAATTGTATTTTGTATAATAATTGTAAACCAGTATTTGTTGATATTTGTGCAAAGACATTTAATATTGATGTTAATAAGATAGAAGAGAAGATCACCCCTAAAACAAAAGCGATACTATATGTTGATTATGCTGGGCAGCCTTGTGAGATTGAAAAAATAAAAGAGATTGCTGAAAGACATGGTCTTTTTCTTATTGAGGATGCATGTCATGCTGTTGGTTCTGAGTATAAAGGAAAGAAAGTAGGAGGATTTGCTGATGTAACCATTTTTAGTTTTCACCCTGTCAAACATATTACTACAGGAGAAGGTGGGATGATAACGACGAATAATTGCGATATTTATAATAGATTGTTGATGTTAAGAAACCATGGAATTGATAAAGATTGTAAGGAGAGATTCGGTCCACAAGCCGGGTGGGCTTATGATATGAAAACATTGGGGAAAAATTATAGGATTACTGATTTCCAATGTGCTTTAGGGATTTCTCAATTGAGAAAGCTTGATGACTTTGTTGATAAGAGGCAGAAAGTTGTTGAAAGATATAATGAAGCCTTTAGAAATGTTGAAGGATTAAGTATTCCATTTGTTAATGAAGATGTTAAACATTCTTGGCATTTGTATACTGTTTTGTTAGATAAAAGAATTAACAGGGATGAATTTTTTAGAAAAATGAGAGAATCAAATATTGGCGTTAATGTTCATTATATCCCTATTTATAGACATAGTTATTATAAAGGGAGATTTGGACTTAGTGAGATTGAATTTCCTGTTACAGAGAATGTTTTTAGCAGAATAATAACCTTGCCACTATTCCCAAGTATGAAGAATGCAGATGTGGAGCATGTGATTAGAGGTGTTAAAGAATGTTTGAGATAAGAGATATAACTAAGATTAAGATTAATGATAGATTAATAGGTGACGGAGAACCTTGTTTTATAATAGCAGAAGTAGGGTGTGGCCATGATGGAAGTTATGAAAATGCTAAGAATATGGTTGATATGGCTGTAGAAGCTAAATGTGATGCAGTTAAGTTTCAAACTTTTGAAGCAAATAAACTATTTAATGAATTTACTCAAGAACATGTGGTTGAAAAACTAAAGAAATGGGAGTTTAAAAGAGAATGGCATAAACCTTTGAAAGATTATGCTGAGTCAAAGGGATTAATATTTTTATCTAGTGCTTTTTCAGAAGAGGATATTGATTTTTTAGAACAACTGTTTATTCCAGCGCATAAGGTTGCATCATATGAGATGACTGACAAACATTTGGTTGAGTGTATTGCAAAAAAACAGAAACCCGTCTTAATGTCGTGTGGTATTGCAACAATTGAAGAAATAGAAAAGAGTGTTGAATGGATTTATCAACAAGGAAATAAACAGCTGGCATTATTCCATTGTGTTTCTGCGTATCCTACAGTTTATGAAGATTTAAATTTAAAGACGATTCCATTCTTGAAAGAGAAATTTAAAGTTCCTGTTGGTCTTTCTAGTCATTGTAATAGTGTTATAGATGCTATTGCTGCGGTTGTGCTAGGAGCAAACATGATTGAGAAACATATTACATATGACAAATCATTAGAACATGGAGATCATAAGTTTGCTTTGAATGCTGAGGAATTAAAGCAGATGGTGACTTCAATTAGAAATGTGGAGAAATCCATTGGAAAAGCAAAAAATGGGCCCTCTGAAGGTGAAAAAATAGAAACCCAGTGGAGAAGATCAATTTACGCAAAAGTTGATATTGACGTAGGAGAAAAATTAAGTGAAGATAATTTAATGATTGTGAGGCCTTCCCCTTTAGGAAGTCTTGCTCCTGAATATTATGAAAAAGTTCTTGGTCAACAAATAAAAACGAGTGTAAAAAAAGGTGAATTAATTACAAGAGAGATGGTTGATATTTAATGGAGATGGATAAGAGAAAGAAAGTCGTGGCGATTATTCAAGCTAGGATGAGCTCTAGTAGATTACCCAATAAAGTTTTGATGAAACTATCTGGAAAACCCATTGTCTGGCATATTATTGAAAGATTAAGAAGATCTAAGAATGTGAATGAGATAATTGTTGCTACAACTATCAATAAAGAAGATGATAAACTTGTTGAATATCTTGAGTCATTGAATGTAAAATATTTTCGAGGACTTGAAGATGATGTTTTGAATAGATTTATTTTAGCTGCGGAGAAATTTGATGCTGATATTGTTGTTAGAATATGTTGTGATAGTCCTTTGATTGATCCAGAAGAGATTGACAAAATGATATCAGTTATTTATAAGGATAACTCTGATTATGTATTGGTAAAACAAGGAGTTAAATGTATTCATGAAGGTATGGAGGTGGTGAGTTTAGAGGCGCTTAGAAAACAATTGGATTTTTCTCAAGAAGGATATGTAAAGGAACATGTTACTATTTACATAAGAGAAAATCCAGAGAAATTTAAGATATCATATTTTGAACCAACGCTCCGATTTCAAAGAGATGGGTTTAGACTATCAATAGACAACTCGGCGGACTTTAAATTTATGCAGGAGATATATAAACAATTTTATTTAGATGAAAGAAACATTGTGGGTTTAAGAGAGGTTATTGATTTTTTAGATAAATATCCATCCATAAAGATGATAAATGCACATGTAAAACAAAAAGAACCAAGCGGGCAATACAACAACATATTAATAAAAACTGAAGCTGGAGACAAGATTGGTTTAAACCATATTGAAAGAATGTTAGTTCTTTCTAATTTCATAGTTGAACATTTAAACCATTGTGTTATTTTTGGGATAAACAAAAATGATATTTGTAAAAAAATTGTCAATGAAGATAACATTGCTTTTAAATGTGATTTTGTTGAGACAAATGAAGACATCATACAGTTTTCAAATAAAATGGCAATAGACATCCTAATAGTGGATGTTAAGGACATTAACTTATATGATTTTTTAGAGATAAAGAATAAAACAAGAATAAGAAAAATTATTTCGGTTGGTGGATTAATAAAACAGGGTGGCGTAGATTCGTGTTTTGTCCCTCCATTAAACCTAAATCAGTTTAAAGGTGAGTTGGCTTAACAGTTTTTAGTAATATAAATAATATTTTATGGTGGGTTAAAGATGATTAAAGAATATAGGCAGAAAAGAGAAATAGATATGCAACGTGAGAAAACAGATAACAGTTGGTTGAACTATAATTTAAGATATATAAAAACTTATAAAAAGATTTTACAGGACAAATTTCGATCTAAAATTCTTGATGTTGGTTGTGGATCTGGGCATCTTGTTCGAGCATGTAGAATAAAGGGTTATGATACAGAAGGGATTGATATTGATCAATGCAATTTTGAGACGGATAGTTTACCTTACAAAGATAAAACATTTAATTTAATAATTTGTAATGCAGTTATCGAACATATAAGCAATCCAATCAATATTATGAAAGAGATGAATAGGGTGTTGAAAGAAAGAGGGATACTCATAATAAGGACCCCCAATTGGCAATTAGACAAAAATAATTTTTACAATGATCCAACTCACAAAACACCCTACACCCCCATTAGTTTAGCTGCACTTATGAAAATGTATTCATTTAAACTTATTTTTTTAGAACCGGGATTAATATGTAAGTCCGCATTTTATTGGAATTTACCAAATTTCTTAAAGTGGATTATTGCATCATGGATTCCTGGAGGTACAAAGTCCATATTGTGCATTGGTAAAAAATACAAAAATAATTTTCAAAAATTAGATAGGAATAAACTAGGTGGACTGGGGAACAAATAATATGCAAAAAACAATAGCATTTAGGGTGGATGCAAATCGAGAGATTGGTTTTGGGCATTTGAAGAGATGTGTAGTTCTAGCTAAATATCTTTTTAAGAATAAAAATATTAATATTTTATTTATAACAAAGAATTATGATGTGTCTTTAGAGTTTATTAAAAAGGAAAGTTTCGAGTATTTGCTTTTAGATAGAGATTTAAGTGAAGAGAATGAATCAAAAAAATTATGTGAGATTCTTGCAGATGAAAAAATAATCTCATTAGTTATTGATTTAAAAGAAAAGATTGACATATCCTATGTTGAAGGGTTAATTAAAACTAAGACTAAGATAATCTTATTAGATAATATTGGGCCGGCTAGAAAAATTGCAGATTGTGTAATAATCCCCACAGAGCACTTAAGAAAAGAGAAATTGATTGGAACAAAGAAGTTGTATTATGGTGCTGATTATGCTATTATTGACTCAGAAAATCTTAACAATACAACTGTAGTCGAAGAAGAAGATAATTCAGATGTGACAAAAATTCTTGTTTCTATGGGAGGTGGTGATTGTCGTGGGTGCATATTTAAAGTATTAGAAGCTTTGGAGAAAGTGAATGAGGATTTCAAAACAACTGTTATAATTGGACCTGCCTTTACGAGTGATAAACAACTGGAAGATTTCAAGAAGACGTTAAAAAAAGAATATTCTTTTAAAAGAAATGTTGATAATATGCTTGAATTAATGTCAGAAAGCGATATGGGAATTTTACTGTTTGGTGTTACAGCTTATGAAGCAGCGTTTACAAGATTGCCTTCAGTAATATTGAGTTTTTCTGAAAGAAATAAGGAGGCTGCTGAGTTATTTAAGGAATTTGGAACTTGTTTTTACATTGGAGATTATGATGATGTAAATGAAGAAGATATAGCAAGAGAAATTGGGAGATTGCTTGTTGATGTAGAGACTAGAAAAAGATTTGGAGAAAATGGAGCAAAACTTGTTGATGGTCAAGGTGTTAAAAGAGTATCTCAAATCATCTTTCCAGACGAAAAATATATAAAGCACCATCATATAACGAAGGCGATGATTAATAAGAAGAGTCAGCTAAAAAAAGACTCTAAAAAAACAATAGGAGATGAGTTATAATGGATTATGAATGTGTAATGTGCGGTCATAATGACTGTAATAAAATTGTTGATGTTAAAATGGTGGATATTGATTATTCTTTGATTAAAGATCAGATAAATACAAAAGATAGAAGTTTTATGATGTGTCCTTCTTGTGGGTTTATATCAATCTTTCCAAGGTATAGTGAGGAAGTACTAAAAAGTTATTATAAAAATGTTCCTACTTCTCAGTTTGATGATAATGTTTTGAAGAGATACACCAATATTTTTTATGAAGCAACAATAAATTACCTTGATGGAATTATTGGATTAAAAGGTAAGAGAATTTTTGATGTTGGAGCTTCACAGGGACTTTTGCTTAATATGGTAAAGGGGAAATTTGGTTGCGAAGTGGCAGGATTAGAGCCTAGCCAAGAATGTGTTAAATTCGCTCAGGATAATTTTAATATTGAACTTATTGATTGCATGTTGAATGATTTAGACTTTGAGAAGGAAGAACATAAACAATTAAAAGAAGGTTTTGACGTTGTTTTGTGTTTACATGTTTTAGATTTAGTATCTAATCCAAAAATCTTTTTGAGATCTCTAATTTCATTAACTAAGCCAGGAGGATATATTTATGTTGATGTTCCTTCTTGGTTTGTTAAACGCTATCCAAATCCACGTTATGGTAATACCCTATGTGCTATCCACCATAATCATTTTAGTCCTTTTTCCATAATTAAATTTCTTGAAATGGAACATTGTACGCCTTTGGCTACTTATACTGAGTTGTCTAGTAGTAATTACCCAACCCAAAGATTTTTATTTAGAAAAATGGATTATACTGAAGGAATAAAAGATGAATTTAAGAAATATTTTGAGTCCCGTCATATAGTTAATTATGAAAATGCATTGATGAAGGTCAAAAATTGCTTGGAAAATTTTGAAAAAGTGATATTTTATGGTGGTGGAGAAGATTTATTTTGCCTCATAGAAAGCAATAAGGAATTTTTTGAGAAAAATATTGATAAGTTTCAATGTGTGGATCATAATAAACAAAAGAGTGGTAAGAAATTGTTCCTTTTGGAGATTGAACCAGTTGAAAGATTGCTAACGGCTAAAAATTCTATTGTTTTTAGTACATCTACAAGTCAGATGGTGCAGCGTCATATAAAATCAGATTTTGATAAATTAAATACAGATCTAAAATTTGATAACTTGTTTTCAGATGATTTTGATTAACAAAATTCAAAATGTAAGTAATGTTATTTATTGTTTTGGAGGGAGATTTATTTGAAGAAGAATATTTTAATAATTGGAGCAGGTATTAATCAGCTACCTTTAATAAAATTAGCTAAAAATAAAGGTTTAGGAGTCATTGTAACAGATTTTAATCCGAAGGCAGTTGGTTTTAAGTATGCGGATTATTCACACACAATTAGTACTAGAGATATTCCTGCTGTAGTGAACTTAGCTAAAAGATTGAATGATGAGATTGGTATTCATGGTGTAACAACAATGGCAGCAGAAGTTTCTCAAACTATTGCTGCGGTTGCTGAGGAATTGGGTTTGCCTGCTGTCGGTAAAGAGACTGCGTTAGTTACAACAAATAAATTAAAAAGGTATGAAAAATTAAAGGAATGTGGAGTTTCTATTCCTGAGTTTCGTCATGCTACAAATAAGGAAGAAGTTATTTCAGCGATAAAAGAGTTAAATCTACCTGTTGTTATTAAACCTGTAGACAGCGCTGGTGCAAGAGGTGTTCAAAAGATATCTAGCATGGATCAGGTAGATTCTGCAATGATGGAGATTGATAAGTATTCTAAGGAGAATTCATATTTAATCGAAGAGTTTTTAACTGGCGGCACTGAACATAGTTCTGAATCAATAGTGTTAGATGGAAAGATATATACTACTGGATTTTCTGATAGAAACTATGATAAAAAAGAGATTCATCCCCCTTATTTTTTAGAGGATGGTGATACCTTACCAACTAGTTTATCTAATGAGATGTATGATAAAACAATGAAAGAAGTTGAGAAAGCTATTAAAGCACTTGGAATAAGTTTTGGACCGGCAAAGGGAGATATTTTTATCAATGAAGATGGTCCTAAAATTTTAGAAATGGCTTCTAGACTTAGTGGGGATTATTTTTGTTGGGAAACTGTTCCACTCCATAATGGAACTGATATTTTAAGTGTGTTGCTAGATGCAGTTGTAGGTGAAAAACCAGACTTAGATTTGTTAAAACCTAAGTTCAATCATGGAGTTGCATTAAGGTATTTATTCCCAAAGAGATTTGGGAAAGTTAGATCAATAAGTGGTTTAGAAAAAGTTAAGCAGATGGAAGGAGTACATTTTTTTAATTGGGAACCTGCGTATGAAAATATGGATGTTGGGACAGAGGTTAAAATTCCTACATCCCATGGAGAAAGGGTTGGTTGTGTTATGACACATGCAGAAACAAAGGAAGAAGCAGTATCTATAGCTGAAAAGGCAATAAAGTCAATAAATTTAGAAGTTGAGGAGTTAGAGTAGGTGAGGTGTTTAAAAGGTGCATGATAATTTTGACAAGATGAGAATTGTATACCTTGGTTCAGGTCATCCTTCAGAACCATCTCTAAAGGAAGTAATAAAGAAATTTAAAGTGGAAGCAGTTATTCACTCAAATGTACCAAAAAATATTCCTTCAAAAGCTTCAACCTCTGAAGGTGTGATCAGGATTGCAAAAGAGAATGGAATTCCTGTGTATCCACCAACAGAGTTAGATGTATTGAATCAAATAAAACCAGATCTTGTTATTTTGAATAATTATAGAGATATAATTCCCTCATCCTATTTGGAAAAGTTTAGATTCATAAATGTTCATTATTCTTTACTTCCTAGATATAGGGGAATGCATTCTACCCAATGGGCCATTATTAATGATGAAAAATATGTTGGTTATACCATCTATTGGATGACTGAGGAAGTAGATGCTGGAGATATTATTTTTCAACAAAAAATAGAGGTAAAAGAAGAAGACGATATAAACTCGTTGTACAGTAAGTTAAATAATGATTTGGCAAATTCTATATGTGAAGTATTAGGAAAAATAGAGGATGGAACTGCACTCAGAATTAAACAAGATTTAAGAAAATCAATATTTATTCAACAAAGAAAACCAGAAGATGGTCTTATTGATTGGAGTAAAAATTCTAGGTATGTTTTTAATCTGGTTAGGGCGTTAGTAAAACCATATCCTGGTGCGTTTACATATCATAAAGGGAAAAAAGTGATAATATGGAAAGCTTCAATGTTTGGGTGTGATGATTATTTAGAAATTCCAGGTCACATTGTATCTGTGTTAAAAAATAAAGGTGTTCTAGTGAAGACAAAAGATAATGTTATTTGCATAGAAGAGATAGATGTAGAAGGTGAAATTTTTAGAGCAGATGAATATTTTAAGAGACCTGGGGCTAGGTTAAAAAATGAGTAAAACTGTTGTTTTGTTTAAAGGAAGAGCATATTCGAGAGGTTCTCGTAATGATAGGGTTAAACCTGCACATGTTCCGTTGGGTTTGCTAGCAATAGCTTCTCCTTTGATTAAAGAAGGATATAATGTAGTTGTTTTTGATGAAAAGTTTGATGAAAACATTGAAAAGAAGATGTTATCCATTAAGAAAGATATTATTGCTGTTGGTGTATCTGCCCAAACAGGATATGAGCTTGTTGGTGGGTTAAGGATATCAAAATTTGCAAAGGAAGTTCTAAAAGTTCCAACAATATGGGGAGGATGGCATGCTTCTACAGCTTCTCAACAAACAGCAGAAAATCCCTATGTGGATTTTATTGTAAAAGGTCTTGGGTTACAAACTATATTAGATCTGATTAATGCTATAGAAAAAAGGTTACCATTAAATGATATTCCTGGAATAGTATATAAGGAGAATGGTAAGATTATTGAGAATCCTAATAGAAAAATTGTTGATATGAATAACTACCCCTTACCTGCCTATGATATAATAGACTTAGAGAGATATATTCAAGATGGTTGTAATAAAGGCATGGGAATATCAAATGATGTACAAGACAGGAAAAATAGAATGTTACCTTATACGACGGCTTATGGTTGTCCGTATAGGTGTGCTTACTGTGCTAGTACTAGTGTGTATGGCCATCAGATAACAATGTTAAAAGCTGAAACAGTTGGAGAGCAGTTGGAATATCTTGTTAAAAAGTATGATATTCATTCATTCTTTTTTATTGATTCTAATTTTTTTGTGAGCGTAGATAGAGTCAAAGCGATATGTCAGGAAATAATAAAAAGAAAATTGAACATCAGGTTTACAGCAGATCCCAGAGTAGATCAAGTGATTAGGTGGGATGACACTGTTCTTCCATTACTAAAGGAAGCAGGTTGTGTATGGTTAGGTGTTGGGTCAGAGACTGGATCTCAGAGAGTATTGGATTATATGAAGAAAGATATCAAAGCTACAGATATCATGAAAGCTGCAAGAAAGATTCATAAATCAGGTATTGAGATGACTTTCTTTTTTATGTTTGGTATGCCAAAAAATGAATCTAAGAAGGATTTGTATGAATCATTTCATTTGGCAGCTCAATTAAAAGAGTTATTTCCAAAGATTTTACTGCCAATGTATTTTTTTGATCCATATCCTTCAACACCAATGTATTATGATGCATTAGAAAAAGGATTTAAAGAACCAAAATCACTTGAAGAATGGTCTAAGTATGTACCTGATGTTATAGATAAGAATCCGGCAACAGTGTATATTAGTGATAAATATGTTGATCTTGTTAAAAGAGTCATAATATTTTATTTGCCGTTAGCATATCCTGCAGATATGGTCTTGGGCACATTGACTAATGTTAGATCCCATATGAAAAAAGGAAAGTACAAATATATTTTAAGAATTTTACATTTTTTAGCAAAAGCCAGAGTAAAAAGACAGTTTTATGACCTTCCTTTTGAATGGAGATTGTTTAAATTAGTTCAGAAATTAATGCCACATAAAATATACAAAAAATAAGGATATAGGAAGTTGATTTACATGGAAAAAATAGAAACAAAGTTTAGGAAAATTGTTACAGAGATTCCTCCAAAGGAATCTATGGAATTATTAGATAGCTCATATAAATATGAGTCAAGATCAATGAGTGGTCAGCCCCCAGTGGTTTGGCATAGTGCAAAAGGGTTTCAAGTTTATGATATACACGGTAACATGTGGCTTGATTGGAGTTCTGGTGTTCTTGTAGCAAATACGGGACATGCTGCTGAAGAGATAAAAAAAGCCATAATTGAGCAATTAGAGAATGATTTACTTTATAATTATTGCTTTCCTTGTAAACCACGGATTGAATTTGCAAAGGAGTTAGTAAGTTTATTTCCTGATGAATTAAATAAATCTTTTATTCTAACAACTGGTTCAGAAGCAATTGAAGTTGCAATAAAATTAGCAAGAACACAAGGTATTAAGAAATATGGAAAGAAGAAGATTGGCATTATCAGTTTTGAGAATGGCTTTCATGGGAGAACAATGGGGGCACAAATGGTTGGAGGAATTCCTGCACTAAAAGAGTGGATAGTTAATTTAGACAAAGATATGTTTCAAGTACCATTTCCAGATGGGTTCAGATATAAACAAACAGGCTTTGATGTTTTTTTAGAAAGAATGAATGAGTTGGGAATTAATCCCAAAGAAGAGATTATTGCTGTATTGATGGAACCCTATCAGGGAGGAGGAGCAAGTTTTGCACCAAAAGAGTATGTTCAAAGCTTAAAAAGGTGGTGTGACGAGAATGAAGTTCTGTTTATTGTAGACGAGGTTCAATCTGGTTTTGGGAGAACAGGAAAGATGTTTGCATTCGAACATTATGATGTTATTCCGGATATTGTTTGTTGTGGGAAAGGCATAAGTAGTGCTTTGCCGCTCTCTGCAGTTGTTGGAAAAAGCGAGATTATGGATCTTTATGGTCCTGGAGAGATGACTAGTACACATGGAGGAAATCCAATTTGCTGTGCAAGTGCGTTGGCTAATATTAAATTAATGAAAAAAGAGGGAATTGTAGAAAAAGCAGAGATTAATGGCCATATTCTTTATGAAGGACTAAGAAGAATAAAAGAAAAATATCCTTCGATTGTCAGTGCTTTACATGGCAAGGGGTTAGTTTATGGATTACATATTACCAAAATTAATAGTGAAGAATCTGATGGAGCAACAGCTAAGAAAATAGTATTTAATTGTTTTGAGAATGGTTTGTTGATGTTTTCCCCAGTAGGTTTTGGGGGAGCTACGATAAAAATATGCCCTCCACTGATTATAACTAAAGAAGCCATACAAGAGGGACTTGAGGTTCTAAATAAAGCTTTTAGTGAGATTTGTGGTGATTTAGAATGATAAACTTGCTCAAGAAAAATGAGATAATTAGTGGTTATAATGGGATTGTTAGCTCCGAAGATATGAAAAATATTTGTTTTGGGATACTGTCGGGAAAAGAAGGAGAGTCTCATTCGATTGGTACAAGAAATAATGAAACTGCTTTGATTATATTAAGTGGGCATGTTAAAGTTACTGTTGATTCTAAAGAATATGAACTAAAAAGGAAAAATGTTTTTGATGAAAAAGCTACTGCGTTGTATGTTCCAATTGATTCAAAATTTACTGTCTTGTTTTTGCAGAATTCGGAAGTGGCTGTTTGTCAGACAGAGGCAAAACAAAAAAAAGAGGTTCAGTTTGTTGCCCAAGAAAGTGTTAGAGTTAGGGACGTTGGAAAAGATAATTTTAGAAGAAAAGTCCAGGATATTATATATGAAAATGTAGATGCAGAAAGTATTTGTGTTGGAGAAACAATAAATCCTTCTGGGAATTGGTCAAGTTATCCCCCACATAAACATGATGAGAACAAAGGAGAAGAAGAGGTCAAGATGGATGAAGTGTATTTTTTTAAAATATACCCTGAAAATGGCTTTGGTCTTCAAAGAGTTTATTCTTTTGATAAAGAGTTAGATGAAGCGTTAGTTATAGAAAACAATACAACTGTTTTAATCCCTAAAGGATATCATCCTGTTGTGGCTACTCCAGGCTACAAACTATATTACCTTTGGATTCTAGTTGGAGAAAAAAGAGGAGTATTATTTATAAACACTCACCCAGATTATAGATGGATGTTAAATGATCTATGATTAGTTGGAACAAGAAAAATGGCAAAATTATATTTAACGACTTGTTTTCACGGAAATCTTGGGTATTCTAGTATTCCGGAAAGCAAGTATAAAGAAGTTATTGAAAAATGTTATTGGCCGATCATTAGGTTAGTTGGCGAATTAGACATTAAAATAGGCTTAGAATTTCCTGGGAAAACACTAGAGATAATTAAAGAGTTAGATCCTACACTGATAGGTAAGATAAAACAATTAATTGAAGAAGGAAAAGTAGAATTTATTGGTTCTGGGTATGTACAGAGTATTTTTCCTTTAATTCCTGCAGAAGTTAATATAAAAAATCTTGAGATGGGAAATGGAGTTTATGAGAAAATTTTAGGTGTAAAACCAAAGACAGCTTTTGTTAATGAGCAAGTTTATTCAAAAGGACTTGTAGAAATTTACAATAAATCTGGGTATGAATCATTGATTATTGATTGGGTAAATTCTGTAAGACATAACAGAGCCTTAAGTGAGTGTAAGTTTTCAACAACCAGTATCAAAGGTGTTGGTGATGAAAGGATTAAGGTTATCTGGAATAACTCAATATTTTTTCAGAAACTTCAGAGATATGTATATGGTGATATTGACCTGAAGGAATATATTGAGTTTGTTAAATCCAATATGTCTATTGAGGAAGATAGAGTGATGATGTTATATGGTAATGATATGGAGGTGTTTGATTTCCGTCCTAGAGATCCAAAAACACTTCATTCAGGTGATGTGAAAGAGAAGGAGATGGAAAAGATAAAATTAGCATTTGAAAAATTAAAGGAAGAGAAAGATATTGGGTTTATTCTTCCCTCGGACTCAATCAAAAAGTGTTATTTGGATCAAGATTATGATGTTGGCTCAGCTGAAGCACCTATAATTACAAAAAAGCAAGAGAAATACAATGTCTTGAGATGGGCAGTTTGTGGAAAAAATAATTATGAAAGCAACTCCATGTGCTATAAAGCATACCATTTATTGTTAAATCTAAAAAAAGATGAGGCATCTAATGAAGAAGACTGGGGGAAACTTGTTGAGTTTTGGGCAAGTGATTTTCGTACGCATACAGAGGAGGTTAAGTGGAATAAGTTTAGGGCCGATTTGAAATTATTCATAAGAGAGTTAAAAAGTAAAACAAAAACAATAGAAATAGATAATATGCCTTCTGAAGATTTAGAGTTGAAAGATAATACAATTGAAACAAAAATGGTTATCTTAAAATTATGTGAGAAGAAAGGAGGCACAATAAAAGAGCTAAAATTTAAAGAAATTTGTGAAAAACCGATTATAAAGACAATTCCCCATGGATATTATGAAGACATAGAGTATGCAATGGACTTCTTTTCAGGTCACACCCTTGTTTTTGATGGAAAGAAACAGATAACAGATCTTTCTAAAACAATTATCAAAGCAAAAGAATTTGATAATTTCATTAGAGCAGAATGTGAAGTAAATCTAGGAAGCTTAGGGTTAATTACAAAGAGATATATAATTTATAAAAATGAGTCAAAGCTTGATGTAGAACTTATTCTTGATTTAAAGAGAGAGGTAAGAACAACATTCCTTAGAACAATGATTTATACAATAAACCCTGAAACATTTGATAAAAATAACTTATCTTATAGCATAGTTAATGGTGGACTTAAAAAAGAAAGATACGTATTTGGAAAGAGTTTTGATCAAGCTTCTCCTGTTGACTTTAGGTTTTCCGCACGAAGTTGTTTGGGTTCAACTAATGGAGAATTAGTTATTGGGGATAAAAATAAAGAAATTATATTGACAACAGATAAATCTGAAACATATTCTGTACCTATGATTAAATTTGAGAACCTCGAAGGATCATATTTCTTGAGAGTTTTTAATACATTAATTGAGAACGATGAAACCAGTGACTGTTTTTTTGATGGAATTAACAAGTTATCATTCTCACTAATTGCTAGGAAAGTTACTAATGAGGATTAATGTCTATGGCTGATACCATAATAAACAAAGAAGTAAATAATAAAACATTAAATAATAAGTGGGTCATGTATTTAAATATAATCTCTTTTCTTTTGTTCCTTCTTGTTTTTTATTCGCTATTTTCTTCAATAGTTAGCTTTATTTCATTTATTGCTTATTTTGTGGTTCTTCTTATTGGTGGGTTTGGTTTTATTTTGATGCTCAAAAAACATAACTATGAATTTTCTTACTTGATTATTCTTTTGATATCACTTTTAGTTGGGATATCGTTAAACATAATACTCTTTATTTTTTTAGATTATCTTAGCATAATGGGTTTTGTTTCATTAATTATACTTTTTGTTATTGGTTCTATCTCGCTCATACTTAATAATACAAAAGCTTTTTATGTAATTAAACGGATTGATATTCATAAAGATATCTTATTTACTGTTGGGATGTTCTTTCTTATTTTTTCTATCTTTTTAATATCTGATTTTTCCTATTATGCTGAAGATGGAATTTATTTTAAGGATGACTCGCATCCGATATATGAGATAAGCATTTCCAATGGTTTGGGGTCAATGTTTCCTGTGTATGATATGTCTTATTCAGGGAAGATAATGAAGTATCATTTTGGATACCCCATAATTATACACCAATTAACCAATAATTTTGGTGTAGATCCATTAACATTAGTGTACAAACTAATTCCTGCTATGTTCTTGTTTATTTTTATTCTTTTTTTGATCGAAGTATCAAGGACTATAAAAAATAATTATTATAGAATAATATTTATGTTTGCCATTCTTTTTTCAAGTCTGAATATACATATTGATAAGTTAAGATATCTTATAAAAGCACTTACTAATGTTGCATGGCCAGATATAATCTTTAGAATTACTTCAATCCCCCAACCACCCTTTTTTCTCCACAGCATTACTTATATGGGGAGTTTTGGACTTGCAATCTTATTTGTAGTTGGTTTATTCTTTTTGATAAAAGAGAAGAAGAGGAATTTATTATTAGAGGCAATTATAATTACAGGAATAGCTATGATCAAAGCTACATTCTTTGTTCCCATATTTGTTGCTTATTCACTTATGTATGCTTTAGAATTTATTAAAGATAGAGATATTAAAAAAGTTTTAAAACAATCATTAGTTTTGGCTCCTGGTGTGATGTATTTGGTTATCTTTGTGTTTGGAGCACATAAACAAACATTGTGGGTAATCTTTCCAGGTTATTTAAAGTCATTTACTTATCTTGTTCCAGAATATTTGATTCCTAGTGCCATACTCTCATTTGTTATACAAGTAGTATTGTATTTTGGAATAGGTCTTTTTTGTTTATATCCTCTTGTGCGTGATTTAATATCATCAATATTCAAAAAAAAGCTGTTTGTAATAAATTCTACTACTTATTTTCTATCTATAATTGGGGTTAGTTATTTTTTTCTACTCTTTTTTGTTGAACTGGCAGAATTAGATCAATTCCAATTTATTTATCCTGGATGTATCATTCTTTCATTACTTGCTTATACATACATATTAAAACACAGGTTTGCCAAAAAATTTGTGATTTTTTTGGCCCTGTTCAGTTTAATCAACTTTAGTTTAATAGGTGGTATTTATTACATTGCCCCATCTGATAAGACGTATGATCTTAATTATGATCCTGTTAATAGAGTTGCAAATGTGAAACTTACATTGATTAAATCATCTCTTGATATAGTTAATATCCAACTTAATAATAACCATAATATTCGTAAAATTGTGGATTTTGAAGGCTTTTTTTATCCATATGATCTTATAAATGGTCTTAATGAACTCTCCCATACAAACAAAAATGATGTGCTTTTGTTTAGTAAGTTATATGAAACAGTGGAGAATAAACCTTCTTCATCTTGGAAATCTCATGGATTTATAAGAAGTGCACTTTCGCAAAAAAGTGCGTTGATTGAACAACACAAGTATAAAAGTGTACTTGCAGAAAAAGATTACAAGAACCGTAGTTTAAACAATATATATTTTTACCTCATAATCACTGGTATGGAAGACAGAATTGAAGAAGTCAATATGTTATTTAATAACTCGGGTGTTCCTGAATATGAAGATTTAATAGGATATGACTATTTTAGGTATTTTAGTACAGAAAACTTTTACACATATACTAATGATTTCTTTAAGTTTATTTATAATAACACTCAAATAGTCCCCTTATCAGAAAAGCAAGAAAAGGTTGAGTTTTTAAGAGAATATGTGATAAAAAACAACGTAGCATATATCATGTTTGAAGGAGCGGAGCGGCCCATTAAAGAATATGTTGAGCTTTTGGATCTGCATCTGTTCTATGAATCAGATACTGTTTTAATTTATAGGGTCGGGAATGTAATTTAAACTGCTACACTCTTTTGTTATAACTTTAGTTATTGGTTAATAAATTTACCACCATTAGATGGTGTTTTATCTTTGTTTGATTTATATGCCACTTTTTATTTATTTTATTTAACAATCTATAAAACGAAGATTTATAAAGGATTTTACGTTCCTGTAAACCGGGTGGGAGTTGAAAATAGGTTTAAATTTGATTACAGCCCATTCTACACTTAATTAAAATAAAAGGAAAGAATAATGAAAATAGCTGCTTCATTAATGTGTGCTGATTCAATGCACATAATGAGAAACGTAATGGCACTTGTAAAAGTTGGTGTTGATTATTTCCATATGGATATAATGGATGGTAATTTTGTAAATAATCTTGCCCTTAATCTAGAGGTTATTCGAGAAAGTAGGCGTTTGACAAGAATACCCTTTGATGTACATTTAATGGTACAAGAACCTTCTAAATATTTTGACCAATTGGTAGAATGTGAGATTGACATAATAATTTTCCATGTAGAGACAAATGAGGATATTCAAAAAAACATTGAATACCTAAAGAAAAAGAATGTTAAGGTTGGGTTGGCAATGAACATAGAAACACCTCCCTCATTTGTTGAAAAGTATTTACCCCACATTGACTACCTTTTATTAATGAATGTCAAGACTGGCTTTTCAGGATTGAAATTTTGTGATGAGTTATATGAAAAGACAAATTACCTATATTCTTACATAAAAAAGAATAACCTTAATGTTGAATTAATATCAGACGGAGGAGTTAAGTTAGAACACATAAAACCATTATATGAAAGTGGTATTGATATTGTTGTTGCTGGAACTTCAATGTTATTCAATAATAATGGGTTCAGTAATAATCTCCATAAATTTAAGGAAATAACATCAAACCTTCCAGAAAGAAAGATGATTGATGTAGAAAAAAGTTATGAAACAGAGTACAATGCTGCAGTATTAAGAGATATAAATGATTTTGAAATAGAGAAAAAGAAACAAAAATCTTTGAAAGAAGATGAAGTCATTGTAAAAGTAATGAGCTGCGGCATATGTGGATCTGATATTGATAGGGTTTATAAAAATGGAATGTATTCAAAAAATCTTGTTCCAGGACATGAGTTTTCTGGGATTGTTTTAAAAACAAATCAAGATAACGATCATTTAATGAATCAGAGGGTTGCAGTGTTCCCGTTAATACCTTGCAAAAAATGTGATTACTGTAAGTCTGAAAAGTACAATCTTTGTGATAATTATAATTACTTAGGTTCAAGGTGTGACGGTGGCTTTGCAGAACAAGTAGTAGTTCCTAAAGATAACTTAGTACCAATTCCTAATAATGTTACTTATGATCAGGCATCTTTACTAGAACCATTGGCAGTTGTTCATAGGGGGGTAAAGAAATTAACTGATGTTGCAAATGCATATGTTTTGATACTTGGTCTTGGACCAATTGGTGTTATTGCTGGAATGTTATGTAAACATTTTGGTGCGAATATGATTGCTGGAATTGATAGAAATCAACATAAAATGATAATAGCAAAACAGGCAGGGTTTGATGAAGCATGGACCCCTGATATCAATGTAAACAACAGAACATTTCATATATTGATAGATTGTAGTGGTGCATCTGAATTGATAAATATGAATATTCATAACATAAAAAAAGAAGGCTCGATTCTTTTTTTAGGTAATCATCAAAACGATTTGTGTCTTGAACCAAGAACAATGTCAAAGATTCTTAGAAGTGAGTTAAAAATTTACTCATCATGGAATTCAAATATCTCTGATCCTTTTAAGAATGATTGGAAGGTATGTATGAATTTAATGTCAAAAAATGAGATTGATGTCAATCCATTAATCACCCATAGATATCAATTAAAAGAAATTGTAGAAGCTTTTGACAAAATAAAAGATAAGAAGATATCTTGTTTGAAAGTTTTAATACACCCGAATTGAAGGAGAAAAATGAAAGCCGTATTTTTAGAAAGCATTAACAATCTAACAATAAAAGATGTCCCTATCCCTGAAATAACAGATGATGAAATAATTATAAAAGTAGACAGTTGTGGGATATGCGGCAGTGATTTGAGAATTTTGGAGTCAGGAAATGATAGAATCACCCCTCCTCAGATTATAGGCCATGAAACTTCAGGCACAGTTGTAAGAGTTGGTGAGAATCAAAAACACAGATTCAATATTGGAGATAAAATTGCTTTATCTGCAGATATTGCTTGTGGAAAGTGTGTTTGGTGTAAAGAAGGATTTAGTAACAACTGTTTGAGAAATGTGGCTTTTGGGTATGAATACCCAGGTGGGTTTGCAGAATATTTGAAATTGGACAAAAGGATTCTTGATTTTGGGCCAGTAGTTATAACGACTGGGAGTAGTGCGAGCCAAGATGAGTTTTCAATGAGTGAACCGCTGGCATGCTGCATAAACTGTTATGAATTGTGCAATATGAGTATTGGGAAGAAAGTATTGATCTTGGGTGCAGGACCTATGGGTTGTATGTTAACCATTTTAGGGAAAGTTATGGGTGCGTCTGTGGTTGTGTTATGTGATATTGACAGTACAAGACTAGAAGTTGCAAAAAGAGTTGAAGCGGATCGATATATAATTTCAGCACATGAGGAGCTTGAAAAAGCAAAGAATGAGTTAACAGACAACTTAGGATTTGACATTATTATTACAGCATGTCCATCGATAGATGCCCAAGAAATGTCATTGAAATACATTAAGAATAAGGGAGTTATAAATTTTTTTGGTGGACTCCCAGGGAATACTAGAAACATATCAATAAATTCAAATTTGATACATTATAAGGAATTAACAATTCTTGGTTCACATGGTTCAACATCTAAGCACCATAAATTAGCAGTTGAGATGATCATGAATAAGAAAATAAACTTGAAGCCTTTAATAACAAAAACATTTCCTTTAGAAGAGATAGATAAAGCGTATGAAGAAGCAAAAAACAAGAATAATCTAAAGATAATAATAAATCCTTGAGGTAAAATAAGAATGAAATTGGGCATAAATACAGGATTTGCATTGAATCGTTACCCAAAGCCAGAACAGTGGATGAAGGTTATTGGGGAAGATTTAGGAATAAGACACGTACAATTGACAGCTGATTTGATCAATCCTTCATTAGGAGATGAAGTTATAAATGATCTTATTAATAGGATAAAAAAATGTAAAGAGAAGTATAACATTCAAATTGATAGTGTTATGACTGGGGCATTTACTCGTGTCAATCATTTTTCACATCCAGATAGAATATCTAGAGAATTCTGGAAAAAATGGTTTAAAAAATTAGCAGATATAGCAGTCAAACTTGGAGCTTATGATCTCTCAAGTCATTTTGGTATATTGTGCTATGAAGATTTGTATGACAAAGAAAGAAGGGACTTTATCTTAAAAGAAACAGTTGCTTCCTGGAAAGAACTTGCAGAATACGGCAAGAGTATTGGGTTGAAATCTCTTAGCTGGGAACCGATGTCTGTCAAAAGGGAGTATGGAGAGACAATCGAGGAAACTAAGAGAATACAGAGAATGCTTGAGGGTAGTGCGATTCCTATTTATTTATGTCTTGACGTTGATCATGGAGATTTGAGTTCTAATAATTCTCATGACACAGATTATAAAAAATGGCTTGAGAATTTTGCATCTATAAGTCCGTTTATACACATAAAACAATCTTTACTTGATAAAGGGGGCCACTATCCTTTCATAGAGCAGTATAACATAAAAGGGAAAATCAATCCGCCCGAGCTTATTGAGACATTAAAAAGATCTGATCCAATGAATAATACCATACTACTGCTTGAGCTATCGTTTAGGGAGAGGGAGCCAAATGATAGTCTTGTAATGCAACACTTAAAGGAATCTGCTGAATACTGGCAAAAGTGGGTGAGGCAACATGCAAATGAATAAGAAAAATAATAAAAAGTATGAGTTATCAATAGTAATCCCTTGTTATAATGAATTGAAATCAATTCCACTCCTTATTGAAAGATATAAAAATGCAAAAAATGAGGTAAATTTCCAGTTAGTTCTTGTAGACAATGGTTCAGGTGATGCTACATGGGATTATTTAA
This sequence comes from uncultured Methanosarcinales archaeon, assembly GCA_964452935.1. GTDB lineage: Archaea > Nanobdellota > Nanobdellia > Woesearchaeales > DSVV01 > CAYVNO01. Next base: position 10,258 of record CAYVNO010000006.1, on the reverse strand, counting down.
AAGAAATTTCAAAAAAAGAGAAATTTATAAAAATAATCAAGATAGAAAAGAATGTTGGTTATGGACATGGTATCCATAAAGGACTTTTGAATTGTGATTCCGAAGTAATTGGGTGGTCACATGGAGATCTTCAATGTTCCCCTGAAGATGTGTTTAACGGATATAAAATTTATAGAAAAATAAATAACAAAAAGGTGTTGGTTAAAGGCCATAGAAGATATCGTGATTGGAAATCATTAATATTGAGTTCTTGTTTTTCAATTTATTCAACATTAATTTTATGGAAGATATTTGATGATATAAATGGTCAGCCCAAAATATTTCATAAGAATCTTTTTAGAACGTTTCGGATTCCTCCAAAAGAGTTTTCATATGACCTTTATGTACAATATAAAGCAAAGAAAAATAGATGCAAAGTAAGATATTTCTATGTGAACTTTGAAAAAAGGATATTTGGATTTTCAAGCTGGGCATACTCAACAATTTCAAAACTTTCGACTATAAAAGGCTTTATTAGAGATGCTATAAAGATGAGGGTAAGAATTTTAAAATGATAATTGTAAACCACAGAGTCAACAATCTTGAAAAATTAAAAATGACTCCAAAAGAATGTGGGGTTGAAATAGATATCAGACCTTATGGAAAGAAACTGATTCTCCATCATGAACCTTTTGAAGATGGAGAGTTCCTGGATGAATTTCTAAAAAAGTATTCAGAGAATGAACGTGCGTTGTTAATATTGAATGTAAAATCAGAAGGCATAGAAAAAGATGTTCTTGAATTAGTGAATAAATATAAAATAACAAACTATTTCTTCCTTGACGTTACTTTCCCTTTTATGATAAAATACATAAATAAAGGGATTACTCAAATGGCTGTAAGATTTTCTGAATTTGAGTCAATAGAAACTTGCTTAGCCCTTAAAGGAAAAGTTGAATGGGTGTTTATAGATAATTTCACAAAACTACCTACTGAAAACAATGCGTTTAAGATATTAAGAGAACATTTTAAATTATGTATTGTATCTCCCGAACTTTTGCATAGAGAAGAGGTTGAACAAACAAAAGAATTGTTGAAAGAACATCCAGTTGATGCTATACTTACAGACCATATTGAGGTGTGGTAGAATGAAGATATTAATTTTGATGGCAGGTAGGGGGAAAAGATTCAATAATTTTTTATCCCCGAAACCACTCATAGAATTAGATGGAAAGCCCATGATCGAACATGTTGTTGATTATTTTCCTAGAAACTCTGAATTTATATTTGTGTGCAATGAAACTCATTTGAAAACAACAAATATAAAAAATATTTTGAAAAGAATTGCACCAAACTGTAGAATAATTGGTATTGCAGATGAAATGCTTAAAGGACCTGCTTATTCAAGTTTCGCTGCATTTGAGTTTATTGGTGATAATGAAGAGGTTATTGTAAATTATTGTGATTTTATACAAGAATGGGATTATAATGATTTTTATAATACAATAAACAAAGAAAAGCCCCATGGAGCAATAATCAGTTTTAGAGGATTTCATCCTTCATCTTTAGGAGATACATATTATGCTTATATGAAAGTTAATGAAGATGGTTATGTAACTGCATTGAAAGAAAAAGAGAGTTTTTCAGAAGATAGGACCCAGGATTATGGTTCAACTGGAACTTACTATTTTGCAACTGGAGAATTATTCAAGAAATATGTAAAAAAATTAGTTTCATCTCCTACAAATGCGGTTAATGGTGAATTTTATATGAGTTTACCTTATTTATTTATGATAGATGATGGACTACGCATACTTAATTATGAGGCAAAGAAGTTTATATGTTTAGGAACGCCAAGAGATTATGAATTGTATAAATTCTGGTCAGAATTTTTTCTTCAATACACTCCAAAATTCATATCTTTTGACAATGTGAATCTCAAAGTGAAAAATATATTTCCGTTAGCAGGTGGAGAACGTGATTTTAAAGAGGTAGGACTAAATAATCTTAATTTCATGGTTCCTGTCATGAACAAACCAATGCTACATTATGCCCTCTATTCGTGTCCTGGGGCTGTTAAGAACATTTTTATATCTCTTGAAGAGCACAAAAACGAGTTCCATGAAAAAATTCTGCCTGAAACCACTAGATATAATTCTGAGATTGTTTATTTAAAGAACAAAACATCGAGCAATGCAGAAACAATATTGAAAGTTCAAGATAAAATACCCAAAGATCATTCAGTTTGTGTTTCAGGATGCACTTATATTTCTGATTATGATGAACGAAGATTGACACATTTGATGGAAAAAGATGTTGATGTGATATTGTTCTCGTTTTCCCACCATGAGTGGGTTTTGAGAAACCCGGACAGCGTACATTATGCAAAAGTAAAGGATTTAATAAATGTAACAGAAGTTGTTACTAAAAAGACCATATCAGATACACCTTACAAAGATAACACACTAACAGGAACAGCAATTTATAAAAGATCTGAAGATTTGTTCTGGAGTTTGGAAGAATTTATGAAATCAGAAAAAGAAAAACGCCCATATTTCTTATCTGCTGTTAACGAACTCATAAAAAAAGGTAAAAAAGTAGTTATTTTTGAGGTTGACAAATTTGTTCAGATAAGAACGATTGACCATTATAAAGAGTTCTTATATTGGCAGGATTTCTTTGATAAAAGAAAATACCACTCTTATTCTAGACAGTTACAGTAAGACATTAAGAATTAGTTACTACTCCTGAGCCATAATAAATCAAAAAAGTTTATAAACTCATTCATTTTCTCAAATAAAATGGACTTGATGTATGAGATTGAATCAATTATTCCAGTTGTAATTAAACTAGGGGATCAACACATAACAAACAAATTGGGAAACATTGACATTGTGGGAGAACAACCCCCAGATGAAATAATCACAACATCTGATCTTTGTATAAGCGAAGGGCTTCTCACAGCTGTTCGAGATAGATTTCCACTTTCATTTACAGAGGAAAGCCTCAAAGTTGATCAGAAACAATCTCAACAAGAAAGGAGGAAAACAGGATATAGGTGGGAAATTGACCCAATAGATGGATCATTAGATCTTCAGGCAAGAGATGAAGAGATTAGGCGTGAATTAGTTCCCGCCGAGGGTTGTAGTCTCAAAGGGTCTTCTGGAACTATTCTTGGATTGCTTGATGAGAACAATATTCCTGTTGCAATGGTTGGATATACTCCAGAAACACAAACATTAATTTATTGTACAAAGGATAGTGGCCCCTATGTTAAAATAAATGGAGTATTACAAGCACCTGCTGAGCCAATAGATAAGATTGTTGGAGTTCAAAGAACTGTTGTTAGATTGAAAAGACTGCAGGATTTTTATGAATTCCTAGCTGAGAAGGAAAAGAAAGAATTAGTTATTGTCGAAGGTGGTGGACCAGGTGCAATGGCATCAAGAATAGTCACAGAAGGAATTAATTTATACATTAACAGCATCGCAAGCAACTGGAAAGAATGGGATACTATTGGCATCCATTTAATCACACAGATGCAGGGGGGAGAAATAACAGATCTTTTTGGGAATCAACTGCTTTACAATCAGAGAGATCCAAGAAAACATTATGGAATGATCACGTCTTTGACAGGTCATTTAGGGATATCACATAATAGATTGATAGGAAGGATAGAAGAATTTGCCGAAAGATATGGCCAACCCTTACTGGAGCCTGACAAAAGAGAAGGTGCGAGTATTTATGAACATTATAGAGAATGCATCTCCAATAGAACATTTTTAAGTTAGCATTATGAAATTTTAAACATTATATATCTTCATACAAAAATAAGGTGATGTTTTGACAAACAATCAAGGGAATGTCAGTAGAAAACCAATATTAAATGACTACCGTAAAATTTATAAAATGCCTTTTATTCTATTCTAAAGATGAGAATCGCGTTGATCTGGCCAAATGGATATGATGTGAATTATGTTGTACCACTTGCTCTTGCATATCTAAAAAGCAATATTAGTGATAAACATGAGGTAATAATCTTTGATTGTGCATTGAATAATGTAAATTCTAATTCTAAACAACTGAAAGATATGATTAATCAGTTTAAACCTGATGTTGTTGGGGTTTCTTGCTGGTCCAACACTTATCTTGAAGGATTAAATATTCTCAAAACTATCAAATCAATAAATAAAGAGATCACAACAGTTATGGGAGGAGTTCATGTAACTTCATACCCTGATTCAGTTATTAAAGAAAATGTTGTTGATTTTGTTTTTAGAAGTGAATCTGAAACCTCTTTTCCTAAATTTATTGATGAGCTAAAGAAGAAAAAACCCAATTTTTCAAAAATATCTGGTCTTGTTTATATCTCAAACCGTTCAATCATCAAAAATAGAATAGTATTAGAAAGAAACATCGACGAAATAAAAATGCCAAATTATGGGGCAATAAAGTTTATGAAATACCTTCAGAAAGGGTATAGGTACAACACATCACATAAAATGAATGCTCCAGTCTGGGTAACACGTGGTTGTCCTTATGCCTGCTCCTTTTGTTCTGCATCATTACAAAATGGGAGAGTTATAAGAAAACATTCAATTGAATATATGATCAATTGGATTAAATATTTGTATTATGAAAAAAATATAAGACATATTAATATTATTGACGATAATTTCACGTTTGACAAAGAATATGCAAAAGAGTTCTGTAGAGCTATGATTAACCTTAATTTAAAGGATCTACATTTTGGAACACCTAACGGGATTAGAATAGAGATGATAGACGGAGAATTATTAAAACTTATGAAAAAAGTCAGGTGGGAGAATATGATTGTTGCTCCAGAAAGTGGTTCTCAAAAGACCTTAAAACGTATGAAAAAGAGACTTAATCTAGACATAATTCCTGATAAAATAAAAGAGATAAAGAAAGCTGGCTTTAAAGTTCATGGTTTTTTTATTATAGGTTATCCTGGAGAAACTAGGAAAGACATCAGAAAAACTGTAAACCTTTTAAGAAAATGTAAGTTTAACTTCTTTTTCTTGAATAATTTCCAGCCACTCCCAGGAACACCAGTATATGATGAACTTGTTGAGAATAAAAAGATAGAAGCAGGAGTACTACCAAAAAACTTTTCTGGTGGTGAAAGAGTTTATATTCCAGAAAAATTGAAAGATTTTAACTTTCCCTTGTTGGTATTGAAAGAATATATTTATCTTGCTCTTAGTAATCCACTTAATATCCCCTATATGATGAGAATTATCAATCCGAAAATTATAATTGAGAAATTATTTGTTAATCTGAAGAACTCATTAATGTCATGATAATATATTTAGAATAAATTAGATGATGTAAAAATATGGCAAACATAATTCCGTTGGCAGGACTTGGAAGTAGATTTACTAAAGAAGGGTATCTTTTACCAAAGCCTTTGATCCCTGTTTCAGGGATCCCCATGATTATTAAGGCGATAAGGGGCATGCCAAAAAGTGATAAATGGATATTTATAGTTAGACAAGAACATATTGATGAGTATAATATTGATAAAATTATTAAAACAGAAATACCCCATGCAATAATTATTGCTGTTGAAAAAACAACTGAAGGTCAAGCGTGTACTTGCATGCTTGCCGAACCATATATTGATATTGAAGAACCTGTTTTTATTGCGGCATGTGATAATACATATGTTTATAATAAAGAAGATTATGAAAGTCTCTGCACTAATAAAAATATTGATGCTGTTATATGGACATTTACAAAACGTGAAGATCTCAGACATAATCCAACATCATATGGTTGGTGTAAATTAGCTTCTGATAATATAACTATAAAAGATATGTATGTTAAAAAGCCTGTTTCTGATGACCCTTACACAGATCATGCTATTGTTGCTAGCTTTTTCTTCAAAAGAGCTAAAGATTTTATTAATGCTGTTAATCTTATGATAAAAGAGAATTATAGAATAAATAATGAATTCTATGTTGATGCTGTACCTATTTTCTTAAAAAAATTAGGCAAGGTGTCAGTGATATTTGATGTTGATTTATACATATGTTGGGGTGTTCCTGACGATTTGTATCATTATCAGATGATGGAATATTTATGTAAACATGATATTGATTTGAATAAGGTTCCAGAAGAAGAAAAAAGAGTATTTCCTCTTTGGAAAATGTATTTTGATGATTAATATATCTTAATAGAAAGAGATCAAAATTTTCCACGTCCTACATTTTGATAAGCGCCGAAGAAATC
>CAYVNO010000006.1:0-3924 GCA_964452935.1 uncultured Methanosarcinales archaeon | reverse complement strand
AGTGCAAAATCAGCAATTTCTTCTGATTTTTTACTGCTAATTATCATTTGGTATATCCAAGCCCAATATTCATGTTCCTTGTTAGTTAGAGATTTTGGATTTTTTTCTTGAAACATAGAATGTATCGGAGATCCTGGAAACATTTTTAGTTGAAATACAACTGTTAATTTTCCTTTGGGCAATCTCTTTAAAAAATCCACTCCCCTTCTAAGTGTTTCATTTGTTTCGAAAGGATTCCATCCAATTAAATCATATTTGATTTTTATACCATTATTTATTAATGTTTCTGCATATTTTACTAAGCCATCATCACTCACATTTCTTCCCATGATATTAAATCTAATTTCTTCAGTCGTTGATTGGATGCCGACTGTAGTAGTGGAAAAACCTGAATCTTTTAATCTTTTAATTCTTTCTTCATCAATAAATCTTTCATCCAAATAACAAAAGAATTTAAGTCCTATTTCCTTGTCATAACGATCTAAAAACTCAAAAAGCCATTTCTTATTGAATCCGAAAATTGAATCCATAAATCTCACATATTTCAAATCGTGTTTTTTCTTTGCAACTAATAACTCATTTATAACTGAATTTACTGTCTTTAGTCTTATCTTTGGGATAAAGCCGTTGTATTTACTGTACATTTTGTCCCAGTGGCAAGCTATACAATAAGTACAATTAGATGGACAGCCCCTGGAAGCATAGATATCATATGTTTTTGTATCATAAACATCTTTAATTGGACTTATTTTATCATCTTCTATCATGAATTTGTCTTCAAACTCCCAATCAGGATATGGCAATTCGTCTAGGACAGATACTTTTGCTAGTTTATTATGTTGTAGTTTACCATTCTCAAGCCATGCAAGATTATCTACTTTCTTTAAATCATCTGTTGTGACAATATCTAAGATAGCTTGTTCTCCTTCACCTAAGCAGACAAAATCTAAAAATTCAAGAAATTTTTCTGGTTCTATTGTTGGCCCATAGCCTCCCCCGACGTATATTGCGTTTGGTAATACTGATCTAAGTGAAGTTACAACTTTCTTGCTCAATTCTTTTGCTATGCTTCTAGCACTAACACAAACAATATCTGGATTAATCTCTACTATTTTATTAACTAATAGTTTGAACTCTAATTCCGTAGGAGGATTAACATCTTCTCCACAACCTGTAAATAAATTATTACTTATAATCTGGTAATATTTATTATCTGTACTTAGAGTGTCTTTTACTACTACCCTATCGTCTTTAAAATATAGTAAGAAGGGTCTATGTCCTGCTTTTTTGATAACACTGGAAAGGGCCCTTGTACTAACACATATCCTATCGTAAAATGATATAAAAACTACTTTTTTTTTATTTGTCATATTAGTCATCCCTTATGCATTGCGAGTGTTTAATGAATCTTTCTATGGTATTTAAATGTTTTCATACTTGATTAGATAAATTTATAAAGAGAATCATAGTCTTTTTTGTATAATTATAGGGGGAGTAAATAGTTAGATCTAGTTATATGATAAAAATGAGTAGATTACAAAATAAGTTAAATAAATATATTATTTCCATGGTTTCTGAACTAGGTGAAAGGTCTATTTATAGGGGGCTAGATCTCAAATATTCTATGTTTCAAACACTTTATGATGAAGCGGTTTTTTATGCAGTAGATAGACGGAAGTATTTAAAAAAAAGGTTTGTTAAGTTTGTGTTAGGCATGTTGCCTAAAGTCTTACCCCATGAGTTATTTAAAAAGAATAAAGGAAGATTTTATCAAAATTATGACCCAAAAAAGATCTTTAAGTACGGGGTTGTAATAAAATTTCCTATGAATAATACAAGACTTAGTTTTGAGATTAACAATATAATTGACAATCTAGATTTAGATGATGTGGTGATAGTTACAAATAATTCTGATGTGTATCATCAACACTCAAACAAATATAATTGTGTTTATATGGATGAGAATTTATTTGGTGAAGGTCTGTTTAGATATATCTACAAATTTCTATTTATATTCAAAGAAAAAAAGTATTCTAGAGAGATTGATATAGAACACATGTTAACAAAAGCAGAGGGTTTAATTGACTTGATGGAAGAAAATAAGTCTTTCTTAAATATAAAAACAATTATTAGTGCTCAGGATTTTTTTTATTTTGATCATATAGTTATGCAATTTATGAAGAGATACAAAAATTCCCATACAATAACCCTAAGACATGGTTTTCTTAGTAATATCTCCTTGTTCTTAAAGTTTGTTTTCTCAGACTATATTTTTGCGTGGGGAAACAATATGAAAAAAGAGTTGATAAAAAATAGTTTTCCTTCTAAAAAAATAAAAGTTGTTGGAACTTCAAAGTTTAATTCCTTACTAGATGGCGTTAAAGGTAATGTAAATAATAAGATCTTGTTGCTTGCCTTGAGTCCGTATCAAGATGGGACATATATGTTAAAAAGTGTGTTAAGAGCAATAAGGGGTTCTGATCTGCATATCATCATTAAATTGCACCCAACATTTAACTTTTCTTTACTTGAAAAAATATACTTGTTTTATCTTAAAAAATTCAAGAATTATAGGTTTAAGATAGTAAGGAATGTTGATATGAATGCGCTCATTAGTAAATCTTATTGTGTTGTTGGTTTTAATACCACCCTTGCAATAGAATGTTTTATAAAAGGTGTGCCTTTTATAAATTTTCAATATTTAGAAAGTTTACACCATGTCCGATATGCTGCAGGGTGTCTTGCTGTTGATAATTCAAACTTAGGAGATGAGATAAATAAGTTATCAAATCCTAAATATTACAAAAAAGTTGTTGAAAAACAAAATCAGTATTTAAAAGATGAAATTAAAAGCTTTAAAATAGAAAATGTAGTAAATGAGATTAAAAACATAACAAGGAAATAAAAAAATGTCTAATAAAAAAATACTTCGTGATATATCTCACATGGTTACCGCAACTTACCTATCTAAATTTCTATTCCTTATAAGGGCATTTATTGTTGCTAGGTTACTTGGACCTTCCCTATTTGGTATTTGGAAAGCGTTGCAAGTTATTCAGATTTATTCAGGACATTCCCATTTAGGAACACTTAGTGCAATGAATAGGGAAATTCCTTTTTTTGTTGGTAAGGGTAATAAAGAGAAAGTTGGTGAAATAAGAGATATTGTATTTGGGACTAGCTTTTTTGTTTCGTTATTTGTAGCAGTTGTTATTTTATTTGTCACTTTTTTCATTAGAGATGCATATCCAAAGATGGTTATATTTGGGTTAGTAGCTATATCCTTCCTTGTTGTTTTTTATCAAGTTCATTTATTTTTTAATGTTTTTATGAGTTCACAAAAGAAGTTTAGATTGAGGAGTAGGGCAACTTTTATCTATGCACTGATTGATTTTGTTCTTGTTATCTCTTTAGTTTATTTTTATCAACTATATGGTTTCTTTTTAGGTATGATATTATCTTATTTTTTAATCTTAATCTATATCAAAAGACAATTGAACTATAATTTTGTTGTGAAATTCGATCTAAAAGAAAATATCCGATTAATAAAAATTGGAGCACCCATCATTATGATTGGATTTTTATCTGGTCTTCTTTTAACTATAGATAGGATGGTAATTACTTTCTTTTTAGGAACTACTTTTTTAGGGTTCTATAGTCTTGCTTTGATGATGGTTGAATTTATTAAACAAATACCGTTGACAATTGCTCAAGTTTTATCTCCAAATTTATATCATCGTTTTGGTGAAAAAGAGAATATTAAATCAATAAAACAATATGTAATGAAACCTATGTTTCTTTTTGCTTATACCATGCCTTGTTTCCTTCTTTTTATTTCCATAATAACTCCCCTTTTAGTTAAATTAATTCTGCCAGACTATATTAAGGGGGTTGTTGTTGCACAGATCCTGATTTTAATAATGT
>CAYVNO010000005.1:0-74820 GCA_964452935.1 uncultured Methanosarcinales archaeon | reverse complement strand
TTATTAGATCACTTGATGAATTTTTTATTTTTTTGAGATGTCTTCTGCTGTTTTTTCTGCAGATCTTTTTGAGGAGGTGAAGATTAATGCTTGTTTGTTTTTTTCTATTGTATCTAACGAGATATTTAATGAAGGGTTATCTGTTATTTCGTTAATTTTAGTTATTTGGGGCATTATTTTGTGGATATGAGTATGATATAAAAAAGTTTTTAAATTATGCTTGAATCTTTTAGGTTATGAGATGGATGATTTTATTGATGATTTTGTTGTTGACTGGTTGTGGTCAGGATACAGGAGTTAGATTTGGGTTGATTTCTGATATTCAGAGTTCAGATGTTGATGTTGATAAGATTGCTGAGGATTTTTCTAGTGTAGACGCTGTGATAATTGCTGGAGATTTGTGTGAATCGAAAGATGATAGGGATGATTATGAAGAGATAGTTAGTGTGTTAGATGCATTTGAGGAGTTTACTGTGTTTGTTATTCCTGGAAATCATGAGACAAAAGAGGATTATTATAATGCTGTTAACAAGTTTGATAATGTTATTGATCTAAGTGTTGAGGGAAATTATACATTTGAAGGAATTAATATTATTGGTGTTCCAGGTTATTATTTAGAAGAATATGTTGTTGAAGATGGGTTTTTGTTTAATGAAGAAGAAATTTTTGATTTTTCTGAGTATGTTTCTGATGGTGTTGATTTAATAGTTAGTCATGGGCCCCCTTATGGGGTTTTGGATGAAGTGAATGGGATGAATGTTGGGAGTAATGTGTTGAGAGAGTTTATTGATTCTAATGATGTTGAGTATGTTGTTTTTGGACACATTCATGAAGATGGTGGGAAAATGGTTGAGATTGGTGGGAAAGTGTTTGTTAACACTGCTCAGAATGAGATGATTCTAGAAGTTTTTTCTTAATTTCCGTCACCAGTTGGTTATGGCATACTTTTATATACAAGTAGCGTTATTAGTATACTATTATAGTTATTAAAATGTTGAGTCAAGTCTGATCAGATGCTACGTGGCACCCCGGATGGGGCGACCCTCGCCACGCCACCGTCGACCAGGTTTGCGTATGCAAACGCTGGTCCTGGTGACGGGTGACGCATCCTCTTTGCCTTGACTCAAATTAAAAGAGGTGTAAAATGGAAGATTTCAAAAAGAGTGTGGATAACTGGATCAAAGAGGTTGATGGTCGGTTGAGTAAAGTTGAACACTTAGCTCCGAATATCGAAGAGAATGCAGGCAATTCTAATCACAACTATGAGTTGATTAAGGCGATGCAAAAGGATATTGGAGATATGAGAGCAGAGATTGCAAACATAAGAAAGATGCAATTATTGGTTACAAAGAGTGTTTTAGAAAATAAAGGAAGAAATATGCAGGAAATTAAGAGTTTGGTTTAGCTGTATTTTTTTGGTCTTCCTCTCTTTTTCTGATCTAGTGGTATATCAAATTGTCTTGCAAGTTGCATAGTATAACCTTCGGATAATCCTAAATTTCTTGCCATTGTTTCTCTATCAGTGATTCCTTGTAGTCGATAGTATGCAGTCATCTGTCTTTTTCTTGTTTCAATTGGTGTTCCTACACGAGTTTTTTTAGGAGGAGATTTAGGTCTTTTTCTAGGTGGATCTCTTATTTGAAAACTGTCTGGAATAACCAGTCTATCCTCATACCATTTAAAATAAGCCTTAAATGAAGGGTATGAAACCTCTTCTAATTGTCCTTGTTCCCTCATATAGCCATATAATTCTCTCTTATTCCCTGCTCCAGCATTTAATCCTTTTTGCATACCTTCTACTAAAGCACAGATTGTTTCTTCATTTCTGTGTGTCATAGAAGTGAAGAGATTGAATTCTATTTATAAAGTTTATAGATAAAAGGATATATTGGAAAAAAGAATGGGCCTGCTGAGACATTCATAAAAACTGCGTTTTTCCGAGGATTGAAACACAGTTTCAATTTTGAACTCAGGACCACTCGATCTCTAGCCTAGCTGCATATCTGCAGTTAGATATCAGTTTCGCCGATTCCGAAGAATCTCGAGCGCACCAGCCAGACTATGCTACAGGCCCATGTGAGAAGACTATTTCATCGACTTTAGTCGATTAAATAGGCTTTTACATGCTTAATAATCCCAAACGACTTTGGAGTTGGGATTATTCTTGTCTGAAAATCATAGATTTTCAGTACGTAGAATATATTGGGGAGGTAGTTTATTTAAAAAGGTTATTGTTTGGTGGATGATGTTATTCATAAGTTTTATATATTAACTCAAATGCAATTCTTTATGCAATTTGTCTCAGATCTACATATACATGGGAAATATTCTAGAGGATGTTCTACTGAGCTTACGTTGGCTAATCTTGAAAAATATGCTAGAATGAAGGGAGTTAACCTATTAGGTACAGGTGATTTTACACATCCTAAGTGGATCGAAGAGATTAAAGGATTTTTGAAAGAGGATGGAAGTGGTTTTTTGAAGACTCCATCTGGGTTTAATTTTGTGTTACAAACAGAGCTTTCTTTAATATATTCTCAAGATGGAAAAGGAAGAAGGATCCATAATGTTGTTTTAGCTCCTGATTTAGATTCTGTTAAACAGATAACAGATGAATTACTGAAAAGAGGAAGAATAGATTATGATGGAAGACCAATTTTTAAAATACCTTGTCCAGAATTTGTTGAGATGATGAGAAACATAAGTGAAGATATTGAGATTATTCCTGCGCACATTTGGACACCACACTTTTCTTTATTTGGAGATTATAATCAATTCAATAAAGTTGAGGATTGTTTTAAAGATCAGACAAAACATATTCATGCGATGGAAACAGGTTTGAGCTCTGATCCTGCAATGAATTGGAGATTAAGTCAGTTAGATAAATACCAATTAGTTAGTTTCTCCGACTTGCACTCGTTCTGGCCCTGGAGAATTGGGAGAGAAGCAACTGTTTTTGATATTAATGAGAGTTATAAAGATTTATTAAAAGCCATAAGAACAGGTGATGGGTTAAAGAGTACGATGGAATTCTGGCCGCATGAAGGAAAGTATCACTTTGATGGACATAGAAAGTGCAATGTTTGTTTAGATCCAAAAGAGGCGATGAAATTAAATAAGATGTGTCCTGTTTGTGGAAAGCAGTTAACAATTGGTGTTGCACATAGGATTGAAGAGTTAGCTGATAGGCCAGAAGGTTTTGTTAAGAATGATGCTCCTGATTTTAAGAATTTAATTCCGTTATCAGAATGTGTTGCTGGTTTTTTGAAAGCAGGGATTGCAACAAAAAAAGTTTGGGGAGAATATGATAAATTAATTAAGAGTTTTAATAATGAGAATAATATTTTGTTGAATGTTCCTTTTGAAGATTTGAAGAGAGTTGTTGACGAAAAGTTGGCTGAGATTATTATTAAAAATAGAGAACAGAAGATAGAAGTTCAACCAGGTTATGATGGTGTTTATGGTGAACCCTTATTTTCTGAAGAAGATAGAAGAAAAGATGAGAAGGTTGAAGTAAAACAAAAACAGACTGGTTTGGGGGAATTTTGTTAAAATGGGAATTAGATTATGTGCAACTGTTGCTGCTTTAATGGCGGCTTTTGGGGTTGAGAGAGCTGCAGCAGATGAGCTTATACAGTTAGATGTGAATGGAGATGGTATTGATGATGTGTACAGGATTACTAATGATAGATATGCGGAAGGATTTTTTGATTTTTACGTTAGATTTAATGGGTTAGGTGAAGAAGTTCATATTCCAACTCCTGCTTGGGATGGTGTGGATAAGAAAGTAGATATCAATGGAGATGGAAAAAGAGATTTATTAAGAAGAGAAGGAGATTTAGTGCATGTGCATTATGGAACTGTTTCAGGTCATATGTTTTCTCCTGTGCCTGATGTAACTTATAATTTACCTGCACCTTAGTTAATAATTAGATTTCCTTTTGCAGATGATTTTGAAAAATCTCCGTATTCAAATGACCCTTGTCTGTTCATTCTAATAGTAATTGTGTCTGTGTTTCCTTTGTGTATAATCCTGTCAATGTTTTGTGCTTCTATTTGGAATCTAATTTCTTCATCTGCTGTGTTTGTTACTTCTAGAAGTAATAGATCTCCTTCAACTGCAGATATTCTTGTTGGATCAACACCATTGTTAGTTATCCTTATTGAATGTGATAAATAATTTGTACTTATTTCTTCAACTGCTTCTTCTGTTTGGAAGTCTTGTGATTCTTGTTCTGTTTGTGTTTCAACTGTACATGCTGTAAGTAAGACAAGCATGAATAGTGCAAATATAATTCTCTTCATTTTGATTCCCTCTAAACATTTAGTAATTCTTTAACCTTTTCTTGTAATTCAATTGGTTTGAAAGGCTTAGTAATGTAAGCTATGGCCCCCTTATCAATCCCAGTTAGGATATCTTGGTCCTCTTTTTTAGCTGAAACCATTGCGATTGTTATGTTTTCTGTGTCTGGATTTAGTTTAAGTCTTCTGCAAACTTCGTAACCATCTAGGCCAGGCATCATTATGTCTAAAAGTATTAGATCTGGTTTCTTTTCTTTTACTAAATCTAAAACCTCTTGGCCGTTTGTAGCTTCCATATAATCATATTCATCTTCGCCAAGACTTAGTCTTATTAATTCTAATATATATGGTTCATCATCTGCGATTAGGATGATTTTTTTTGACATACTGTAGAAGAAGTGGTTGGTTTATAAAAAGATTTCTATTTGTCTGCTGTTTTTGGTGTTTCTACTGGCTTTTCTTCTTTTTTCTCAACTGGTTTTGGTTTTTCTACTTTAGGTTCTGGTTTTGGTGTTTCTACTGGTTTTTCTTCTTTTTTCTCTTCTTTCTTTTCTTCTGTTTTTTCTTCTTTTCCTGCCAATGCATCTTTTACTTTATCAACAGCCGTTTGAGGTTTTTTCTTTACCTCTTTCTTTTCTCCTGTTTCCAGTTTTTTACCAAATAATTCTGCATAAACTTTACCATCTTTTTTTACAACATTAACTTTTAGGTGATGTGGCGGGTTCTTAATCCCATGTTTCCATAACTCTTTGTTAATAAATTGTCCTAGAACAATCTTTTCACATTTCATATGTTTGATTAAGAAATTTCTTACAGCTCTGACTGCTTTATTGGTTCTTTTATACTTTGGAACCTTAAGAAATTCAGTTCTTAATGGAATATTATAAGTTCTTTCTATTTTTTTCTCTGCCATTTTTATGCCTTTGTTTTAGTTCTTCTCCAGTGCCTTTTAACAGCTGTGTGTCTTCCTGGATGAACTCTTCTTCCTGGGCCATATATTTTTGGAACTGTCCAAAAAGGGGCCCATTTAGTTCTTCGTCCTAGTTTTGCTAATCTTAATTTTCTGCTTAAGTGTGTGAATCTTGCCATTTTTGTTATTAATAATTTCTCCGAAATTTTTATATACTTATTCTACCAATGAAACATTGGTTCCATGCGTAAGTCAAAAGCTTGAGCCTTTGACATCCCAAAAAACTCAAAGAGTTTTTTGTTATTTTCTCTTAATTTTTATTTCTCTTTTTTTTGGGATGACTTTCATTAATATTTCCTTGAGTTCGTCATCATTTATTTTATTTTTGTTTAGCTGTGCTAAAACAGCTATTAACTGTAATGCAATATCTGGGTGAGCAATTCTTATGTTGCCGTACCTTGACAATGCTTCTTTTGTTAGTTTTTGTTTAACTATTTGTTCAAGCTGTTGGATTTGTTGCTGCATTTCAGCTTGTTTTTGTGTTTCTGTTTGTTTTGATTGTTGTAATTCTGCTAAACGTTTTTGTCTTAGTTGTTCTAACTCATCCATTTTTTTCTTCTGGATTTGGTTTTACTTCAACTGGTTTTGGTGTTTCTACTGGTTTTTCAACCTTTGGTGCCTCTTTTACTGCTGGTTTTTCTTCTTTTGGTTTTGGTGTCTCTACTGGCTTTTCTTCTTTTGTTTCCACCTTTACTTCAACCTTTGGTTTTGGTTCTGGCTTCTTTTCAGCCGGTTTTGGTTTCACTGTTTTAGCTGTTGCATCTATTAATTTTTGACCTGCTGGTGTTAATATTCTTCCTTTGTATACAGATTTTTCTTGTTTTTTTACTAAACCTGCTGATTCTAATTGTTGTAATACTTTTCTTAATATTGCTCCTGAACCTTTTCTAAATTTTGGAGGTTGATGACCTCTTCTTTTTTTACCGCCAAATTTGGTTCTTAGTTTTGAAACCCCAATTGGTCCTAATAGTGCTACTTTTCTAAGAACTGCTGCAGATCTTACATACCACCAATCCCCCCTATCTGGGACTCTGGCCTTACCTGAACCTGTTTTTACAAAATCAGCCCATGCTGGTGGAGTAATTTTACCTGTTTTTCTTAGTTCTACAGCCATATTCTCTATCAATAACTGCTGTGGAGCATCATGAATCTTTACCATTATTATTCCTCCTCTATTAAAGGTTATTATGAATTTTAAAGGCCGCGGAATCAATTTCAGCATGCTCATAGAGCACCTATAGCCTTGTTTTCTTCATATCACGTAGAAACAACAAATTATAGGTCATTTATAAAGGTTATGGATATTGTAACATAAATTCAGGAAAATAGCTTAATTTGTAGGTTTTTTCCATTGGAATGCTTTCAATGTGTTGTATTAATAATGCAAATTCTTGTCTTATCTCTCTTTCTACCTTTCTAAATTGGCGTGTATCTTTAGTTGTTATCATGATTTCGATATCCCATTCTCCTAATGTCTTTACAATACAAGTTATATTTGGGTGGACTTTTAGATAGTTGATTAGTTTATTCTCTAGTTTAGTAGATATGTTGTGATATTTGATTAAGAGAATCATAGACATTCTTTGTATATCTCTTGAGTCGATTAAAGTTCTAAATCCTTTTATGATTTCTCTTTCTTGCAGAAGGTTTATTTTGTTGATTACTGTTTTTGGTGTTAGTGATAATGAGTCTGCAAGCTTTACAGAACTTATTCTGGTGTCATTTGAAAGATGATGGAGAATTTTTAGATCTATTTCATCTATTTTTTCAGGTGGTCGATCTTCTCCAAGGATTATTTGAGGAATTTTTGAGATTCCTCCAAATAGGTATTTTTTTCCAAAGAATCTTATGACAACTGTTGTTAGGATTGTATAATTTTGTAGTTGAGTGGGAAATTTTTCCATTATTTTTCTTAGTATTTTATTAAATTGTGAGACATTTGATGCAAGGAATGTACAAATTAAGTCGTATCTTCCAGAACAACCTTTGATCCAGTATGTGTGTGGGTGAGAGACAAAGAATTTTATTAATTTATTAAATTCGGTTTCGTTGATATAATTAATTCTGAAATAAACTCTGAATCCAATTAATCCTAGTCTTGAATAGTCTATTAATGTGAAGAATTTTTGTATTATTCCTTTTTTTATTAACGAGTTTGTTAGATAACTAATTCTTTGTTGAGACATTCTTGTTTTTTTACCAATAGTTGAGAAAGATGTTCTTGAATTTAGTTCTAATTGTTTTATTATTGAAATTTCAGTTTTCTTTAGATTTTTGGACATACTTTGTATTATTGTAGTTGTTTTATATAAAACTTACGTTTTTACAAAGAAAATTAGGTATAGTCTTTATTAATGGGTTTATATATAAATAATATAAAAAAAGAAGGTGATCTAATGTCTTTATTTGAACCAAGAGATTATAAAACTATTCCTAGATGGAAAGATGTTTCTGAAGAACAGTGGAATGATCCAAGATGGCAAAGAATTAATTCTATCACAGATGTTGATACTCTTGCAGAAGTTATTAAATTAACAGAACATCAAAGAGAAGTAGTTGATGGAATTGTTGATGATGCAAAAAAAGATGGAAAACATCTTCTTAGAATAACTCCTTATTATGCAATGTTAATGGCTGAAGATCCATTTAATCCCACTTATTCTGATGGTGAGTCTTTGGATGATAAATTAGATCCTGTCTTTTGGTTATCTGTTCCTACACCCACAGGAGATCCATCCCTATTACCAAATGCAGGCATGGAAGAGTTAATGGATGAGAAGAATAGAAGTTTTGGTGCAGCATATCAAAGATATCCAAATAGGGTTGCGTTATTTGTTGGGGATAATAGGACATGTTATTCTTATTGCGGACATTGTCAGAGAAGGAGTTCTCTTGATGCGAATAATGGTGTTGGTGATAAAGATATTAGACAAGGATTGTATTATATTTCTGTTAATCCAAATATTAAAGAGGTGTTAGTAACTGGCGGTGATGCTCTTGGTGTTAGTGAGGAGAGATTATCTTTTATTTTAGGTGAGATTGGAAAGATCGATCATGTTAAGTCTGTTAGAATTGCGACTAGAGCTCCGGTTGTTGCACCGATGAGTGTAACAGATGAAATGTTGGATATAATTGATAATACTGTTGGTTATTCGTCTGATTCTCCTAAGAATGTTTATTTTATGACTCATGTTAATCATTATCATGAAGTTACTCAGGATTTTGTGGGAGCTGTTAGAAGGATGAAGATGAGAGGTTATTCTGTTTTAAATCAGACAGTATTATTAAATCATGTTAATGCAGATTTTGAAACTTTAGCTTTAACTCAAAGTAGATTGTTTCATGATGCAGGTGTTAAACCTTATTATGTTTTCCAGTGTCATAATGAGGCTGGTTTACCTCATTTTGTGACTCCTGTTCAACTTGGACAGAGATTAACGCAAGGGTTAAGAGGAGTTTTATCAGGTACTGCTCTTCCCACATATGCAATGAATGCAAAACATGGCGGTGGGAAAGTTGTTTTAACGCCGACAGGTTTAACAGATATATTTGATGAAGAGTATAATCATAGTTTAACTTTAGCAACTTGGGATGGAAATGTTTTGGAAGGATATGAACCCTTAGGGAAGGCGACTAGTGATGAGTATGGGGCAGCTGTCAGAGTTATGGATGAGTTTATTGGTAGAGAAGGAGTTTATTTACCTAATTTGATGATTATTGATGGAGATGGAAGATATACTGGAGAAACAACTAATGTTTATTTGCCTAGTAAGGATGAGTTATCATTTGAGATGAGAGCTAGGATGTTAAATTATGATTGTGTTGGTTTAACTCCTGTTGAAGAAGGAGTTAGTTCTGTTCCTGAGACAAATCCTTCAAGAATTAGTGATGAGTTGGAGACAGGGTTTGCACATTCTAGTTATTGTAGAGAAGGAGATTATACTGTGCCAGAAGATACTCATAGAGCTAATTCATTTTCTGTAGTAGATTTAGATAGTAGAAGACCTGGAGTTCAACGACTTAGAGTTGGTGGAGGGGCACCAATACACCATAGTCAGATGTTGTGTAGGTTTGAAGAAGATGAGTGGGATGAGGAACCTAGTGTAGAAGAACCTGTTGGACCAATAGAATATGTTGCAAAGGTTCCTTGATCAATAACTTTTTATATCAATTAATAATTGGGAATTTATGCAAATAAAAGAGTTTATTTCTAAAGAAAAAATCAAGGAGAAAGTGAAAGAGTTAGCTCTGCAGATAAAAAAGGATTATGGTGATAATGTTTATTGTTTGATTGTTCTAACAGGAGCGATTGTTTTTTTTAAGGATTTGAGGAGAGCTTTAGAGAAAGAAGGAGTTAATGTTGATTTTACTGCTGTAAAGGTTAGTAGTTATGAAGGAACAGAGAGTACTGGTAAATTAAATTATGAGTTAAGGATTAGTAAAAGAGTGAAAGGAAAAGATGTTTTAGTTGTTGAAGATATCATTGATACAGGGTTGACGTTGAATGTTTTGAAAAAGGATTTGATTGATAGTGGTGCAGAGAGTGTTAAGATCTGTGCATTATTAGATAAAAAAGATAAAAGAAAGTTTGATGTTAAAATAGATTATAACGGGTTTGTTATTCCAGATAAGTTTATTGTTGGTTATGGTTTAGACTATGAAGGAATGCACAGGGATTTAGATTTTATTGGAGTTCTTAGTTAATTATTCTCCCTCGAATTCTACCAATGAAAATACCTTATATCCTTGTTCCTCTAGTTTTTTTCTGCCTCCAACTTCTGGGAGATCAACTATAAATGACAGTTCTACAATTTTGCCGCCTAGTTTTTCGACTAGTTTTGCTGCAGCTGTCGCGGTACCCCCAGTGGCCACTAAATCGTCTACAATCAGTACATTACTTCCTTCAGCTATTGCATCTTTATGGATTTCAACACAATCTGTTCCATATTCTAATTCATACTCATGAGAGATTGTTTCTGCTGGTAGTTTTCCTTTTTTTCTTATTGGCACAAAACCCATACCTAGTTGATGTGCTAGTGCACCGCCGAGAATAAAACCTCTTGCTTCTATTCCGCATATGACATCGATAGGTGCGCCAGTATATCTTTGGACTAGTTCATCGACTACTTTTCTCATTCCTTGTGCGTCTTTTAATAAAGTTGTTATATCTCTAAACATTATTCCTTGTTTAGGATAATGTGGTATTGTTCTTATCTTTTCTTTAATTGACATTGTTATTACCTCCAATTTTGGGAATTACTGTAGTTAACAATTTTATAACCTTGCTAACATTTTCACCAAATACTTTTAGTATTTCATCCCAACTTACTGGTTCTTCATCCGTTTTCCAGCAATCGTAATCTGTTGACATTGCAACTGCCGCATAAGGTATGCCAGCTTCGTTTGCTAGGATTGCTTCTGATGCAATTGACATATTAATAATATCTGCACCCCATGCTCTAAACATGTGACTTTCTGCTTTTGTTGAGAATCTTGGACCCTCTATTGTCACAACTGTTCCTTTGTTATGGTGTTTTAGATTAAGTTCTTGGCATGTTGTTGTTAGTAGTGTTCTTAAATCTTTATCAAATGGTTCTGCCATTGGTGTATGAACTGCTCCATTTTCAAAGACATCATGAAATGTAGTATTTCTATGTTTTGTAAAATCTATAAATTGGTCTATGATGATGAAGTCTCCCCTTTCTATTTCTAATTTTAAACTTCCGACAGCTGTTGTTGCAATTATGTGTGTGCATCCCTCTTCTTTTAGTGCGTGAATATTTGCTCTGTAATTAACTTTTGTTGGAGGATATTGATGTTTTTTTCCATGCCTTGCAATTAATATGACATCAATGTTTTCTATCTTTCCCAGTGTCAAGGGAGAACTTGGTGCTCCAAAAGGAGTTTCAACTATTTTTTCTTGTGCATCTTGTAGAATTTTTGGATCATCTAAACCAGATCCACCAATTATTCCAATCTTTACCATTGTATCACCTTTTTGAATATTGAGAAAACGGATGTTGGAGTGATATATAAAGTTTAAGATTAATCTGTTTTATTCTTCAATTTCATCAAAGACAATGTTATCAAGATCTCCAATAACAATCTCTCCTCTGTTGTCTTTGATTCTAGCTAGAAGCGTTCTATGTATTGGAATAATTGGATTGCCTGTAATCCTTTCATGCCTATTGATTGTTGCATTAATAGCAGGATCATAACATAATGCTAAAAGAGCACCCATATGTCTTAGATAATCATCCCAGAATTCTTGAGCATTTTCTAGAGTTGAAAAATAAGTAGGATCAATATCTGTTACTGTGTATTCTCCATCTTCTGTTAGGTCTTCTGTTATAGTCAATCCGTATTTATCTTCATCAACATTTATTAAACCATCTTCAATATTAACTCCCACTACTTTATGATCAGGAACCCAGAATCCTTTATCTTTTGTGAATCCGTGTCTTCTTAATTGTTTAACATTATCTTCTTCGATTGATATTTGATTTGTATTAAGTAATAATCTTGTGTTTAAATAAGTAATTCCTCTTCCTTTAGTAACTCTAATTTTAACAGCATATCCTTCACCCAGAGATAGGACCATACGAGAAGGTAATTGTCCTCTTCTTTTACCCTTATAACTTGGTTGCCAATCTTCTGGAGGAATTATTGGTGAAAGTCTATTTGTCAATTCGGGATGTTCTTCTAATAATTCTCTATAATGTTCTCTGTGAGATGATAGTAATTCTTCAATTCTTCTGTAAGCTGTGCTTAGGTTTGCTTGGAAGTTTGTCATTTTATTCATTAAAGTAAATTTGATATTGTCCTCCTACTGCTTCTACTGTTACATCTTTTAGGACTGCTATTTGATGTTCTTCATCTATATCAACTCTATCTGAGTATGCTCCAAAGTCTCTTTCTGTTAGAGCAGAGAAAACATCGTCTAATGAACCATCTATAAAACAAGCATTATCATCTCCTATTACTGTTCTTTTGTGTAATTGTGATTCTATTGCACCAATGATATGAAGAGACCTATTGCTGATTACATCTCCATGATAACCTAAATCGGTAGCAACAAATTCACTTTTGCCTAAAATAATATAATTATTTCCAGAAGCATCATCTAATAGATCGTCTCTAAAACTATCTGTTACAAAAAGAAATGATTTTTCTAGAGAATCATATTCCCTAATTTTAACTTCAACTTCTCCAGATCCATCTGAGGTAGATAGGCCATTGTACAATATTATGTCACCTGAGAAATTCATGGATCCCATATTAAATCCTTCTTTGTTAACAACAATTCTTTCTTCAGGAACTTCAGATATTTCTGTAATAACATCTTCAAGAATAGGGAGATACGTTAACTGAAATATGGATAATCTTCCTCCTCTAGAAGAAGGCAAAAAATTAGAAGCTGCTTCAAGTTCCACTTTTAAACCTTTAAGTTTTTTAGAGAGATGATATGCTATTTTTGCAATTGTAAATCCATTCCAAGCCAATCCTGCTGGTGTACTTGACCCATCGTGAAAATCAGTCATTCTCCTATTTACCAAATGCACAGGCACAATTCGTTTAGTTTCTATGTCAAAAACTTCAACTTCTTCTTGAACATATATTCCGCTATCGTTAGTATAATCATTTCCAGTATTTTTTGGAGGAGAGATCTGACCAGAAAGATAAGGAGTTCCTTCAAATTCATATTCACCTAAACGAAAATAAACAATACTAATCTCATCTGGATTCTTAACTAATTTTGATGTAAGTCCAAGGCAGGCGTTGATAACGCCATCTTTTGGATTATCTCTAGAATGAGACAAACAAGTTAAACCAGTATTAGTAGCTCCAATTACTTTTCTTTTTTCTACCTCTCCTTGATCAGTTCTGACCTTGACATCTTCAACTTCACCAAACATCTTTTGAGCAATGACAGCTTTTTGCGGGTCAATTTCTGCATTATATTTTGAAGGAAAGGTCCTCACTGTTTTAACTGCCTCGACAAATCTTTCAAAGCTTTCTTCTGGTTTTGATGGATCATATAGAACAGGAATTGTTTCAAATTCTCCTGGTTCTTCATCTTCATGAGAACTTCTTGCCAGAATTACACAATAATCTGTTTCATCTTTAACTAATTCAAAATATGATTCTCTTAATTCTGTGATATCTGTTAGGTCTGCACTTTTTTGAACAACAAATCCAGGAGGAACTTCATATTCAATATTATATAGTTCACTTTCTCTAAAGAAAGGGATTGCACTGATTAGTTCTATCAAACCTTCTGTTTTAAGGCCGTATTCAGAAATATCTATTGGGCCTTCTGTTTCTGCTAGTTGTTCTAGTGTTGGAAAAGTCATCTTTCATATACGGATCAAACACCTGTTTATATATCTTTTGGTTTTGTTACCACTTTATGGTGGCTTTTTGGGAGAGGTGTGTGTTTTTCTTTTCTACTTGGGAATAGTGAAACTATCATAACATTTATATATAATGGTATATTTCTACGTCTAAACTGTAGTATATACTATGGTTGAAACAGTTGATTGAAAAATTAGATATATGGTTTCCGTATATTATACTGTTATATTAAAAATAAAAAACAATCGGGGGGATTGAATATGAATAAAGTTTTTGTGTACATAATGATGGCAATGCTATTAGTTTTTAGTGTTGTAGCTACAGATCCGGTTATTGATGCAATTGATGATCAGGAAATATATGCAGGAGATACTTTCTCATACCAAGTTGTAGCAAATGATGATGCAGATGGTGGGAGTATTGTAAGTTATGAAATAGATGAAGGCCCAGCTACAATGACAATTGATGAATCAACAGGACTCATTGAATGGGTAACTGAAGCGTCAGATAGAGGAACAGATGATGTAGAGATTGATGTTGAGGATGATCAAGGGGAAGTTGAAGAAGTTTCGTTTGAAATAGAAGTTCTAAACAATGCTCCAGTTATGGATGATATTGCAGATCAGACAGCTGATGATGGACATGCTTTTACAGTAGATATTAGTGCTTCAGATGTTGATGGAGATGGGTTAGCATTTAGTTTAGAAGTATTAGATGAAAGTCTAGCTGATGTAACATCAGATTTCACATTAACAGACAATGGAGATGGAACAGGAACAGTAACTTATAGTACTCCAGTTGAAGGTACATATACAGTAACTGTAACTGTTACAGATGATTATGATTCAGCAACAGATGATGAAAGTTTTACATTAACAGTAGAAGCAAATGATGCACCAGTTTTAAGTTCAATCTCAGATCAGACAGCTGATAGAAATGTTGAATTCACAGTTTCTGGAAGTGCAAGTGATTCTGAAGGAGATATTGTAGGATTTAGTCTTAGTGCTGAAGATGAAAACTTAGTTGATTATTCAAGTTATTTCACAATAACAAATAACGGAGATAATACATTTGATATTACATGGACATCACCGTTAGAAGGAAACTACACTGTGAATGTTACTGCAGATGATGGTTTTGGTGGGACAGATGAAGTATCTTTTGCTTTAGAGGTTTACACAAATATTGTACCAACAATTGATGCAATAGAAGACCAGTCAATTGCGGTTGAACATCCATTTTCATATCAAACAAATGCAACAGATGGTAATGATGACACATTAACTTATTCGTTAACATCAGGACCAGCTGCTATGACAATTGATTCAAACGGATTAATTGAGTTAGCAGATCCTTATTACGGAGAGTATGATGTAACTGTTTTAGTAGAAGATGGTTATGATTCTGTTGAAGAATCATTTGTGTTTACTGTTGTTGAAAACAGTGCACCAGTGTTTACTTCAGTACCTGCTGTTGATGCAAATGATTATGTATTAGCAGAAGTAGCTGTTGAGTTTACATTTGATTTTGAAGCAGAAGATGCAGATGAGGACACATTAACATTTAGTTTAGACGATTATATTCCGTCAGGAATGGTAATTGATTCAACAACAGGAGAAGTTTCAGGTTGGGTACCAGATCCAAGTGAAGAAGGAGATATGTATGAACTTGAAGTTGTTGTTGAAGATGCTTATGGCGGAAGAACAACTCACCAAATGTTTTTGGTTGTTGTAATAGCAGGAAATGATGCTCCAGTTATTACTACAATAGATGATCAAGATGTTAAAGTTGATATGGAATTCACATATCAAGTTGTAGCAACAGATGCAGATGGTGATGAATTAACATATTCATTGGAATTAGGTCCAGCAGATATGGTAATTAATTCAACCACAGGAGAGATTTCAGGATGGACTCCAGATATTTCATTGTTAGGTACAACAGATTATGCAAGAGTTGCTGTTGATGACGGTAATGGAGGAGTTTCATATGAAAGTTTCTACCTTACTGTTGTTGAGAACAGTGCTCCAGTAATCACAACAATTGGTGATCAAACAGCAATAGTTAGCGATACATTCAGTTATCAAGTTGTGGCAACTGATGAAGAAGGAGAAGAGTTAACTTACGCATTATCAGGAGAACCAACAGATATGACGATTGATTCAGCAACAGGTTTAATTGAGTGGGTAGCTGTTGAAGGAACATACACAATTACTGTGGGTGTTTTAGATACTTACGGAAATGCTGTAGCTGAAGATTTCACCTTAACAGTTTCATTAAACCAAGCACCAGTGATGGATGCAATTGGTACACAAGCTGTTGTTTACAATGAAGCTTTTAGTCATCAAGTTACAGCTTCAGATCCAGAAGGGCACACACTTAGTTATTCATTAAGTGGCGAACCAAGTGGAATGACTGTTGATGCAAATGGTTTAGTTTCATGGAGTGCAGCTGTTGAAGGTACATACACAGTAACTGTAACTGTAACTGATAGTTATGGTGATAGTGATTCTGAAGTTATGACCTTAGTTGTTTCAAATGTTTTAGATGTACTTGAGATCGAACTAGAGAACATAGAACAAGAGATTGAAGACATTGAAGATGAAATGGAAGATGTTGAAGAAGATGCAGAAGAATATTGGGAAGATTTCAATGAAGCTTTTGCAGCAGATGACGATGATGATATGGACGATGCATCAGATGATCTAGAAGATCTAGAAGATGATGAATGGGATGCTCTAGAAGAAAGAGTTGAACAATTAGAAGAAGATCTTGAGGATCTTGAAGATCAGTTAGATGATGTTGAAGAGACAGATGAAAACGAAGATGATATCGAAGATTTCGAAGATGACATTGATGAATACTTTGATGATGTTGAAAAGTTGACTAATGAATTAGATGAACTCTTAGATTTAATCAGAGATGGTCCAAGTAGTGAGGAAACTCCAGTAGAAGAACCTGTTGAGACACCGGTTGAAGAACCTGTTGAAACAAGTACTACGACTGTTGAGACACCTACAACAACTACAACTACAACAACTGAACCAGAACCAACAACATACTATTATACACCAACAGGAAGCACAGTGGTTGATACAACTGAGTCAAAATACTCAGGTTTGAAAACACCATTATTAGTGGTTTTAGGGTTATTGGTGCTGTTAATGGTTGTTTTAGCGGCTTTGGTAATGGTTAAGAGGTAAATCCTCTTATTTTTTTTATTTTATTCACTATATAATAGCAACAGAAGCAAAAGATTTAAATAGAGTAGTTCATTTCCACACTTAATATTCACATAGTTCATAAATATGTATTGGGGGTAAATACAATGAAAAAGGCGTTTATATATATTTTAATGGCACTTATGCTAGTTTTTAGTGTAATGGCTGCACCTGAATTCTCTGTTTTTCCATCAGATGAAACAGTAGAAGTAGGGGAAGAGTACAATGCATTAATTGATGTAGAATTTGATGGACCAGTATTATTAACTATAGTTGGGGTCCCAGATGGTATGTCTATGTCACAAGTTCCAAATGATGATGGAAATTCAGCTACATTGGAATGGACTCCAAGTGTTGATCAAAATGGAGATTCATTTGATATTGAGCTAACAGCATGTGAGTTTTATTATGATATGGATGATGAAGATTGTGTGACTCATGAATTTACACTAACTGTAGAAGGTGGATTTATAGTTGCAGAACCAGTATTTAATCCGTTATTCGATGATACAAATCCTTATATAACCACAGAAGCAGTTACATCAGTTCTATTAGGAGAAACATATGAATATGATGTTAATGCGCTTGATTTAGATGGAAATGATGGATTATCATTAGTATATTCTCTTTCAACATATCCTACAGATATGACAATGGATTCTGAAGGTTTAATCCAATGGACACCAACAGAATTAGGAGATTTTGATGTTGTTGTTGAAGTAGAAGATAACGATGGAAATGTTGTAACACAAGAATTTACAATTACTGTTACTGAAAACAATGCTCCAGTAATAACTGAGATTGCAGATCAAACTGCAACTGAAGGAGATGCTTTCAGTTTAACAGGAGATGCAACAGATGATGATGTTGTTACATTTACTTTATCAGTTGTAGATGCTGATAGTAATGATGTTTCAGCTGATTTCACATTAACAGATAATGGAGATAATACATTTACAATTGATTACACAGCAGTTGAAGGTGTTTACACTGTAACTGTTACAGCAGATGATGGTGAATACACAGATACAGAAGAGTTTGTATTAACTGTAAGTGCAGCAAGCACAAACAATGTTCCAGTAATAACTGAGATTGCAGATCAAAATGTTGATGTTGGAAGTGATTTCTCATTATCAGGAAGTGCAACTGATGCAGACGGAGATGTTGTATCGTTCAGTATATCAGTTCTGAATGCAGATAGTGTTGATGTTACATCTGATTTTACATTTACAGATGATGGAGATAACACATTTGATATCTCAATGAGTTCAGCAGTTGAAGGTGTTTACACTGTAACTGTTACAGCAGATGATGCAAACGGTGGAGTTGACACAGAAGAGTTTACTTTAACCGTAGAGTCACTTTCAGAACTTGAAGTCTTAGAAAATAGTCTTGATGATGTCAAAGATTTGATTGAAGATTACGAAGATGATATGGATGACTTTTGGGAAGAAGCAGAAGAGTACTGGGATGACTATGACAATGGTGACGAAGATGATCAAGATGATGCTGAAGATGATCTAGAAGATCTTGAAGATGAAGTTGAAGATTTAGAAGACTTAGTTAAGGATCTTGAAGACGAATTAGAAGCAATTGAAGATGATCTAGACACATACATGGATTTGTACGGAGACGACTCACAAACAGATGATTTAGAAGATGACATCGAAGATTATCAAGATGATATTGATGATTTGTTTGATGACATTGATGAATTACTTGACTACATAAGTTCAGGTGAGATGAGTTCATCTACTACAAGCACTTCAGAAGTTCCATACACAACTTACACAAGTGAAACAACTACAACTACAAGTTCAACACCTGGGGAGGAAGTTGAAGTGTTAACATCAAGTGCAACACCAACAAGTTATACACCAACAGCAACTGTTAGTGATGATACAGAAGATGACTTTATGGTTTATTTGATTGGTGGACTTTGTGCAATAGTGTTTTTAATTGTTGTACTATTGTTAGTAGCTTTGTTTGCTAGAAAATAAATTTTTTATTTATTTATTAACCTTTTTTTCTTTTTATGATTTTTGGAATTTAGTGTTAGCTTTGTTTGGCATTAGTGTCTTATGTAACACTGCTACGCTACGTGTCTATAATTTTAGTAGAATAAGTCTAGTAATTATAATAAGTTTACTTCTTATTTCTCGGACTTCGCTTGGTAGCAGTGTTATTGTAGTTAATGTTGATTCAGAACTCTTCGAACTCATCTAAACTCTTCAGATAACCTTTTTTCTTTAAGAAATGTACTTGTGTTGGTCTGTATTTGAAGATGATGTCTCCTTTTTCATCTCCGCCTTGTTCCCAAGGTTCTACTAATAATATGTCTCCCATCCTTACCCATAGTCTTCTCTTTAGTCTTCCTGGAATTCTGCATATTCTTGTTTTTCCATCCAAGCATTTTACTCTACTTCTACTTCCGCCTAATCTTTGCTCTAGAATACCGAATGTTTCTCTTCCCCTAGGAAGTCTAGTTCTTCTTATTTCAAGTTGTTCTTGTTCTTGTTTTGCTTGTTCAACTTTCTTTTTAGACATATTTGTGAAATAATCATACTTAATTTATAAATGTTTTGGGTGTATTTCACAGCAAACTTTATAAATGTATTATTATATAATTTAGTGTATGAAAAAGAGAGGTGTACCTAGACTTAAATTAATGAATAGCTATGCTTCTCCATTGAAAAGGGTGCTAGCGTTAGTTATTGATTTAGTTGTTTTGAGTATTGTAGTGTTAGGGCCGTTTAATAGGGTGTTAAACAGTTTGATTCCTGTAGAAGGAGGGTTTTCTAATGCGTTAGTTTTTTTACAGCAAAATCGTGATATTTCTAGTGTTATAAATATTGTTTCGATTTCAATTGTTATTCTTGCTTTGTTGTATTTTATATTACTTGATTATTTAGTTGGACAGACAATAGGGAAAAAAATATTAGGATTATATGTTGAGAGTTTGAATGGAAAAATTAAACTTTGGCAGTGTGTTGTTAGGAATATTGAGTTGATTCCATTTTTTCCTTTTGTAATATTATGGATTATCGATCCGATTTACATGTTCTGGAAAGGACAAAGATTAATGGAGATATTATCTAAAACAAAAACAGTTCAAAAATCGTTAGCATGGAGGATTTAAGATGGTAAAAAAAGAGAAGAAATCATGGTTGACCATTATACTTGTTGTATTAGTTCTTGCGTTTTTCAGTTTTTTAATTGCTGGATTTATCTCATTGTTTTTTGTATCTGAAGATTTAAGCAAGGGGAATGTTGCTTTTATCGAGATAAAAGGCCCAATTATGGTTGATTCTAGTGGAGGCTATTTCGATACTTCAGAAACATCTTCAACAGAAGTACTTAGATATATTGAGAGTGCAAATGAGGATGATACAATTAAAGCAATTGTTTTTGATATTAATTCTCCTGGTGGAAGTGCTGTTGCAAGTTCTGAGATTGCAAATGCGATTAAGGATTCAAATAAAACAACTGTTGCGTTAGTTAGAGAGTTAGGAGCTTCAGGAGCGTTTTGGATTGCAACTAGTGCAGATTATGTTTTTGCAAATGAGTTGAGTCTGACAGGAAGTATTGGTGTAATTAGTTCTTATTTACAGTTCTCTGGTTTATTAGATAAATATAATGTGACATATGAGAGATTGGTTGCTGGTGAGAATAAAGACTTAGGAAGTCCTTTTATGGAGTTATCTGAGGAAGGTAGAGATTTATTCCAAGAAAAGTTAGATTACATACATGGAGTGTTTATCAAAGAGGTTGCAGAGAATAGAGGATTAAGTGAAGATAATGTAAGAGAGGTTGCAGATGGTTTTATTATGTTGGGGGTAGAAGCAAAAGATTTAGGATTTGTGGATGAGCTAGGGAGCGAGAAGGACGTAATAAAATATATTGAGACTGAGTTGAATATAACTGTTGAAAAGGTTGTGTTTAAAGAAAAAGAAGGATTTTTAGATAAATTAATGGGGATTAGTTATGGTAAATCCTTTTTTGTAGGGAAAGGTATTGGTTCAGTGTTGTTTGAGAGAGATTTTGGAATTAATGTTTGAAAATGAAGAAGGTTTATGAGAAGATTTGTGGAAGAATTGAAGAGATTATTTTATTATTAGTTATAATACTTAACGTGTTAGACTTTTTTCAGTTGTTAGGTCCTGGTATGGATTATAGTAAGAAGATTATTTCATGGGGTGCTTTGGGATATTTACTTTATTCTGCTAGTTTGTCTAAAATATTCTTTGGTGTTAAGAATAAGAATCTTGATTTAATGTTGGTTTTGAGTTATTTTATGCTTATTTTTAATAAGATAACTGGTTATGCTTTTGCAGCAGTTGTCGAGATAAATGAGAGTGTGAGTAGTGTTTCTGAGATTAGTGTATTTGATTTACCTGTTGTTTATTTGATTACATTCTTAGCTGATAATGCTATGCTGTTAGAGAAAATAGCATTTTTTATTGGCGGGATTGGGTTGTTGATTTTAGCAGTATATTCTGTTTATAGAATCAAACCAAAAGCCCCAAGTTTGATGCATGTTATTCACGAAGATAGGAAATTAAAGAGTAGATTTAGTTATTTTATTAGATTTATTAGTGTGTATTTAGTCTTTGTTGCATTTTTTGTTGTTGTGTTTAATCTAATGATGGAATGGTTAGCTATTGCCGTGGATGCTCCATTATTAATGGTTGCTGTGTTCTTTTATATTTTATTTTGGATAAAACATTACAAGAGTTTCCATGCTGAGTCAATGATATTTAAGTTAGGTGGTGTTGGTGAAAGCTTTTATGAAAAGTTCATTGAGTTGTTTCATACAAAGAGAGGTATATTTTTAGGAGTTTCTGGTATGCTTGTTTTGCATTTATTAACTGATTTAGGAACATTTATTGTTCCTTACACAATATTTCAACATGATGCATTATATTTTGCACAAGATCCTTTGTATTTTGAGACAGGACATGAAGTTGTGTTTAGTTTAGAAGAGATTTTCACAGGAGAAAGAGAGAGTTTGTTTTTTAGTGATGTTTTGCATCAACAGGATTTGAATGGTGTCTTTGTTATGAGTTTTATTTATTTATTTAATATTATTGGCATAATGTTTTTGTTTTTATCTCCTGCGTTTGTTTGGTATGCAATCTTTAGTCGTCATAAAGGGCATGTTTCTAGGCTTTTTGAGGTTTTTTATTATATGGCTCTTGTTTGTTTTATAATGATTCCTTTGTTTAAGATAGGACGAATGGAGTCTGCTGGTTTAATTGGTGTTGATGTTATGACACAGTCTATTAGTTCGCAACAGTTGATTCTGCCTATAGCTGCTGTGTTAATGTTAAGTGTTTTTGTTGGAGTTTTGGTGTTAATCTTATCTATGAATCATTTTATTAGAAAAGAGGTTGTCTATATTGGAATAATAAGTTCTTTGGTGTTTTTTGCGTTGTATGTTTATTACTTTTTTATTGATTCGGCTGCTGATTATATTGAGATGATTAAATTATTAGGAGTTGTAGAATGGTTCTTTAGTTTGCATTTATTGTTGTTTTTTGTTATTACTGTGTTCTTTTATGTTGGTGGATTATTATTGTTTTTGTATGAAATTGTTAGATATTATAGATTGGCTGAGAATGAATAAGAAAAAAATAAAAAAATTACTGTTTCCTTCTACTCTTTTTTCCAGCAGCTGTTAGTCCTCTGAAAGCTCTTCCTCTGTGTTGTTTCTGTGTTATCCATTTCAGGTTCTTGTCTTTCTTCATTGCTGGATGTGATACATCTACAAGGATTATTTCATACCAATAGTGCAGTCCGTCTTTTGCTACCCAATAGCTGTTTAGAACTTCGCAATTCTTGTATTTCTTAGAAGCTCTTTCTTCAGCAATTCCTTTGTAGCTTTTTTCTAATGAAAGTCTTTGCCTTTTTGTTTTTGGCCTTCTTCCGCCTGTGATTCTTGGTCTTGTGTGACCGCCACGAGGCACTCTTTGCCTTACAACAATTATTCCTTGTTTTGCTTTGTATCCCAAAGCTCTAGCTCTATCAAGTCTAGTTGGTTTCAGAATTCTTACTGTTGTAGGCTCTCTTCTCCATTCTATGAGTCTTTTTTGCCATAGATCCCCTAAATTCTTCTTTGGTTTGTTCCACAACTTTTGCAGATGTTTGTATAATCCCATATTTCTCACCTTTAAGATTCAGGCTGCCCAGGCCTTCTAGAGGCTCTAGTACATTACCCACATTTCTTAGTATTATATGGGGTTTAAATAGGGAGTTTATAAATATTACCGTTTTAAACGGTAATATTAGACATCCAAAAGCCAATTTAACCGATAAATCGATGAAATTAGCTTATTGAATGTATATATAATCCCGACTGTGTCGAGATTATAAGACTTTACTACGTAAAGTATAAAGGTTACTGTTGTTTGGGGCAAATTTTATATAAGAACGAGTAATGCCAGTGTATATGACAACTCAGCACTCCTTAGACTCATTGAATGTAAGAAAGATGATTCTTACTATGCCAGAGCAGATTAGCAATGCTATTAGTGCTGCGGGCAATTTTAAGCTAGTAGACCCTGTGATTGATAAGATAGTGATAGTTGGGATGGGTGGGAGTGGCATTGCTGGAGATATTCTAAAGACATATATGAGAAAGGAAAGTTTTAGGATTGAGGTTGTTAAGGATTATTCTTTGCCTAGTTTTGTTGATGAAAAAGCGTTAGTTATTGTGTGTTCTTATTCAGGTAATACTGAAGAGACAATTTCTGCCTATAGGGATGCTGTTAGAAGAAGGTGTAAAATCTTAGCTCTGACTACTGGTGGAAAATTGCAAGAGTTATGTAAAATGAATAATCATGAACATATATTATTACAGAAAGGTTATCAGCCAAGACAGGCTGCTCCGTTTATGTTTTTTGTTATGTTAAAAGTTTTAGAAAATTCTAGATTAATCCAAAATCAGAATGAGTTTATTGAAGAAACTATTACTGCATTAAAAAGACCTGTTTATGATGATATGGCAAGAGAGTTGGCTGTTAGTCTTAAAGGTAAGATTCCTTTAATTTATTCATCAGATAAGTTAGCAAGTATTGCTTACAGGTGGAAGTGTGAGTTAAATGAAAACGCTAAGATTCATACATTTACTCATGTTTTAGCTGAGATGAACCATAATGAGATTGTTGGTTTTACAAAAAAGATGGGAGAGTTCCATGTTGTGTTCTTAAAAGATTCAAAAGATTCTGAAAAGATACATAAAAGAATTAAGATTACAAAAGAGTTGATAAAACAGAAAGGTGTTCCTGCTACTGAGATCCTGGTTAAGGGGTCAAATGAGTTAACAAGATTATTTTCTGCGTTGTTAATTGGTGATTTAACTTCGTATTATTTAGCGTTAGAGTATGAGTTAGATCCTGGGCCAGTCAATATAATTGAAGATCTTAAGGAGATGCTTAAAGAATGAAGATTGGTGTTGATTTAGGTGGATCCAATATTTATGTTGGGCTAGTTGACGGTGGGAAGATATTAAAGAGTTATAAACTGAAAACAGAGCCACTTATGGGAGAAGAGAGAGTTATTTTTAATTTAATAACTGCTGTGAAGAATGTTTTTAATGATAAAGTTGAGATGGTCTGTGTTGGTTGTCCTGGTCCGTTAGATTTTGAGAAGGGAATGACGTTAAACACACCAAATGTTCCTCAGAATATGAATATAGTTGAACCTTTGAAAAAAGAATTTGGTGTTGAAGTTGTTTTAGAGAATGATGCAAACTGTTTTGGTGCTGGCGAGTTTAATTTTGGGAGAGGTAAAGGCAAGAAAAATGTTGTTTGCATAACTTTAGGAACAGGTTTTGGGACTGCTGTTTTTATTAATGGTGAATTGTATAAAGGAAAAGGGAATGCTGTTGAGTTTGGTCATACAACGATTAAGTTTGATAATGCAAAAGGCAGAGATGGGATACGAGGATCAGTTGAATATTATCTTTCTACAAGTGCACAAAAAAGATATGCAGACGAGTTAGGTTTAGGACATATTAAAAGTGCTATTAAAATACAAGAGATGGCTGTTGATGGAGAAAAAAGAGCTTCAGAAGTTTTTGAAAAATTTGGTTTTTATTTAGGGATTGCTGTTGCTAATTTAATTAATACGTTTGATCCTGAAATTGTTATAATTGGTGGAGCATGTGCTGGTTCATGGGATTATTTCTCTGAGAGAATGTTTGAACAAATTAAGAAAAGATCGATTGTTGAACCTTGTGAAGTTGTGAAAAGTGAGTTAGAAAATGCTGGTGTTTTAGGAGCGACAGTTTTGGGAGAGAATATTTAGTTCTTCTTTGGTTTTGTTGTTTACTACTTCTCCTTTTTTATCTGCTTTTGTTTTGTATGTTGCTATTATTTGCATTTTGTGGTCTTTGCAGAATCTTTTCATTATGTCTTCGCAGACTTGTGTGTTTTCTAAAGGTTGTCCTCCTACGCAGAGAATGATTGCTTTTTTATTCTTTAATGTGTTTTGTTTTAGTAACGAGTTTGTTCTGTCGATAAAGTTTTTTAGAATGGCTGGAACGTTTCTGAAATAGTTTGGTGTTCCGAATATTACTAAATCTGCTTCAATTAGTTGGTTTTTTATTTCTTTGAAATCATCTTTTTGGATGCAGTCCTCACCTGTGTTAAAACAGTGATCACAACCTGTGCAAAAGTTTAGGTTTTTATTTCTGAGAAAAATGATATTATTTGTTAACTGTTTAACCATCCAGTCAGAGTTTCCATCTCTTGGACTTCCGCAGATACCTAGGATTTTCATTGTCTTAGTGGTGCTGATGCAGGTTCTCTAGGAGAATAATCGTTAACATCTAATTCTCTTAGTCTCTCTCTTTCGATTGCTAAGAAAATACAAGAATAATCACCAAACCCATCATTTTTATCTTTTTTTGGCATTGGATTATTGGATAGTTCAGATGCGACAATAACATACTCCGCCCCTTCTAAGAGAGGAGTATAAATGTGTGTAGCCATTAATCTTGACGGAACAAATTCAGTAGGAGGGATAGCTACATCATTAGGTCTTTTGGGGTCAAATTTATGAGATCTATTAACAAATTGCGGTTCATCTTCTCTTTCTCTGTCTATAATATCTACTGCATCCATAAAATACCCTCTGCCATATTCAGCTTGAAGGTAAGTCATACCTGGAGCTTGTTGTGCTAAAATTAGTTCTCCTGCGTAAGTTGCAAAGAATTTTTCTAGTTTTTCTCGGCCAGTGTCGTGTAAAAGACCTGCTATTATGAATCCTAAATTAAATTTTTCTGTTCCTGTTAATGGTTCACTCACTTTGACACACCTTTTTGTATTCTGATCTGCCCCCAGTTAACATTACTGTTAATGGAGTTACTTCTTTTGCTAATGCGCTCATTTTCATTGCAATCTCTCTTATTTCCCATTGTGAGTATTCTTCTTCTCTTATTCTTGAGAAATGGTAAAGTTCTCTAGCGTTCATTCTCACTAGAACTCTTCTTTTGTGTGCATTTGTTAGAGCGTAAACTGCTGCTTTGTTTCCGTTTAAGTTCTTGAATAAATTATTACTTTTTTCAATTGCCTGATTGAATTCATCTTGTAGGTTTGCTTCTTTTATTAAAGGTGGAATTACATGTCCTAGAGTTGGAGTCATTTCTTGGTATGATTGAGTATTCATCCTATGCCTTATAAATTGATGATAACAACATTCAGACATCTCAATCTCAAAAGTGTAGTTAACATATTCAAACTCTCTAACTACTGGGTCCATTACTTTTAAGTTTTGCATAGCTGTGCAGATAATATCTTTTTTGTTTTCATCACTCATCTCTCTTATTTTATCCATTATAGCTTTGTAGCTCAAGTTAGTGGTTGAGTGCATAAGGGCAGCGATTAACTTATCATCTCCATCTTTATCATACTCTAGAAGTTTTACTGCTTCTGTGCTTGCTGTTTCGATGTTTGTGTTGATTTTGCTTTTTATGTTTTTGTAGACTTGAGTGAAGTAATCATTTGGGTCTGTGTATTTGATTACAGATGGAGTGAGTTCTGTTCCTAAATCAATTAATTTTTGGCCAACCTCTTTTCCTTCTTCTAGCTCTTGAGATACTAACCTCATAAGTAGGTATTCATAGTTTCTTGCGTTCATTGTCATACCGAATTGAGTGTATGTTGATGTTGGTAGAATAAATCTTGCATCCTCTTTTGCTGTGTTTTCTATTAGAATCGGTTTCCAGTCTGGATGTTTTTCTTGGACATGTTTTTTTAGTTTTTCAAATAATGATGCATATGCTTTAAATAATTCGTTGCATGTGTTTTCATATACATCTTTTAGTCCAGCGTTAATTATCTCTTTTGGTGTTACAAAACCAGAGTCTATTTCAATATATCTTTGTGATTTTTCAATGTAGGAATTTAATCTATGCTCCATGATGATTAAAGACATTAATCTAGAGACTTTTTCAAAGACTAGGTTGAATGTTATATGTTCTGCTATTGAATTATGTCCAAAACCGTAAATGATTGTAGAATTTGATTTTCTTGACTTTTCTATATCTCCTTTTGCTTCATCTACTAGATAGCTGATTGGCTCTTTTCTTCTGCTGACTCTTGCATAACCTGCAGAGATTGTTTCTGGTAAATATCCTTTTTCCGGATGATTCGAGTAACCTACAATTTCAATCTTCATTTTTACACCCCTTATTGCTAGAAAAAGAAGAATGAGATAATTTAAAAAGTTAATTATTGAGATAAGGTAAATATTTATTAATCAATTGAGAATCCCATCTGTATGGATTTAGAGAGTAATGTTTTGGATGCAGACTTTGTTAAGGTAGTTAATGAGTTATTTGGTGTTTCTACTATCAGTTATGCTCCTAGATTTGAAATTTTAGTACCTGGTGTTGACGAAAGTGGTCGTAGAAGGAGTTATGAAAGTGATCCTGTTAGGATAGTTGCATCAAATGAGCCTAAAAGGGTAACAAAAAGAAGAGATCCTGCATCAACTAATGACGGAATTCATTTTAGAGTTGATTATCGTGATGCTGAGAGGAATAGACGTTCTGATATGGAATTTAGTCCGACAAGAAGGAGTTTTCTTGAGGCAGTTAATAATGCTATGCCTTCGTTGAGATATCAACAGATGCGTGTATTATCTGACTCTAGTCATACTCTTAAAGCGCGGTTGGATATCCCAGAAGAAGGAATTGTTATTGATGGAAGAGGTCCTGATAGTCCTGTGTTTTTTAAGTTTGAAGTTCCTCATAGAATTGGAGGAGAAGAACATAGACATGATTATAAAGTAGTTATTCCTTATTTTTATATTGATGGAAGAGATACTGCCAACCATACACTTAATTTGTATGGGGCAGGAGATTCTTTGTTATTGGTAGGAAATTATAGTGGTTTTTTCCCGGCAATGGGTCATGCTGATAAGGTTGAAGAAGCTTTAGAGATGAAACTGCCTGCAATGAGTAGGGGAGATGGCAAGTTACGTGATTCAAGTGTTTTGAGAGAAGATGGACAAATATCATTACTACACTACACTAATGGAAAACCAGATAGGAATTTTGCTACAAGATTAATAGTTGGAGATGGTGAAGTTAGATTAGTGCCAGGAGATGAACAAACTTATTCTGTAACAGTGGATGGTAGACATGTAGCAGAAGTTAGTTTTAGGTATAATGTCACAGAGTATAAAGAAGATCTTCATCCAAAGAAAACACATGAAGGGTTAACCCCTTCCCAGCTTAGAGACCATAATCGTTTATGTTGTAGAGGAGAGTTACAGTTAACTAGAATTGTAAATCATACAGATGAAGAGTGGGCCGGTTCTTTAGCAGATTATTATAAATTAGCTATGCCAGGGATGAGTGTTGAGCAGAGTGGGAATTCTGTACATCTTATATTTGAACCGTTTGGAATCGATTGTACAATTGGTAGAGAGACTACTAATGGACAATCTGAGTATCAGATTAATGGACATAGTGTAGGAGAAGGAAATATTGGTCTTGGTAGTTTACTTAATTATGTTTTTGAAAGGAAAGTAAGATAAAAGAATTCTTAAAATAATAAGAAAATGGAATTAAAAATCAAATCCCATAACAGACTTCTACAGCTTCAACTTCCTGCACTGTTATGTCATCTGTTGCTTCTCCGACCATGATTTCATCACAAATATCTCTTGTTACTATCTCTCCGCTTTGATGCTTCGCTCTGATGTATGATAGATAACATGCTGCATTGCTCTTTTGGATCTGTCTGCATAGATTTAATGCTCCGTCTAGGTCTCCTGCTTCCATAAGAGATTGAGCGTCTATTAGGAGTGTATTGTCTTGTTCCATTATTTCATTTTCTGTTAGTATTACTGCTGCTTCTCCAGCTGTATCCTTACTGCAACCTGCAACAACACTTACTAGGACCAATAACATAAAGATTGTTAATATTCTTTTTTGGAAAAACTTTGTTTTTCCTAAACCTTTATCACTGATGTTCAAAAGTTTCATAGTATCACCTAAATTTTGATTGATATATGGATATATAAATCTTTTCATAGATTAGTGCTTAATCCTCAATTAACTTTATATATAATTTAGATATTGAAGATTTATGAAAGTTGTTGCAATAGTTGGTTTGTGTGGAGCAGGGAAGAGTGTTGTAACTGATGAATTTCTAAAATTAGGCTATGAAAGAGTGTATTTTGGTGGCATAACTATGGAAGTGATGAAAGAAAGAAATTTAGAAATAAATGAAGCAAATGAAAGAATGGTTAGAGAGTCGTTAAGAGAGGAACATGGAATGGCGGCTTATGCAGTGTTAAGCTTACCAAAGATTGAGGAATTTATAAATCAAGGGAAGAATGTGATAATTGATGGGTTGTATAGTTGGTCAGAGTACACTGTTTTGAGAGAAAAGTTTGGAGAAAAGTTGAAGGTTATAGCTGTGTATGCTTCTCCTAAAACAAGACATCATAGATTAGCCATAAGAGATGTAAGACCTTTAACAAATAGTGAAGCTGAGAGTAGAGATAAGTCTGAGATTGAGAATATTGAGAAGGCAGGACCGATTGTTATTGCTGATTTCACGATTATGAATGAGGGAACAATGGAAAAGTTCAAAGAAGAGATAAATAAATTAATAGAGGTATTAAAATGAATAGACCAGACAAGATTGAATATTATTTAGGGATTGCAAAACAGGTTTGTAAGAGATCAACATGTATGAGAAGAAGATTTGGGGCAGTAATTGTTACAAAGAGTGATAAAATTATTTCTACTGGTTTTAATGGAGCGATAAGAAAGGCAAAAGATTGTTTAGAGATGGGAAAATGTATGAGAGAGGTATTGAAAATTCCTTCTGGAGAAAGGTATGAGTTATGTAAGGCCTTTCATGCAGAACAGAACGCACTTTTAGGTGCAGACCCTACTGAAAGAAGAGGAGCTACACTTTATTTATATGGGGAGGACGCAAAAACAGGGGAGATTTGTTATGGTGTGCCCTGTATGATGTGTAAAAGGATGATTGTTCAAGGAGAGATTGCTAAAGTTATTGCTAGGCAAGAAGATGGTTCTGTTAAAGAGTTTGATATTAATGAATTTGTTATGCAGGAAAATAAAGGAGATAATTTCCCAAAAGAGATAAAAGAGAGTGAAGAGTTCAAAGGTTATATGGGGCCTGAGGTGTAGATAGAATCATAGATGAAATTATTAGAGTTGCTATGCAGTTTACTGACGGTAGGAAAATCCATGATTTTAGAGAAGATTTAACTGGTGTTCTAGGGCATTATGAACCATTCGATATGGTGATTGATGGGTTAGTTAGTAGACAAAGAGAAGGTTTGCAACAAAGTTTTGCAGAAGTTTGTTCTAGAAAGGTAGAAGATGAAGTTCTTAGAAGAGTTCCATTAATTTCTCATACAGCGATTGTTTATGGTGAGAATGGTTTGTTTAAGATAGATCATGACTTTGATTGGGTTAGTGCGTTTGACTGTGTAGATTTTAGTATGGGAATGTTAGATGTTGATCCTGAGGTTTATAGAGCAATAGAAGGAGAAGAGTATTCTATGCATGGTTTAGAAAGTGAAGGAGTTATTGGAAGACATGTAGGATTATATTCTGCAAGGAAGAATAGGCTTTTGCTTGATTTGTTTAAAGGAGATCAAGAAGCTATGGAAAGTTATCTTGAAGAAAGTTACAGTGGAAGTCATTGTCGTAGTATGCTTAATGTTTTTGTATGGAGTCCTCCAAGAAGTTTTGTGGCTAGTGCGTTGTATTCTAATCCTCCATTAATTGGTAGTGCTGCTGTTAAAGCGCTTTTACACGATAATCACGGAGTTTTTTGTAAGGTTAGAGATTATGCTCCTGAAGAGATTGATGGGTTGATTGAGGGGCTTGCTAGGAAATACATCCCTAGTGAGACATATAGACAGAAGTTTAAGGAAGAGGTTAGACCTTTGTATTTAAAAAGAGAAGAAGTTGCTTAGAAAAATTTTATAAAATAATAAATTATCCAATTTCTAAATGAAGATAATTTCCTTGAAGCTCTATAATATTCGTTCTTATACAAGCGAAACAATAGTTTTTCCAGATGGTTCTCTCTTGTTATCAGGAGATATTGGAAGTGGGAAGACCACCATTCTTTTAGCTATTGAGTTTGCGTTGTTTGGTATAAAGAGGGGAGATTTATCAGGAGTTTCGTTGTTGAGGAATGGAACAAACGATGGATTTGTTGAGTTAACTGCAGAGATAAATGAGAAGAAAGTTATAATCAATCGGTCGTTAAAAAGATCAAAAGATAGTGTTAAACAGGATTCTGGATTTTTGATAATGGATGAAAGAAAGATAGATGCAACTGCTGTTGAATTGAAGTCAAGAGTTTTAGAGTTATTAGGTTATCCGTCAGATATTGTTTCTAAAGGGAAAGATTTAGTTTATAGATATACTGTTTTTACTCCCCAAGAAGAGATGAAAAAGATATTAACAGATGATACAAACACAAGGTTGGATACGTTAAGAAATGTGTTTAATATTGATAAATACAAGAGGACTAGAGAGAATGCTGTTTTTATAATGAGGGAGTTGAAAACAAAGGCCAAGATTATTAATTCAAAGCTTGTAAACTATGATGTTTTTAAGACAGAAAAAGAGGGCTTAGAGGAGAATGTTGGGAGTTCAAAAGAAAGGTTAGAGAGAGTTAATAAGGAGTTAGGAGAGATTAATGATAATATAAAACAAGAAGAGGAGAGATTAAAGAGTGTGGAGGAGAAATTAGAGTTATTGAATAGTTTGAAGAATAAGTTAGAGGTGGAAAATAATAACATTAACTCGTTAAATCAACAGAAACAGGCAAAAGATAAGAATCTTGAGAAAATTAATAGTGAGATTGGGGAGTTGAATGAGAAGTTAGCAGAGTTTGTTCTTGAAAAACCTACTGAGAGAGATATAAAAGAGATTGAGGAGTCTGTTGAAAGGTTTATGGACGATATAAATGAATTTAATAAGAAAAATTTAGAAGTTAGAAAAGAACATGCCCATCTAAAGAAACAAAAGTTTCAGTTAGATGAAGAAGTTAATATGAAGTTAGGTAAGATTCCTGATATTTCTGAGAAAAAAAAGTTATTAAATGAGTTTGAAGAAGTGTTGAAGAATAAAGAAGATATTTTAAGAGAGATTAGTGAGACTGAAGAGAAATTAAAGATCGCTGTGAAGGGGGTAAGTGAGTATGGGTTGAAGATTCAACAGGCCACAGAGTTAAAAGATAAAATTACTTCTATGGAAAAATGTCCGCTGTGTTTGAGGGAGGTTAATGATGAACATAAGTTTTCAATAAAAAATAGTGAAGAAAATAAAATAACTGATGCAAAGTTTCATTTAGATAAATTTCAGAAAGAGAAGACTGATTTAGATGAAAAACATTGTGTTGTGAAGAGTAAATTAGATAAAATAATTGAATGTGAGAAGAAGTGTGAAGTCTTGAAGTCTGGGATTATGAGAATTGAGGAGATAAGTAAAGAGGTTTCAGATAAACAAGAGATTTTGAAAGACGTGAATGAGAAGATTAGTGGGTTAGAGAATGAGATTAATGTGTTAGAGAAAGTAAATATTGATGAGTTAAATAATAAACTTGAGAAAGATAAAAAGTTGTTGTCGGTGTTAAGAGATTACTTACAAAAAGAGTTAGAGAAGAATAATTTAATTAATTTGTTGAGAGAGAAAAATGGTTTGAAAAATTCTATTCTTGGAGAGCTAACAGAGATAAATAAAAATATTGAAGAGTGTAATAATAAAAGAGATGATTTAAAGAGAGATATAAAAAATTATGGAGATGTTGGAGAGAAAGTAAAGAAGTTTAAGGAAAAGTTTAGTTTGATAATGAAGAAAGAGAAAGAGTTGGAGATATCTCGGGCAGAAATTTTAAAGGAGAGCGAGTCAGTTGAGAAGAATATTGAGAGATTAAGGATTCAGCTAGTGGAATTGGATAAACAAAAAGAAGAGTTAGATTATATCATGCAACTGATTAATTGGATTGATAATTTCTTTGTGAAATTGATGGATACGATTGAGAAACATGTTATGGTAAAGATTCACAGAGAGTTTAACGATTTATTTATGAACTGGTTTAATATTCTGATGGAGGATGAGACTATTAATGTTAGATTAGATGAAACATTTACCCCTTTAGTAGTGCAGAACGGATATGAGACATTAGTGGGAGATTTGAGTGGAGGGGAAAAGACATCTGTTGCGCTAGCTTATAGATTATCTTTAAATAAAGTCATTAATGAGTTTATTACAACAATTAATACTAAGAGCATTATAATTCTTGATGAACCTACTGATGGTTTTAGCACAGACCAGCTAGACAAGGTGAGGGATGTGCTTGAAGAGTTGGGTATGAAACAAGTAGTTATTGTAAGTCATGAGAGTAAGATAGAGAGTTTTGTTGATAGTGTGATTAGAGTTACTAAGAATGAGCACAATAGTAGAGTTCTAGTTTGAAACAAAAACTATATATATCAGTATATTAAAGAATATATAGCTAAGAGGTGGATTAATGAAGGTTTTTAAGCAGATATTGTTATTCTTATTAGTGATTAGTTTATTCTCCAGTATAGCTTTGGCAGAGATTGGTGTGAGTGTTGAGGCTGTGAATGATGTTATAAAACTAGGGGAGACTGCTGAATTTAATGTAAATATTGTAAATTTTGGTTATAGTGCTGAAGAGTTAGATATTATATTCTTAGATGACCCTAGATGGAGTGTTGAGACAGACCCTTTAACTCATCTTTCTGGTATTGATGTGCCTGCTAATTCTGAGGTGACATCTGTTATTAAGATTTCTCCTGTAAGTGATGCTCCGAGGGCCCAATACACTTATACTGTAATGCTTAAATCAAAAAATACAGGAGAAGAGACATTGTTTAATATGTCATTTTTATTTACATCAGAAGGTTCTACATACGGAGGATATTTGCCTTCTTTGAATATGGATATTGATATTCCTGAAGAGATTGATCCTAGGAGTATGGTTGAGTTAAAGGTTAATCTGATAAATAGGAATATGTTGAATATTACAGATCTTGAAATTGATATTATGAGTGATTTATTTGAAGCAAATAGAGTTACCACTTTAGCACCTTTGGAAAGAAAGACAGAAGTTTTTGAGATTGTATATAATTCTGATCAAGAACCTGTTACAGATATGTTGATAATAACAGTAAGAGCAATGTCTAA
This sequence comes from uncultured Methanosarcinales archaeon, assembly GCA_964452935.1. Classification (GTDB taxonomy): domain Archaea; phylum Nanobdellota; class Nanobdellia; order Woesearchaeales; family DSVV01; genus CAYVNO01. Next base: position 40,250 of record CAYVNO010000005.1, on the reverse strand, counting down.
AACTTATTCTCCGTTAAGAAAAGAGATTGAGATTGGAGGATTTGTAGATGTTGTTGTTAGTTTACCTGAAATACGAAAGTCTTTGTTTAAGATAGAGGAAATTTTAGTTTATACAAATAATGGGAATATTGAAGCAGAAGAAGAGGTTTTATTTGAGACTACTCTGTTGAAGCAGCTATTATCTTCTACAAATTTAGATCCTGAAGTTGTTGAGATAAATGGGAAGAGATATTTTAAATGGTCCTTAGTAATTCCTGCTGATGAATCTGTTGAAATTGAGATTGTTAGGAATTATAGGCCGATAATTATTGCGTTATTGTTGATTACATTAGGTATTGTTGGGTATTATGTTTTTAGAAGCCCTGTTGTTGTGAAAAAGGAGGCAATGATTTTAAAGAAGAGAAGCAAGGTGAAGGTGTTAATTCATGTAAAAAATAGAACATCTAAACTAGTTGAGAATGTTAGGATTATAGATAAACTGCCTCAATTAACTGAGTTACAGAAAGAGTTTGAGGTAGGAACATTAAAACCAGAGAAAGTTATAAGACATGCAAGAGAAGGAACTGTTATAAGATGGCAGTTAGCTCATCTTGAACCACATGAAGAGAGAATAATAACTTACTTATTGAATTCTAAGATGGAAGTTATTGGCAGTTATAAATTGCCATCAACGATTGTTAAGTTTAAGAATAAGAAAGGAAAGTTTGTTAAGATTTATTCTAATAGAGCAAGTACAAAGAAGTGAGCCACTTATAAAATAGTTAGAAACCTTTAAATATAGGCAGAGTAGTCCCTATATAAATACCCCGCGTAGCTCAAACTTATCTTGTTTCAAGATAAGGAGCATTGGCAGAGCAGTCGGCTGTAGACCGACGTGTTGCTGGTTCAAGTCCGGCCGCGGGGATCATAATTTTATATAAATAGGAGGGGATTAATGTGGATAAAAAAGAGATAGTGTTGAAAAAGAGTGCTCTCTATTGGACAATAGGAGTTATAATTGGTGTTGTATTCTTAGGGTATGTAATTTATTCTACTAATGCATTCATTGGAATGATGGGTGATACTGCAGTTGAAGGAGATGTAGTTGAGTTTGATTTGTATGCTATGAGTCAGTGTCCTTATGGAGTCCAAGTAGAAGATTCGTTACCTGATGTTATTGAGGTTTTAGGTGATAGTGTCAAGATTGATATTGATTTTATTGCAAGTGAAAGAGAAGGAGTTTTCCAGAGTTTGCATGGACAACAAGAGATTGATGGAGATATAATTCAGTTATGTGCAAAGGAATATTATCCTGATGAATATGTTGACTTTATCTTTTGTCAAAATAAAGATATGAAAGATTTAAAAGGCACTGTAGATAGTTGTGCAGAAGAAAATGGAATGGATGCAGAAAAGATAATGGATTGTTTTGATAATGAAGGAGAAGAACTTTTGAGAGTATCTATTTCAAAAAGTAACCAAGCAAATGCAAGAGGAAGTCCTACAATGTATATTAATGGACAACCGTACCAAGGTGGAAGGGATGCAACATCTTTGATAAGAGCTTTGTGTAGTTACATGGACTCAAATCCTGCTTGTGATGATATTCCAGATTGTACAGCAGACACAGATTGTACAGCAGAATCTGATAAAGTTGGGAAATGTGAGAATTCAGAATGTGTTTATGTTGAAGATGAGGAAGTTGAATTTATTGTTTTGAATGATAAAGAATGCGGATCATGTGATACAACTCAGATTGTTGCTGTTAGTGCTGGTTATTTTAAGAATCTCGACATGAGAGAGGTAGATGTAAATGATGCAGAAGGACAAGAGTTAGTTGAGTCTTTAGGTATCACGTTATTACCTGCTTATATCTTTGATGGCAATGTGGTTAACACTGATACCTGGCAGAGTGTTCCTGATTTAAGAGGAGCGTTTGAGATGGTTGGTGATGCATTTAAGTTAAGGGATAGTGTAACTGGTGCTTCATATTATGTTAGTGAAGATGCAAGGAATTCATTTTATGAATCAATTGGTGTTACAAAGGGAGATAACAGACCACAAATTGATTTCTTTGTGATGAGTTATTGCCCATATGGTAATGTTGCAGAAGAAGCAATTGAACCTGTTTACCAAGCTTTGAAAAATAGTGCAGACTTTAATCCACATTTTGTAATTTATAGTAATTACAATGGTGGTGGACCAGACTATTGCTTAGATGATGAGAGTAAATACTGTTCAATGCATGGAGTACAAGAACTAAACCAAGATATTAGAGAGTTTTGTGTTGCAAAACACATGGGAATGGATGAATGGTTTGAGTTTGTTTTAGAAATGAATGATAAATGCAATTATCAGAATGCAGATTCGTGCTGGGAAGGAGTTGCTAGTGATTTAGGATTGGATACAACTGTTATATCTGATTGTGAAGAAAACGAAGCAATGGATATTTTAGCTGCTGAATTGGAGTTAGGAAATTCACTTGGTGTTTCAGGTTCACCAACTGTGTTTATTGATGGTGATAAGTTTAATGGAGACAGATCAGCAGAAGGATATATGCAAGGACTTTGTAATTCATTTGATACAGCTCCTGAAGAATGTGCTGATGTTGATTTGAGTGATGTTGAAGTTGAAAGTGTCCCAGCTGGAAGTTGTGGTTGATTTATTTTTTTATTTCTTTTTTCCAAAACATTAATAAAATAAGTATTATTACCCTCAAATATGGGGGATAAGAAGGTAATTTGTTGGGATTTAGATGAAACATTAGGGTATTTTGGCAGAATCAAGTATGAGTTCATGGGCATAGAAGTTGAAGAAGGGATGAAACCTACTTCTTTAAGATTTGGGTTAACTGAATTATTATCCTCATTATCATCCGAGGGATATGAACATGTGATTACAACATCAGGTTCGACAGATTATGCTAATTTTGTTTTAGAAAGAACAGGTTTGACAGATTATTTTAGTCATGTTTTTGGAGGAGAAACTGTTTCTGAGGTTCCTGGTGGGAAAAGTTATAAGAAAGTTGCAGAGGCTGTTGGATTCTCAGATGATGAGGCTCTTTCAAATATGATTGTGATTGGTGATCAGATAGGAGATAAACCTGCAGATCTTGAAGGACTAGTTTTTGTTCAACATAGAGATATAATGTATACTGATGCTGGAGTTACTGCAAAAATACTTGAAAGGTTAATAGAAACAGGGGAAGGAAATTTTAAACAAGGATTTGAGAAAATGTATCAAGATTCTGATGTTGAATATGAAGGACATGAACCACATTTGTTTGAATTCAGAACTTATGACATTGGTGATGGAATTAAAGTAGAGGTTAAATATAATTATAATAATTCTAGAATGGAAGTCATTCCAACCATTACAAGAGTTCAAGCAGATGATTATAAGAGAGATCCTGTTTTAGTTGAAGGGGAAGAAGTTCTAGTTGAAGAGAAAAAGCAGTCTGGTTTATCCCGTTTATGGAGTTATTTGACTTCTTTGGGTAAATAAACATTGTTTTCCAAAACATTTTTATAATTGAATGTTTTTAGAATTCTTATGGATATTACACAGATGATTTGGTGGGTTGTTGTTTTGGTTGTTTCTGCTATTCCTCTGAATATTGCTGTGAAGTTATTAGGTGGAAGGAGTTCTTTGTTGAAAGTGGTTGCTATTAACTTATTAATGGGTTTAGTTAATGGTTTCTTAGATGCAAAGTTAAGAATCTTCTCTGGAATTGCTTCTTTTATTATATTATTGTTATTGTATAGATTTATGTTTGATATTGGTTGGATAAGAGCAATATTAGCGTGGGTTTTACAGTTTGTGTTAGTGGCTGCATTTATGATAGCTCTAATGTTGTTAGGAGTAAATGTTCTTAGCTTTTAAGAATTATTTTCCGCCATAAACTCTTACTCTATTTCTTCCTGCATTTTTTGCTGCATATAATGCTTGATCTGCGAATTCTACTAATTGTTCTGGTTCGCTGCATGTACCTTTATAGTTTGAGACTCCTACACTGACTGTTACACCTGGAAGAGTACCTAAACTTAGCTCTTCAACAGCTGCTCTTAATCTTTCTCCGATTGCAAATCCTTCTTCTGTTGTAGTGTCTGTAGCAAGAACTGCAAACTCTTCTCCACCATATCTATAAACACTATCTTGGTCTCTTATACACGAATCTAAGCATTGAGCCACTTTTCTTAATACTTCATCTCCTGCTGGATGGCCATGAGTATCATTGTAATCTTTAAAATTATCAATATCCATCATTATAAGTGTGACATCTTTTCCTCTGTTTTCTGCTCGTTTTACTCTTGAAGTCTCTCTTTTATAGTCTGCGTTAAATCTAAGTCTATTATAAACTCCTGTTAAACCATCTTTTTCAACCAATCCCCCCAGTTTTAGGAAAGATCTGTAAACTTCCTCTCTCTCTGATTCTGGTAGGCCTTTTACAGCTCTGTCTAATCTATTCATATCTGATGATCCTATCATTGCTTCAAGATCTTTTAGAGTTGTACTTCCGTTTGCCATATTTAAAGGTAATATATGTCTATATATAAACATTTCGGTATGTAACCCCTTTTAAGTGGTTAACAGCCCGAAACCCTAGAATTCTGCACCCAGAAGCCCTAATGCGTAATCTTACATCAAAACTTTTTACGCACGGACTCAGCACCAACTAGGCTCACATGGCTTTTCCAAGCGTTTGAGCTCGTTTTTATTGTTTATAAAGGATTTAAGGTCTTTGGATTATATAAATCTTGTCCTTATTTTCTACAATCTGTGAGCTGGCTAAATTCAGGCATTTCAGAGCAAATAGAGAAAATCTGGGCATTTCTCTACGTGTCCATTTCTTAGTGACATATGCCTGTGTTACCATTTGTGTTACCGCAAATGTACCTCAAAAAGTGTACTCTTTTGTAACCAAACTCCCTTTTTATTATGGCAACCATATAATCTATATGGTAAAGACAAAAGTTGTAACTGTCAAGATATCTCCAGAGCAGGAACAGATTTTGATAGCCAAAGCTAAATCTGCTGGATTTATGAAAAAATCTGATTACATCAGATTTGCTTTGTTTATGTCTTTCTCCATGGAAGAGAAAATCAATAAAATATATGAGAAGGTGTGTCAAGATGGAGACTGAATATGAAACAATGAGGTCTGAAAGAAGAAGCTTTAATTGTCCTAATAAATTATGGAAGGAATTAAAGAAACAGACCAATGATTGCTTTTCAGTATCTCATTACATCAGAACAGCCATACTTGAGAAGATGAAGAAAGATGATCCGAAGAGAAAAGATTATTTTTAAGAAAAGTATGATAAAGAAATTACCATATTATCAATTTAATACCTAAAATAACCAAAATAATTAATATTAATTTTTTGAATGTTTTTTCATTAGTTCTATTATAAGCTTTTTGCCCTAAATATATTGCAATAAAAAAGAAAGGTAATATATAGATAGAATTAATTAAAATTTCTTTGGGTAATAAACCATTATAGGTTAATAATATGATTCTTATAAAATTGGATATGCCCATTGTTCCAATTACTGTTGCTCTAAATACCTCTACATTTTTCAATTTGTTATGTAAATAAGTTACATATAAAGGTCCACCTGTAGCAAACATTCCTGAAAAAATTCCCCCTATAAAACCAAACAAGATCCCTAATTTTTTAAATATTTTAATTTGAGTTTGTTTTATAGATGAATATCCAACATAAAGTAAGACAAAAACACCAAGTAGTTTTTTCAGTAGGAGAGGATTACCATATTTTAATAGATAAATACCAATTAAAAGACCACCAATTATTCCAATAAGCATTTGAGCAATAACTTTTTTGTCCATAATTGCTCCAAGTTGATAAATTTTGATAATACTAAAAATAAATACAAAAACAGAAATCAATGCTACTGCTTCTTGTATATTTTGAACATATAATAAGAGAGGAAGAGCTATCAAAGCAGCAGCAAATCCCATCATGGAACTTAAAAAAAATCCCAAGGAGATTGCAATTACTAAAATTACAAGTGTAAATATTTCCATTTCTAAAAATGTTAAGTAAATTATTTATAACTCTTGTGTTTCTATCATTTAATTACCATTAATGAAAGTATGAAAGAAGCACCGGAATTAAAATTAATAAAATCAAACCTCTACCCCCAACTCTTCAGCAATCTCTTTACTTCTTTTTCTTATTGTAACTTCTATTACTCCAGTAGCATTAGTTATTTCTCTCTGGGTTCTTGTATCCTTTTTAATGATTGTAGCCAGATAAATAGCTGAAGCTACAATGGTCTTTGGATGTTTTCCTGCAATGACATGGCTTCCTTCTAATTTATTGATGATCTCATAAACTTTTGTTATTGTTGTTTGTTTTAGCCCTAATCTTGAGCTGAATCTTGGGATAAAATCATCCATATTAGTTATCCCAATTTTAAGCCCTAAACCTTTCTTAATCAAGCTATAAGCTCTTAACAATTTAGTTCTTGAAAGGCTTGAATATGAGATTATCTCGGACGGAGTCTTTGGAATTTGATGAATTTTACATGCTGCATAAACACAAGCATATAAAATACTTAAATTGTCCCTTCCAACATTTAGTTCTCTATCTACTGCAAGCTTGAAAAGGAAATAAGCTTCTTTCTTTACCTTATTGCATAGATCAAGTTTTGAACTCATTATCCCTAATCTGCGTCTAGCAATTCTCATGTTCTTTTCCCTTGTCGACATCAACCAGCTGTCTTTTATGAATTTTCCATTCATCTTCTGAGTTCCAGCTCTAGCTAAATAAGGGATATCTGCTGTTCTTTTCTCTGCATCACTAACATAAGGGTTAGTTTCAAACGGCATGTCATCTAGAACAAGCCCACATTTTTTACAGACCAGTTCCCCAGATGTATGTACTTGGTGTTGATCTTTGCTTCCACATTCTAGGCATTTATTCATTTTTTCACCATAAAATACATTATTATTGGCGTGACATTTTTGTCTGCTAATTCCTTAATTCTTTCAATTGTTCTTTTATTACCCAAACATATTTCCATCTTATAAAAAATTTCCATACCCTCTCCTTCAAACATATCTCTTATAGGTCTCTTTAGGTCTATTCTCCGTCTTCTATCATTGTAAAAGACTTTTCCATTAACAGATATGATTTTTTTGGTGACCAACTGGGTTGGAACTAGCATTTCAATTACCCCCTCGAATTTATTATGCTAAAAAAAGATAAAATATATTTTGGTTAGTTATTGCTTTTAGATGATGTCTACCCTTACTGTGTACCGTTTTAATGGAGTTAAACATCTCAGGACATCATTCTTCAATCTAACCATACATTTCAAGAATTGATTTAAGTTGTTTTTTGTCATATTCTCCACCTTTCCTATAATAAGAATAGTTCTCATAATATATAAATGTTCACTCGATTTATGACTGTTTATTTTAGCAGTTGTTCCCAGTTCAGAATTGTTTAGGTGGGGCATAAAACTTAGTTTTTTCATTTTTGGTGTACCTCTTTCCTTGCATTTTTTGATGCAAGGAGTGTTATAGTCTCACCTTCTTTTTAGCCCCTCTTTTAAAGGTAATAATGGTATACAACTATTAATAACTGTTGGTCAAATATTTGTACAATTTGATAAGTTTGTATCAGATTAAGGGGTTATTTTGGTACATTTCTTTAAAATAAAAGCATAATCTTTTTATATTAGTTCTTCATTCTCGAATAGTACCATGGGCGATTATTATACTGCAGATCCTAGTAGGTTGAATGGACAACCGAAAAGAACAATTGCTGATTATGTAGAACAGAATGGAATACTTGTTACGAGAAGGTTTGATAGTTTAGCTGAGGCTAGAAGATCTCATAGAGCAATATTATTAAGATCAGAACATACACAAGAGTATGATGGTGTTTCTGGTTTATTAGATAGTCCAAAACTCTCACAAAAAAGATATCGAGGATCAACAGATGCTGAAGAGATAAAAGGTAGATACTTTCAGTATGAAGAAACTAAAGACTCACCACATTTTGAACAATATTGTGATCTTCTAGACATAGATAAGGAATCATTTAAACAAGAAACTCGTTTCTCAATTTGGGAAAGATTAAAAGGGTTTGGTAGAGCTGTTGTTGCCGATTCTTCAATAAAAGGAAAATACCATGTAATGACTAACGATGAACAAAAATTTGGCAGAGTTAGAAGTTATGTTACAATAGAAAATGCTCATGTTACACTTATGTTTGGATATCTTCCTGAACAACAAAGAAATGGATTACAACAACTTGTTGATTTTTATGAACAAATCAGAAATTTAGATAATTTTGACCCTAATCATTGTCCAATTATGGAATTTATAACTGCTGGTGATAAAAATTATTTTTTACAATACCATAGAACAAGAGACTTTTCTCCTTCAGAATTTAATTTAGATAGAGACCCTGAAAAAGGTGAATTTGAAGTTCCTTTTGTTAGAGGAGCAACCCCTCCTGAAGGAATTGACTGTAAAATCACTGTTTGTTATTTAGGGGAATGGGAATTTGATACTATGGGAGAGGATGGTTCATACGATTTCCACTATAATGTGATCTTTCCTGAGATTGTAGCAAGAAAAAGAAAAGTCCAAATGGTAGGACATGGTAATTTTGACAAATTATTATCTGATTTAACTATTGGACATTTGCAAAGGTCAAAGGTGTTTAAACCTCAAGTGTCAATAATTCATGATGGTGATGATGTACTCACTCCAGATGATGACGAAATTTTTGATAAACAACTTGATAGAGGAGAAAATGCCCATATTAATCTACATGTAACTTCAGATGGAAGAAGAGCATTTGTGAGGAGAATATAATGCCAGATGAAAAGGACTTCAAAATATTGGAAGTGTTGATAGACAATGCTAGAATGTCACATCGAGATATTTCTAAAATAACTAATATTCCTACCATGACTGTAATGAACAGGATCAAAAGAATGGAAAAGAAAGGTGTGATTAAACGTTACTCTGCTAAGATAGATCATGAAAAAATTGGTTTGTATGTTGTTGCTTATGTTTTGATAAATACACACTATCAACACGTACAAAGAAATCAAACCACTCAAGTCGATATTGCTAAACAGTTTGCTAAGTATCCTTTTATTTCTTGTATAAGTACTCTAACTGGAAAGAATGATATTTTGTTGAGAGTAAGGGCAAGGGACATAAGAGAGTTGAAAAGGTTTGTAACTAAAATTGCACAGATTGAAGGTATAGGCAACACTGAAACTATGGTTGTTCTGGAAGATGTTGGAAGATCTGCTAGTTCTCACCAAGATTTGATCAAGTTCATGAGAGACAAAGAGTATTCAAAGCAGTTGTTTAAGATGGAAGATGTTTAATAGAAATAAAACTATTTTCAGTGGATAAATTTAGAGAATGGGGTTTGCATAAAAATAGTTAATTTCAATTTTTTCGGGGGCTAAAATAAAACGAACGACGGGAATAAAAATTATGGCTTTGCTATTTTCCACAACAAATCAAAATGATTCTTATAAGAATTAGCAATCTGTTTATTTTCAATCACTATTGTAGTTATTGGTTTTGAAAAATCAACAATCGCAACTTTATCTCCATAAATCATTGTCCTAACCGGAAACAAATATTCTTTAGATAAATATCTTATTTTTGCTTCTGTATTTGGTGATTTAAACCTTTTAATAAATATCAATTTTTGAGTAAATTTAATCTTCTTAGATTCTTCAATATATTTGTTCAGATCATGTTGAAGATATTTAACATATGGATCAGTATCTGTTCCAAAACCAAAATGTGGAAATCCTTTCCTTCCTGCTTCTAAAATCTCTTTCAAAACAATCTTTGGTCCTTGAATTCCACTATAGACTACCGTATGATTCTTTTCATCTGCTTTTTTCTCCTCAGCTTTAATAAGAGGAATGATCTTCTCAATATCTTTTTGAGCATTAGTTAACTCTTCTTTTTTTTCATCTAAAAAATCAATAAGTCTTTCTGGAGGAGTTGCTTCAAAATACTTTACACCATTTTTTACAACATGACTGACTAATCCTTTATTGTGTAATCTTTGCAACACTTCATAAACTTTTGAACTCCCAATATTTGCTCTTTTTACAATCTTGCCAGTGCTTGAAGTTCCTAAGTGTACTAATGCTTCATAGACTTGACATTCTCCTTCTGTTAGTCCAATTCTCTTTAATGATTCTTTTATCATGTTTTATATAGAAAAGTATGCCATTTAAATACTTTTCCCCAATTAGGGGGGAGAAACATATATAAATAACCAGCAATACCACTAAAAGATGGGAAAATTAAAAATAACTTACGAATTAGAACATACTAGTGAATACTTAGAATTAGATAAAGAGCGTCGTTCAATTCATTTATCGTTTCAAAAAGATGATCAAGAAACATTTCGTAATAAAGTTGAGGATTATGCGGCCAGACTTGCTGCTCTTTCTGCATCTACTCCCTACAAAGACGAAGGAATTACTGTTAATAATAGATGGTGGGGAGATTTAGACACGAAGTATCGTCATAGATGTGGATATGATGAGGAGATTCAAATTGCACCAATAGAACGAGAAGTGATTCCTCCCCAAGAAAAAAGAGATAGGATTCGTACGTTGTCAGAGAAGGAAATTCAGGATGATCAATTAGAGGGAATTTTAGAAGCGGTTAAATTATCCCTGGGAAATTAAGTTTTTTTATTCCCATATTTAAAAGACAATTTACCTCAACAACACTTCTGCACGAGGATTTTCAAATTAAGCTGTCCTACTATGCCTTACAACAATCCCTAACATATATAAATCCCGTAATGCACTCTGTAATCCATAATAATGCCAATATAGCCCCTCCATCCCCTAGAATTATTCATTTGTAATGCATAAATCCCGCCCTATATGTGAGTTCTTCTTACCACTAAATTGTTGCATTACAAACCTTTCTATATCTGCTCTGCCTAGTATGGGCAAACCAAACCTCAAGTATCTATTCTTGATCTTTAACTCTGTCAAAACAATGTAAGCTCTTTTTCCTTTTTTCTTCTTCAGCTCAGAAAACTTTTCTTCAAGTCTTTTCTTGTGCTTGTCAAAACCAATTCCAGTTTCAATTTCTAGAACAATCTCCTGTCCAACTTTATTTTTGAAAATTATATCTGGTTTTTTTGTTTGGTAAACATTAACCTTATCAGTATGTTTTTTTAATTCTTCAACAATCAAGCCAACAAGCAGAGTATGATCAATAGATTCTGGTGGTCTTTCCTTTACATAAAATTTCTTTGGCACATTACTGTGTAATCCACAAGCTTTCTTGAAAACATAGCTATTATTATTTAAGAAATTTATTTGTACTAATGTCAATCCTTCTCCAGAGAATACTATTTTGTTTAAATCTAAGTTAGCTTGTTCATCTTCCTTTTTTATCCCAGAATCTTTAGGCTTTTTCTTCTCACCCATCTTAATCATTTCGTCTGGATTTGTAGTGATTAATTTATGTTCTTCAGGAGAAGCTATAACTTCTAATTCTTGATGATCATTCTCCATAATTAGTATTCCTGAGCCCAATTTAGCCGATATAATGAACTCTTTTTCAGTCTGGCTAAGATTGAAGGTCTTAGAAACGTTTTGAATTACAGCAGGTTTCTGCCTTAATAAAAAGGTATATGAAGTGTTAGTCAACACAGCATGCCCTGCTTTAGATGCCACAAGATCTGCAACATCTTGGGTAATCATTAATAATCCTAAGTTATATTTTCTACAAGTCTTTACAATTTCAAATATATATGAAGATTCTTCTGCTGTTTGAAGCATTGACCAAGCTTCATCAACAACTAATAATTTTCTTTTATTACTATTCTTCATTCTCATGAAAACATAATCTAAAACTAAATACATTACAACAGGCTTTACTTGTTTTGGCATATGTCCTATATTAAAACAAACAAAATTATTATCAAAATTAATCTCTGTTTGTCTGTCTAAGAAACCAAACACACCATCTTTTGTATACATGTGAATTCTGTTTATCAAAGCCCTGTATGTTACTTTTTCCTGCTGGACTGCATCTTTTTCTAATTTTCTTAACATATTATATAATTCACCCATTGTAGGTGGAACATGTGATTCATAATCATCCCTAGTAATTCCTCTGTTACTGTAAGTCATGTCTATTGCTCTATCTAGTATAGATTTTTGCAATTCATTAATATCCCCAAACATTATAGGGAATAAATCCATTAATGACAATCTTTTTTCTAAATATTCATGCCCCATTAAATCTAATGGATTAATGATTGTCTTTGAATCTTTAGAGATTGTAATAGATTCTCCTTTGTAATGCTCTGTTATTGCTAAGTATTCTCCTTGAGGATCAATGATAATAACATCACAGCCGTTCATATATTGTCTTGAGAGCAAAAGTTTAGTAAAATAACTTTTACCAGAGCCTGATGTTGCCAGTATAATTCCATTTGCATTGGCTAAGTTGAAAATGTTTTTTATTAATGGTATTTTGTTTTTGTTTAAACCAAGCATTATACCATCATTGTCAATGTCTAAGAATGGAGAAGAGAATGGAAAAAATGCTCCAAGTCCTTCTGTATGTATATTTCTTTTAATATCTAAAACATTATTTGCTAAAGGCAGTGTGCTTGTGTAAGATTCCATCATTTGATATTTTGGAATAGCATTTTGTATCATTAAGCCATCTAAATCTGCTTTTATTTTCTTTCCTAGTAAATCAATATCTTCTTTAGAGTCTCCTTTACACATGATGTATAAAGAAATATTGAACAGTTTTTGCTTGCCTTTCTGCAAATCTTCAAGAACTCTCTTTGTTGACTTGAACTTTATCTCTAATGATTGGTTAAGAATGCCTTTTTTTGAATCAGCATATATGTCTGATTGTTGTTTTTGTAAATCTCTATTTAAATCAACCATTGTTGTTTCTATTGGGAATGGTTCAATATGTAAACTAATATCATACTTATCACCAGAAGAGATTATCTTATCCATAAAGCCCATTTCTACACTATGTGGGTATCCAGTTACAGCTATTATCTTGCAAAATTTATCATCTACTTTGAAATGATCTGCCAAGAAATTAACTTTATCTGGAGCAAACATGAAATGTGCCAAATCTTTTATCTCTTCTTTATTAAACTCCTTGTCTTTATTGTTTGCTATCTGCTGATGAAGCATGTTTATGATATCTGGAGTTTCTAATCTTCTAACTTTTACACCTAAAGAGGTTAATTTATCTTTACATACTTCTACCTGCATGTCTAAGTTATCTTTCTCTTGGATTATTATGTAAAAGTTTCTGTTTTGAATGCTGTTATCTTTTATAGAAGAGTTTACAAAATTACAGTATGAGTCAATTAATTTGTTTAAAGATTTATCTTTTTTCTCTTTTATCTTCTTCTGTACTTGATTATTTGTGTATTTTAAATGTCCACTTAAGCTGATTGGATTGCTTGAGATATGTATTTGTATTGGAAAATCTAGAGAATTAAGGAATTTCTGGAAGGTTATTATGATGGATTCTTTTTCCTCTTCTGTCTTTAGCATGAAATTCATTGGAATAACTTCTAATATTGCTAATTTAGATTTTGATTTCTGAATTGAATTGTTTTCTATCTTTTTTATGTCAACTATTTTTTTTAATTGATCGCTCAAAACTTCAACTTTTGGATTTCTTAAGTAGTTATACCAAGAAACTAATCTTTTTCTCCCATCAAAGAACATGAAGAATGAAGCAATGGATACGACAAATAAAGAAATAGTTCCACTTACTGCAATTGGTAGGTTAATCTTGAATATAATTACAAATATTATTATGAAAGCCAAGAAAGCATAGCCTAGTTGAGGGAAAGTTAGCCCAAACATTATCTTTTCCTTGTGTTGTAATGGTGGTGGAATGTCATAGCTCATATAAATATCAGGGCTCTGATGATATAAAAGCAGATGTCGGAGAAGGTAATACTTTTGTGTTTATGAATTTCCAAATAAGTTGGTTTTATAGATTAAATTCACTGATTGTGAACTTTCAGGGCAATTAGTTTATAAATTGGGTGATTTAGATTGGTAAAATATATAAACAATATAGACTGTCATGAGATTTATGACTTATAATCGACTTTGGACAATGTTAGCAACAGTTCCTTTAATTAGTCTTCTAGCTGGTTGTGAAGATCCTAAAGATCCCTTATCTGAAGAATTAGAAGATAGGGTAACTGTTTCAAGTAGAAATACTAGAATAACTGAAGTAGTGGGAACTCAAATTATAGAGGAATTGGCTGAGATGCAAAAAGAGTATTTTGAAAAAAGAAATGAACACTACAAAGAAATGGATGATGCTTTAGCTCAAAAAGACTTACCTGCTTTTGTCGACGCATATAGAGATACTCGTGAATTTATGGAAGAGATTGGAGAAATGGGCTTAGTAACTGATGCTGCTTGGCATGAGACTTTTTATGACACCAGTAGAGGTACTTATGGCCAGATTTTTGCACAAATTATGGCAAATCCTGAAATGTTGAGAGATTGGCCAAGTGATTGTGGTGATGAATATTCTGATGCTAAATCAATGATTGGTGATATGGTGGGATTTGTTAATAATAAAAGAAGAGATGAAGGTATTCAGATTGATATGTGGGAGTGGATGACCATACATGATGATGGAACTTTAGAGTTAACAAGAAATGCAAATCTTCCTCATGGAGCTTCCATGAATGATAGTTCAAGATACTTAACTCCTGGAACTTTTACAAGAATAGATTGGTATGAAGATGCATCTTTCATTAGATTTAGCTTATTTACTACTCAAAATAATGGAATAGCTACCTCAGTAACTAGAGAATGTGATGTTCTTGATCTGGGTGGTGATGGTATTGATAGATGTGATGCAAGATTAAATGGAGTTCAAGAATCACAAATTGACTCTGCTAATTCCCAATATGATTCTTGTTTACATACTTCTAGGGATAAACTTCATGAGAGATATGAAGGAACTGGGTTCTTTCCAGGAATATAAAGAGAAGACTTCAAAATAATAAAATATATAAGCTAAGGCCAATTCTAAATAGATTATGAGAAGATATCATGATTTAGCATTATTAACCACCCTACTGATAATGGGGGGGGGAGTTGCTTGTAATAAAGGTGATGATGATAGTGCAGACAATACCAAAATGTCTGTTGATGAACTCTTGAAAAGTAGAGAAGCTTCTTCTAATATTCATGAACAATTTGATTTAGCTTATGAGGCTATGGATAAGGCATTATCAGATAAAGATTTACCAGCCTTTGTCAGAGCTTACACAGAAGCTTATGAATTTGCAGCTGAATTAATGAATGAAGATGAAATGACTTCTGCGGATATAGGTGATAGATATTTCTTAAATACTGTTTTGAATCAAAGTTTAAATGGAGCTAATACTTACGGAGCTCTTTTCAAAAGGATCACTGTTACACATCCTGAAATCTTAGAAGCTTGGCCTCAGAATTGTTCTGGAGATTCTGAAACCCAAACTCAGATTGATGAGTTAAGAGCGTTTAATGAGAAATGGAGAAAAACTCAAGAATGGGAGTATAGACCTAAATGGACATTTAGTGCTGTTTTTGATGATGAAACTTTAGAAAGAATTAGAAATGTTGGTTTTGTACATAGAAAGGGATATGATGCAACTTTAACAATTACAGATGCACCAGAAGGGAGATATTCATCATTTTCTTATGATGAAACTTCCCATGTATTTGAATTTGTTATTACTGACATTTCTAGAGCTAATCCATTAGAGTTAACTGTTCAAAGACCCATAGAAGTTATTGATTTGGGTGGTGATGGTATTGATAGGTGTGATGCAAGACTAAATGGTATTCAAGATTCTCAAATTAGTGAAGCTAATGCAAGATATAGAGAAAATATGGCAGTAACTAGAGAAAGATTGAGACAAAGATATCCCACTCATTTTTAATACAACTTAATCAACAATAAATTATGGGCATATTGTTTCTAAAGATTCTTAAGAAAGTTAAACAGCAACCATAGCTATATATTTCACAGCTTGATTCAAATCGTCTTTCAATGAAGTGTTAGTGGACATTCTCATTGCAAATCTTATTGCAAGCCACATTGAGTAAATTATCATTGAAAAGCAATTTATCATTATTAAAATCTTGATATTCTCAAATAAAGGAAGCTCAACTATCATTGAGCAACATAACACAATCAACAAATCCAAAAATGTAATGAAGATAAAAATAGCTAAAACATTGATGATAAACTTGCCATAACCTTTCAAGGGAGGGATAAAATAGCAAAATATTCCAATAGGGAAAATTATCACACCCAAACAAACAACAACATATCTAAATACCAACATCAGTAATGTAATAAATAAAGTAAAACAATAAGTGGATAAATAAACTCCTTCCAGTGCTACGTTAGCTACATTGTCAACTGTAATCAAAAAGAAGGTAGGATCAATCATTGATAATATTGCATCAGTTAATACCGCATTAATATCCAAAGCCAAGCCATAGATATAAAATGATCCTTGTATTAATATTAACATTAAAAAAATATTCTTTAACATATCCTTAGCATGAGCTCTTTTTATTGGGTTAGAGTTCGAGGTAATGAAAACATATCCTACATAGATCAATAAGAATACATAAAAGAAACTTAAGAGGTATCTTATCACATTCCATACTCCAAAAAATAAATCAATTGCAATATCTGCTGTTAACATTGCTTCAATTCCTGCAAGGAAAGGTAAAACAGGCAAGTTAATCAAATACAAAAAGTATTCATATATTGCCTCTGGCAGACATGAAGCTAAATTAGTTATTCCACATTCTTCTGAATCATCTGCTGATACAAAAGGTATGAATAAGATAATAAATAATATGGGCAGTATTATCTTTTTGTATTGTGATTTTAATAACCTATAAATTATGTAAATAACTCCTAAAAATACTAAAACATAAAGTAATATACTTAAGTCAATATCATCTGTTTCTATGCTTAATTCTTCTATATTTTCCTGATATAAAATTAGATCACAACCAGAGGTGAAGTTATAAAAGTGATTGTAAGCAGTTAATGAACAGTTGTTTGTATTCTTTACAAAGAATGTATCATTGTTTACAAAAATGTTTTTTATTTTTGTATCTTCATAAGGAACAGCTCTAAGATATGCAAAGTGATAAGGTTTCTTTTCAAATACTAAGTCATAATAGTAGTTTTGTTTAGTTAAGTATGAATCTTCAAAGCTTAATCTGAAAAAACTATAATTCTCAGCTGTAAATATCCCTTTAGTTGTATTTTGGTATTGATTTACTACTATTAAATCTGCTGTTGGTTCTTCTGTATAGAGTTCTATCTCTTTGTCCTCAGAAATTATTAAATTATCATATTCATAATCAGTGTAAGCATATTTACATTTCTTACAATATTTAGTACATTGTCCTTTTTTACCCCAAGCACAGCAGTAGTAATACCATTCATAATGGTCAACCTCAACATTTGTGTTTATTTCTAATTCTGCTGTTAAAGTGCCATCTTGATCAATGTACAACAAAGCAAGTTTATCATCCTCTTTGTAATTGCCATTAAGATAATAATTCAATTGAGCTTGATCATTAACTAAAGTATATTCAGTTTTGCAGTCATTTGGTTTTGTTTCTGTTGGTATTTGGACATCATAGTTGTATTCACTTAATGCTTTCAATTCTTCAAAAACATACAAGGTGTTATTTTCATATACAGCTGGAAATACTGCTAAGAAAGAGAGCCAAGCATTCTTTATTTGTGTTGAACTGTATGTTGTATTATCTGGAGGAGAGTCTACATAAAAATTAAGATTATAATCTTCAATAAATTCATGATCAGGGAAAGTACTATCTTGATAGAGCAAAGTAGAGAATAACAAATCTTTTTCAGTTTCATTTAATTCGGATTCTAGGATTTCATTACAGTAGTCTTCATCATAGGTTAAACTACAATCAAAAGCATAAACAAAATTGGACAGCAGTAAAACTGCTGTCACTAAAATAAAAATTGTTTTTTTCATGTGAAGATAAACTCCACTACTAAAGGTGCGACCCAGATTATGATTAATCCAATGACTACACCCACAGCCATGTTTTTGGCTTTCTCTTTTTGTCCTGTGTCTCCTCCTGCTGTGACAAAGGTTATTCCTGCAAAGACCAGCATCAATACTCCAGCAACAGTAGCTGCATATTTTATGAAGTTGTAGACTTTCATTACTGGAGCTAAAATCTCATCAATCATGTCTTCCTCATCTTGAGTAAGACCTTGATCAAAGTCAATTGTCGCTAGTACAAGTGGTGTTGCTAGAGTTATTGTCAACAGCATCAAAAACAGCAAAGGCAGTATTTTCATTGTGTTTCACCCCCAAACAGTTTTTTGAATGCTAGGTTTTTTGTGTCAATCTGCTCTTCTAGTTCATCAATCTCTTTGATGAGCATTTCTTTCTCATTGTTTAGCTCAGAAACTGAAATCAAGAGCTTCTGCTGTGCTTTCTTTAACTTGTTTGGTTTCTTGAGTTTCAATTTAATGATCACAGCAAGAGCTAGTATTAAATCAACAAAGAGCAAAGCAATAAATATCTCAAACAATGTTCCCTCAGTCATTTTCCTTTACCTCCATTAGATTTAAGGGCTTTATTACGGGAAGTTTGGAAATTCTCAAAGCTCTTGTATTTCCATTCAAAGAAATCTAAGCAGGTCTTACACATTACTGCTTCTTTGGTTTTGAGTTCCTTTTCACATATCATACATTGCATCCCATTCACCCTATCAACCTTAAGGGTGCGATATGTAAAGAAAGGAGCTCGGAGAAGGTAATACTGGGGAAAAAACTTTAAATAGAAGATTATTATATATAGTAAATGTCTGATAATTTGACAAAAGAGCAAAGATCAAAATGTATGTCTAGAATTAGAAGCAAGTGGACTGCTCAAGAGAAAAAGATTCATAATTATTTAAAAGGAAGAAAAATCAAACATAAGATGCATCCTTCTATTCATGGAAACCCAGACCTTCTCTTAACAAAGACCAATACTGTTGTTTTTTTGCATGGCTGTTTCTGGCATAAGTGTCCAAAATGCTATAAAGAACCTAAAAGCAAGAAGGAATACTGGCTTCCCAAATTAGAAAAGAATGTGAAAAGAGACGCTAGAAACAAAAAAATACTTAAACAATCAGGTTTTAAAATATTAACATTGTGGGAGCACCAAATAAAAGCAGATTTGGTTAAGGTTGTTAATAAAATAGTAAAAAAAGCAGATTAAGATGGAATACAAAATAAAAGAAGAAGATTTAGACAAATGTTTTAAATTTGCAGTTGAATATCATTTAGATAAAACTAAGATGGCTGCAAATAGAACTACAGGTCAATATAGAGGGCTTGGAGGAATATTTGACAGCTTTGTTATAGGAAAATTAATTGAGATTGGAGTAGCAAAGATTATTGAAAAGGAAACCAAGAAAAAATGCATTTTAGATTTTGATATTCATGAATTAAGCAAAGACAATATATCCGATCCAGATATTGTCAAAATTGTTGAGAATAATAATTTAAGGGAACCTAATCTATATGTCGAAATAAAAAATATTTCTGAGGCTGACAGATGGATTGGTTTGACTGCAGAACAATTTAATACTATTCTTTCTGATAGACTTGTAGACAACAAAACTGAAAAAGTTATACTCATTTATGCAACTTTATTGACAAAAAACAAAGAGGGTGATATTGATCCATTGGGTGTTTATCTAAAATCAAAAATAGATTTAGACTTATTAAAAAAATTCTGTGAAGTCGGAGATTTAATTGTTAAAGTCCAATACATTATCACAGGAAATGATCTACAAAAACATGGAGTTCCGTTTAATCAAGGTTCATATCTCTATGAAACAGAACTAATAAAAGAAGCAAGTGGTATGACAACTAAAAAAATATTATCTGATGATAATCCTTTTGAAAAACTATCTCTTAAATCAGGAAAATTTCCTGTAATAATGAGTAATAATCTGCCTAAACCAAAGGAGTTTGGTTCTTTTGATTATAAAGGAGATATTGATGTTTATCTAAAGAAAAATTATAAAAATGGGAAATTATCTTCTCAAAGATTGTATATTCATGCAAAAAATAATGCTGTCATTAAAAATAAGGTGCTTGGTACTTTTGATCTGGAAAAAGGCAAAGTGTATGAATGCTGGTTTATTACTGTGGGAATGAACCCTTCTTTAAAAAGAAACAATATCTGGATCGCACAAAGGAATCTAAATAATGTAATAATTGAGAGTCCAAAGCAATATATAGAGAAAATAAGAAAACAAATTTAATTATCTATGTATGATGTTAAAATGTCTTTTCTTGGTTTGACTTTTCCAAGCAGAACATTTCTCATATTAAAAGCGATTCTTTCAATTACAGGAACAGTCACACTATTTCCTGCTTGATGATATAAATTACTGTCAGATAGATCTTCGGGAAGTTTAAAGTTTTTAGGGAATCCTTGAATAAGAAAACATTCTTTAGGAGTCAGCTTTCTTATCCCCTTACTATTTTTTATAATTGGGACATTATGCCCTCCTCTTCCCATATTTGCTGTAAGTGTAGGACAGACTCCTTTTTTATTTGCTCTTACATATTTCCTTCTCCATTGGTAAACAGTATGTTCTGAATTTATGTCATCTTTAATTCTTTTGTATAGAGGCTTATCATTGTAATAATATTTATTATCTGCTCTTTCTGCCACCAATTCTCTAAACGATATAGTTAAGGGAATCTCCTCTGGAAATCTGAAACAGTCTGCTTTATTTTTATCGAGAAATCCTGCAATAAAAATTCGTTCTCTATTCTGAGGCACATTGCCGTGAGTCATACTGTTTAACACTTCTGTTTTAATATGATATCCTAATTTTTTTAATGTCGCTTTAATAATTTTGAAAGTTTTCCCTTTATCATGTGTTTTTAGGTTTTTAACATTTTCAAGAAGGATTGCCTCAGGCTTTCTCTCCTCTAATATTTCAGCAATTCTAAAAAATAAATTTCCCCCATTCTTTTCATCTTTGAAGCCTTTTTTATACCCTGCAATGCTGAATGCTTGGCAGGGAAATCCTCCTAAAAGGATATCAAATTTAGGAAGTTTTGATATTTCAACCTTCCAGATATCTTCAATAATAAGTTTGGGCTCTTTAAAATTAATATTATAAATTTGTTTACAGGTCTTGTCAAAATCATTGGCAAAAACAGTTTTAAAACCAGCTCTTTCAAATCCTAATCTAACACCCCCTACTCCTGCGAATAGGTCTATAGTTCTAAAGACTTTTTTCATTTTTTCTAGGCTTATCCCAATACGGACTTTTGCATTTAGGGCAAACTGTTGGTTTTTCATTATTATCTCTAGGAACCCACTTATGACCGCACCTTGTACAAAAGTAACCCTCCAGCTTAATTCTTGGCATTATCTTAATCCCTAAAGATTCAGGATTTATAAATTTTACTATTATATTTGAAGTATATTACTAATAGTAAGATTTTTTAAACAAAGAGGCAATCTTTTTATAGGGGCTCACATTATTTTAAATGATTATTAATTAAAATGACTCAACTAACTAAATCAAAATACATGAATGGATTGCAATGTCTCAGATTATTATGGTTTGCAGATAGAAAACAACTTCCAGAGATTACTCTTTTTGATGAACATAAATTCTCACAAGGTCATGATTTTGAAGAATATGTTAAGAAACTCTTTCCTGAATCTATCGATTTAAATGGTTTAGAATTTAAAGAAAATCTTGAAAAGACTAAAGAAGCAGTAGAGCAAAATAAAACAATATTTGAAGCTGGATTTATGGTTGATAATCTATTTATTAGAGCAGATTTGATTAAACCTTCTAAAAATGGTTGGGATTTATATGAAATCAAATCCACTACAAAAGTCAAAGAACAACATATTCCTGATTTAGCTTTTCAAAAATATGTCTGTGAAAAAATAGGATTGAAGATAAATAAATGTTTTGTAATATACTTAAACAAAGAATATGTGAAAAAAGGAGAAATCAAGCCTGAAGAACTAATTTTGATGGAAGAAGTTACTGAAAAGGTAGATTTAATTAATAATATAGAAACCAATGCCAAAACATTTCTAAGAATAATTAACCAAGAAACAGCCCCAGATATGCATATTTCAATGAAATGTAATAAACCATATCCATGTGCATTAAAAGAACAATGCTGGTCAACCTTACCAGAAAATAATGTATTACAACTAACTAACTGGAGAGTGTATTGGAAATTAATGGAAAATGGAATAAAAGCCATAAAAGACATCCCAGAAGGAACAAAACTTACAGTTAAAGACCAAATAATAAAAGAAGCAGTTGATGAAAACAAAGTTATGATATCTAAAGAACATATCAAACACTTTCTCAAATCACTAAATTATCCATTGTATAACTTTGACTTTGAAACATTGGATACTGCAGTTCCTTTGTTTGACAATTCAAGACCATATCAAAAGATACCTTTTCAATACAGTTTACACATCCAACATGAAGATGGCAAAGTAGAACATAAAGAATTCCTTTCAGAAGAAGGAGATCCTAGACCTGCTTTACTTGAACAAATGAAAAATGATTTAGATGGAAAAGGAGACATAATAGTATTTAACAAATCATTTGAGATTAATGTTATGAAAAAATTGGCTGAAGATTTCCCAGAACATAAAGACTGGCTTGAACAAGCAATAAATCGTATTGTTGATTTGGCTGATCCATTTAGAGCATTTTATTATTACAATCCATCACAAAAAGGTTCATATTCCATTAAAAAAGTTCTTCCTGCAATTACAGGAAAAAAAGGTTATTCTGAACTAGAAATAAGCAATGGTGGAGATGCAAGTATGCTTTATTTTTATAGTCATATTAAACCTAAACTTGATAATAAGGAAGAAATAAGAGCAAACCTATTAAAATACTGCTGTTTAGATACAGAAAGTATGGTATGGATTGTGGATAAATTAAAAGAAATAACAAATTAAATAAAATGAATTTGAGGTAAGAAATTTGTTACAAGATAATGATATCAAAGAAGCTTTAAGCATAGCATATATTCAAGCAGTTTGTGGAATGGCAGGATATATTTATGGAGAGGATTCAAAAGATTATGGTTTTGATATCACTGTAAAAGATATTATTAGAAGAGATTCAGGAAAGTATTGCCCCTCAGGATATAATATAGATATACAAGTAAAGGCGAGTACACGATGCACTTTAACAAAATCACACATTAAATATAGTTTGCGTAATAAAAATTTTAATGATCTTAGAGATCCAAATGCTGGGACTCAGAGGATACTTGTAGTATTGATGTTGCCTGAAGATAGGGATTCATGGTTAACTCAAGATGTCAATTCTTTGATGGTTAAGAAATGTGCATATTGGATATGTCTAAAGGGAAAAGAGAGAAAAGATAATGAAGATAGTAGTACCACATTAGAAATACCTACAGAAAATATATTTAATATAGATCAATTGAATAATCTTATAGCTCAAGTTAAAAATGGAGGTGAGATTAATGACCTTTAAATTAAAACTTGATAACATAAAAAACTATTTAAGTAAACATGACTGGAATTTTATCTCTTCTCAAGATAAATTTATAAAAATAAATAAACAATTTGAAGAACAAATAAATTTACTAATCCCTAACACTGAAGATCTTATAGACTATTCTTCTAGAATTAAGGATTTGATTGAAGCCTTAGCAGTATTGGAAAATAGAAATCCACAAGATATTCAAGAAGAAATAAAAAATAAAGGTTATGACCTTATGAAGATTAGATTTGTGGCAAATAACACAAAAGGTGGTACAATACCACTTAATGATTTTATAGGAGTTATGAATAATGTTAAAAAAATGATTACATTTGGGGCTTGTTCAGAAATTCAAGAAAAAAGTCAATATAGAAAACCATTTAACGACGCAAAAGAATTAGTTGAAAACTGCGAATTTGCTCAAACAGAAGCAGGTAGTTTTGTAATTTCAATAAAAGTACCCTTAGGAAGAACATATCTTATCGAAATTGATGATGATAATGGTTATTTAAATGATCTTGGGCGTAAAACTGTTGCAAGATTAATTCAAGGAATTAAGGAAGTTGAAGAATTAGAAGTTGAAGATGAAAATGTATTTAGAAATGATTATAATAAGAAATTAAATAAGAATGTTTGTGAAGCAATAGCTAATTTACTTAAAGATGAAAATGGATTTAATGTTAATTTTTTAGTGAAATGGGATAGCACAGAATTATCGGATCAAGAATTGCCTATTGAAGCTGAGATAAAGTCAAGTCAGTATTTTAAAAAGTTTAATAAAATGGCAAATTATTTGAAGAAAATACCTGAAGAAGAAACTATTACAATTATGGGCATCATTAAAAAGTTGCAAAGACAAAAAGTAGATCAAAATACTGAAAGAAAACTAATCACGATAGATGTTCCAGCATTAAAAAGAAAAGTTTACTTGTATCTTAATGATGAAGACCATAGAAATGCATGTAATGCATACCGAGAAGGATATAAAATTAAAGTTAGAGGTTTACTTAATAAAAAAACTCAACATTGGTTCTTAGATAATCCAACAAATTTTGAGATTATGAATAGATAGTTAATTCTTTGATAATCTTTCTATTCCTGAATGATAATATTGGATATCACTCTCACATCCCATAAAATTTCTACCTAGTTCCTTACAAGCAACAGCAGTTGAACCAACACCCATAAACACATCAAGAACAACATCGCCTTCATTACTTGATACAGAGATCAACTTCTTCAACACTGACAATGGCTTCTGAGTCGGATGCAAAGCCTTGCCATCTTTCTTCAATCTTTCTTTCCCCTGTAGAGCAGAGGTAATAATTGTATTATGCATTTGAACCTGCCCCAAAAAGTTAAATGTTGCTGAGGAAGGTTTAACTTTCTCGTTAATTGCATAAAGAATGTACTCATTAGCAAAGACATAATTAGTCTTCGATAACCTAGGAGCAGGATTTGTCTTATACCAAACTAATAAATTCCTAAAAAACCACTCCTCTTCAAGTATTTTCATATAAATTGGAATTTGTTTAGTAGCACAGAATATGTAAATTTGTCCATTAGGTTTCAAAACCCTCTTCAATTCCTTCAAAACAGGAACTGGGTCAAAGCCATAATCCCAAGAACCAAAATTCTTTACAACCTTTATTTTCTTGCAATTAATATTATTCTTTTGGCTGACATTATAAGGAGGATCAATTACCACAAGATCAACAGAATCATCTTTTACTTTCTTAAGATATTTCAGATTGTCCATGCAGTAGATTTTGTTTAACATGTAAACCTAAAGATTACAATGATTAATAGAGAAAACTCGGAGAAGGTAATACCTAACAATACCAAATTATGAAGTGCGGTTATTAAACATCATAAACTCTAAGTAAGTATGGTAAAAACATACAAAAGAGAACCTCTAGAAGATTATGAAATTCAAACAATGAAAAAGTCATGTAAGACTTTTGAGGAAGAACTAGTTGTTAATGTTTTACTTGAAACAGGATTAAGAGTAAGTGAATTTGCAAACCTTAGAGAAGAAAATATCTCATGGCAGAGGAATTGTATGACTTTAATAGGCAAGGGTGGAAAGAGAAGGGTTGTTCCTATGAGTAATATTGTGAGATTCTATCTAACACAATGCTTCTCTCACCAATCTACAATTCCTTTAGCCATGAGAACAATACAGAAGTATGTGAAAGTTGTAGCAGATAGAGCTAGGATAATGAAACCTGTAAGCCCCCATGTATTAAGGCACACATTTGCAGTTGTATATCTCCACAAAGGAGGCAACATTAGGGCTTTGCAGGCGATCCTAGGGCATAGTAGCTTGATTACCACAGATATGTACCTAAACTACTCAGGAGCTAGAGTTATTGAGGACTTTCAGAAGATATGGTAGTAAAAATCTTTATACGAATCTCTTAATCTTCTTAATTTCATTGATAAGAATTTCAGACTCCTCTTCTGTATTATATAAATATAATGATATTCTTACAGAACCATTTATTTTATGGGCATTAAACCATGAATGAACACAATGCATTCCAGACCTTACCATAATATTTGAGCTTTCGTTTAAAACTCCTGAAATCTCATGATGATCAATTCCTTTAATGTTAAAACTAATTATTCCACTTCTTTTTTCAGGGTTTTTATTACCTAAGATTTCTATACCTAAATCATAAAACTCTTCACTTATTATTTTGTTTAATTTTATTGTATGATTTTTAATATTTCTTATCCCAATCTTTGATAAATATTTCACAGCCTCTCCAAAACCAATATTGCCAGCATAATTTTGTAATCCTGCTTCAAATCTTTTAGGAATATCTTCAATTTCATAACTATTATAAGTACTATTTTTTACAGTATCTCCACCAACAATGAAAGGATTTAATCCTTCTAATAAATGAGATTTACCATATAAAACTCCAGTACCACTAGAACCGAGCATTTTGTGTCCAGAAAAAGCCAAAAAATCTGCATCTAATCTTTTGACATTGATTTCTTTATGTGCAACAGATTGAGCTCCATCGATTAAAACTAAACTTTTATTCTCATGTGCACGTTTTATAATATCTTTAATTGGGTTGCTTGTACCGTCTAGATTTGAAATATGAACTGTTGAAACTAATTTAACATTAGAATCAAGCTTATTCTGAAAATCATCCAAATCCCCAAATCTAAATTTTTTATGATTAATTCCTTTTCTTTTCAACAATTGGAATGGGATTGATCCACTATTATGTTCTTTATCGCTAGTTAGAACTGTATCACCTTCTTTTAAATCTAAAGAATTAGCAATAAGATTAATTCCTTCTGTTGTATTTTTTGTAAATATTATCTCATTTGATTTTTTAGCATTTATAAATTTTTGAATAATCTTTCTTGAATTATCAACTTCTTCTGTAACTCGCCTTCCCAATTTATGGGCACTCCTACTCGCACAAGCAGGAAATTCTTGATAATACTTATTCATTGCATCCATAACTTGAATGGGTTTTAAGGTAACACATGCTGAGTCCATATAGATTATGGGCTTTCCATTTATCTGTTTATTATAGATTGGAAAATCTTGTCTTATCTTTTCTATATTCAAAACCATTTAACCATCCTCATAACAACTTTGTTTGCATTCTTCGTCTTCATTTTCTTCACAATCAATTTCATTTTCACATTCGCAGTCTTCATTTTCACATAAAGTGCTTTCACAATCAGCAGTAAAAACTCCACTTAATCCATTATAGACACATACTTCTTGTGAATCTTCGCCATTGCAGTTGCCATACATAATAAAATTATAACCTCCAATTCCTGAGTAGACAAGACTTACTATCATAAGAATTGTAAAAAACCATGAAATTGCTTCAAAATGTTTAAAAGTAAAACCTGCAATTCTTGGAGATTTTCTCATTAACTTGCCAGTTATTTGGCTCTTTAATCTTTTATCAAGACCTGTCTCACATTTTCTTAAGGTAACTCTTCTAAACACACAGTCAAATGCTTCCTTTGCAATCTGCCTATGTGTCACACTAAATATTCCTAAAATTCCAAAGACTACCAAAGCTATTAAACATATCATCTTATATTCTCCTTTTCAAAAAAAAGAAAAAAATTAAACTCCACAACCAGCTGCAGTTGCAGAACCTCCTTGTGTGTCAAAACCAAATCCTGGTGCAGGGTTACCAAATGAAGTCATATCTGTGTTACATTCTTCTGGTTCATCTGTAAAAGCACCACATATTGTGTTAAGTATGCTTTGAGCATCTCTTCCTGATTGTGCTTGTTGACCATTTATTACTAAGGTTGGTGAGCCTTGTACACCATACTTTTGGTTGTCAGCATCGTGTATTAAGAACCGAGGGAATCTTCCACTAGCCCAAGAAGACTCATCTTCTAGATTTGCAATAACATCAAATTCCTCATCTGTTTCTTCTATACATCCACTTATATCTGTTTCAGTAAGTCCGACTGCGATAAGTGCTTCTTCACCATCACCATTTTCAAGGAACTTTCCTAAATACTCAATAAATTTATCATTGTAATCTCTTTGAATACAGTATTGGTTCAATTGTTCTTCAACTTCTCCCTGTGTAGGATGCATTGCATAATTAACAAACTTCAATTCAAAATCAATTTTATCACCTAATTCAGTAACAACAGGTAATATTCCTTTTTCCATCTGTGTTCCATAAGGACAATGTGACATTACAAAAAGCTCAACAACAGGCGTATCACTTTTTTCTACTTCTGTTGTTTCTTCTTCATAGGATATTTCTGGTGTTTCATCCAGATTAATTGCTTGAGGAAAGAGTAATTTTCCATCTTTTGTCACATAAGAATCCATCTCCTGTCCACTGATACTCAATTTTAGATTATAAAGTCCATTAGACTCTTCAACATCCTCCAAAGTTGCCGTTTCTTGACCTTGTAACAAATTTTGATTTATGAAATCAATGGTTTTATCCGCTACTGTCTGCCCACTCATTTCATTAAGCCCTGATTTAGTAAATCCCCCCATAAAAATTGAAATAATCAATAGAATTCCTAAAATAGCTGTTGATGCTTGCCATATTCTTACTTTCTTTATTTTTCTTTTATTGCTTCTATGAATTGAATGCTCATGTTTTTCCATTTGTTTCTCCTCCTTTATCTTAAGATAAAATATATTAATACCAAAACCAAAAATATCCCTAAAGCCCCTAAAATATATTCAATCTTAAAGTTCATTTGTTCTACAAAGAGAGAGTATTATAAATAACTTAGCCCCTAAACTGTTGTATAGAATTAGGCTGAAACCCCCAGATTCTTGCTTTAGACTGTTTATAAAGCCATTTTGTTTATAATTTTATTCTAAGAAATAGTTGATTTGTTTTACCCTTTTTTTCTTTTTTAATTAATTCCTTCTCTTCAAGAATCCCTACTATAATACTAAGTTTTGATTTATGTAAATTAGTTCTGATACTTAATGTACTTTGAGTAATGCCATCTTGTTCCTTAATTGCACTTAACACTTTTTTTTCATGCTTATTTAATCCCATCAATATGAAATTAAATTTTTCCTCCTTGGATTTTAAGGATGAGTCCTCTTTTAATTTCTTAAGCAAAGTTTGATGTGATTTTTCAAAAAATAACAAATAAGCTCCAAGACTTAAAGTGGCAAATACAATAGCAATTCCAGCATGAGTAACAAAAGAAAGTTCATGGGTTGCATCACAAGTATTAGTACAAGCACATGAGTCAGTTTCAAGTTTACTAATCTGGCTATTAAATCCCCATAAAAGGAAGCTAAATATTATACTTATTCCAATTATTATTAATCCTATTTTTTTGTTGTCCATCTTCCACCTTTTTTATATATGGCAATATCAAACATATAAGCAATTCTTTGATGATTAATTAATTTAAAACCCACTTCCTTTAATACTTTTTGATGATCTTCATTCACATATTCCCAGCCATTAGGATGTTCTATTGTTTTTAAATATAACTTATATAATAGTTTAAGGAATTTATTATTTATTGATGCATAGTCAAATACTAATAGTTTACCTTTGGATTTTAATGCTATATACGCTTGTTTATAAAGATTATGTCTTGGTTTTGAAGGAACTTCATGCGCTCCAAAACCAATAACAGCAGCATCAAAAATATTTTTATAATGCACATGTTCAAAATTGTGCCTCAAATAACTAATTTGAGGATATTGATTAGATTTTTTAATAGCAATATTCAACATTCTTTGAGATAAGTCAATGCCAACAATTTTGCCTTTTTTCCCGACTTTCTCTGCTATTATTATTGTAATGCCTCCAGTTCCGCAGGCGAAATCCAAAACAGATTGCCCTTTCTTTAATCGTAATTTGTTTATTGCTTCTTTTCTTAGTTTTTTAATTTGGAAAAAAGTTGCTACATTAAAAAAAGCATCATAAATATCTGCAAGAAAACTTTCAAATTCCGTTCCATAGTATTTTGGCACTCTCATTTTTTCCTTCCAATCCTCAATGCATTTAATATAACTGCTAAACTTAAACCCATATCCCCAAAAGCAACAGCCATCCATAATGTAACTATTCCTGGAACTGCTAAAATTACAAAAGAACTTTTTACTAATATTGAAAGAGTTACATTTTGTTTTACAACTGACATTGTTTTATTGCTTAAATCAATAAGATAATTTACTTTTGATATGTCATCATGCATTAGGGCAATATCAGCTGTTTCAATTGCTATATCTGAACCAACAGCACCCATTGCTATACCCACATGGGCTTTAGCCAAAGCGGGAGCATCATTTACTCCATCACCAATCATGGCAATATGTTCATGTTCTTTTCGTAGTTGATCAATTATTTTTACTTTATCTTCAGGTAGAAGTTCTGAATAATATTCATCGATTTTTAATTTTTGTGCAATTGCCTTTGCTGCTCTTTCATTATCCCCAGTAAGCATTACTGTTTTGATTTCTTTATGTTTCAGTTCATTGATGGTTTTACGTGAACCTCTTCTTATCTTATCCATTAATGTAATTATACCAACAATATGATCTTTATTACCAATTAATACAATTGTTTTCCCTTGATTTTCAAATTTTTCTATTAACTTTTTTGGAAATTTGATTTTAACATCATTAAAGAAACTCTTAGTACCGATATAAAACCACTTTCTTTTAATCTTTCCTTTTAATCCCTTTCCAGCAATAGATTTAAATTCAGATATATTTGTCAACTTGACTTTTCTTTTTTCAGCACTTTGGATTATTGCTTTTGCTATAGGGTGTTTAGATTTTGATTCTAAACTAGTAGCTATTTGTAAAAGTTCTTTTTTTGAGTATTTATTCAAAGCGACAATATCTGAAACTTCAGGTCTACCTTCTGTAAGTGTTCCAGTTTTATCAAAGACCATTACTTTTGTTTTTCTTATTTCTTCTAGATGATCGCCCCCTTTTATTATAACTCCATTTCTTGCAGCAGATGTAATTCCAGAAACCATGGATACTGGTGTTGATATTGCTAAAGCACAAGGGCATGAAATTACAAGTAAAACTAATGATCTATAGAACCATTCATTAAATTTTAAACCAAATATAAGTGGTGGGATTGTCGCTAAAAGAAATGCTGAAATAATAACAATGGGGGTGTAATACTTTGCAAATTTGTCAATAAAAACTTCTGTTTTTGATTTCTTTTTTTGTGCTTTTTCAACAAGTTTTACAATCTTAGAAATAATAGTTTGATTGGATTTTTTAGTTACTTTGATTTCTAGATAGCCTTCCTCATTTATTGTTCCTGCGAATACTTTATCTCCTTTTATTTTGGCAACAGGCATACTTTCCCCAGTTATTGGAGCTTGGTTTACTGATGATCCTCCGTTAATTACTATGCCATCTAGAGGTATTCTATCTCCTGGTTTAACTATAATAATATCATTGACATTTATTTTATGCACATGAACTATTGTTTCTACACCTTTTTTCATAACTGTAGCAATTTCTGGTGCAAGTTTCAAAAGTGAGGCTATGGATTTTCTTGCTCTTTCTCCTGCATAATCCTCTAAAAATTCTGCTATGAAGAATAAGAAAATAACTGCTGCCCCTTCTTCTCCATGTCCAATTAAAAAAGCCCCTACTGCAGCAATTGTTATCAAAAAGTTCATATCTAATCTTTTTTTCCATAATGAAAGAAATGCATTTCTTATTATCTTATATCCAGAAACTAATGCAACAATTAAGAATAATATCTGTGCTACTAAATGTTGTTCTGTCAAAAACTCATAATATAAACCAACAGCCAATAAAATTCCAGCTATTATAATAATTAAAATACTCTTTTGTTTCCAAAATGGTTCTTTCTTTTCAAAAATGTCTGTTGCACAGGCAGAACAGCATTTGTTGTGAGTCTTTTCCATCTTTTATTTCTTAAGCATATCCTTGAAAGCTTTAGTCTGTCTAAACCATGGACAAAGGAGTGTTCCAATATAAAACAAAGCCAACAAAATTACTGCACTCATCCATAGATTCACTGGATTTTTTATACTATAAAGCAAGTAATATATGAATCCGAACCAAACTATAGCCTCAATAACAGCCAAAAACCAATTTTTAGTGCTCATGTTTTTTTACCTCCTTGATTTTATTCTTTTGCATGTTCAACTCCCATACTAATTAGTTTTATGACATGTTCATCAGCAAGCGAGTAATAAACAATTTTTCCTTCTTTTCTAAATTTAACTAGATTTGAATTTCTTAATATTCTCAATTGATGAGAAATAGCAGAATGTGTCATTTCAAGCAAGGCTGATAGATCACAAACGCACAGTTCTTTTTGAGATAATGCATACAGTATTTTAGTTCTTGTAGGGTCACCTAAAACTTTAAAATTCTCTGATACTTTTAGAATGATCTTATTTTTGAGCATTTTAGCTCTTGCCTGTTGGACTGCTTTTTTGTTTATGCATTCAATTTCACATACGTCTTTTGGTTTCATATGAATAAATGTTCATATAATCATATATAAAGTTTTTGTTCATGATAGATTACTTTCTTTTGAAAGGCTATCTTTCTGTTCCTATGCCAAGTAAATCAAAACACAACACCTTCCATCTTCTCCAAAACTTCAATTTTCTCAGTAAACTCTTCCAAGCTAATCTCATCATTAGCAAATCTTAGCTTAAGCAACTGTATGGGATCATTTACAACTTTGCTTAATTCTTTTTTCTTCACTTTTCTTCCAAAAGCAAAATTAATCTTATTCTGTAAATCTTTATTACTAATATAAGCATAGACTTGTGTTGTATGGATATCAACATGTCCTAAACTTCTCTGAACATAATACAAATCTACTCCTTGCTCAAGAAGATAAGTGGCATAGGTATGCCTCAAAGTATGAAAACTGTAAGCATACCTTTGCTGTCCTGTTACACTTTTAAAAGTTTTAATACTAAGTCCAGCTTTTTTCAAACAGCCCTTAAATTTCAAAGAGAAGAGATTCTTAGCAAACTTATTTTTATACACACTACATATAAAATACTCAGTTTCTTTATTCAGTCGATTCCATTTCTCAATAACAGGTTTTAAAGAGTTAGGCAACATGACGATTCTGTCTTTATCCCCTTTACTTTGCCTAACATAAACCTTCTCTGCTTCAAGATCAATGTCTTGTTTTTTCAATTTACAAACTTCACTTATACGAAGTCCACAAAATAAAGCAATTAAACTGCCCATAAATAAGTGGTTATCTTCTATGTTCTCAAACAAGCTAATCAACTGCTTCTTATTAAGAACATTAGGTAATGTTCGTTTTTTACTTGGCCTTGCAAAATTCTTTCCCATTTTACAACCCTCTCACTAAATTAAGACCCATTGATTTTATTGCCCCACCAAGAGTTTCTTCTGTTTCATGTCTTCTTATACAAGCCTTTGCAATAGCCTCTTTCTGAGTAAGTTCATTCTGTTTTAATCTAAACTTTATATCTTCAGGAACTTTCTCAAGAAGAAGCCACCTATACACAGTATAGGGATTGTAAGAATTCTCAATCAAGAAATTATACAACTCCTTTTCCACTCCAACAATATAGAACTTGCTCTTTTTGTAGTGATAGTGGGCTAATTTGTTCATAATCTTAATCAGATTATGCACATCTACTGTCGGAAAGACCTCGTTAAGGGCATTTCTAAGGGTTTTAAGCTTCTCTATGAAGCTTTCCTGCATATCTTGGTTTTTCATGTATGCCACCTCCATGGCAAACCCAAAACGCCCGAATTATAGCCACACAAAGCCTAGCTCACTAGATGCAGAATGTATAAACCTTTCGTCTATATATTACTTTGTAGTAGTAATGTACACTTATTTGGTTATAAATAGAAACATTTATATACATAAAGTATATAAATATACTAAAAAGTATACTCGAAGGCATAAATTTATTGTATATTGATGCCTTCTCGTAATAAGCAAAGTGCAAGTCAATACGATTTGTACACTTTGCTATATATTAATTAAATTCAAGAGGTGAATTATTATGGTAAAAAAGAGGTTGAAAAAAGCATATCATAAGGTTAAAAAGAGCGTTGAAAAGATGGCTACAAACGATGATAAGCATGCTCATCCACATAAACATCACCATTATATGATGCTTATTGCGGGTGTTGTGTTAGCTATTGGTGTGTTGTTTACAGCAATGTTTTTTGTGGATTATGTTGTGAGTGAGAATTTCAATAGTCCTTCAACATTTGCAAGAGATGCTGTTACAGGGATGGCTGTCTTAGACACTTGTATGGATCCTGACAATGGGTTGGATATAACAAGTAAGACCACTGTTACATATGGCGGAGATGAATATACTGATTCATGTTTTGGAAGAAATGCTGTTATAGAACATGTTTGTAGTACAGATCCTGTCTCTCCAGTTGTGAGTACTGTTGTTGATTGTGGCAAAGGTGTGTGCTTTAAGGGTAGATGTGCTCCATTTAGCAGCAAATAAGTAATTTTATATACTCATTCTTTTTTATTTATTTAAATGATAGCGGACAAAGAAGTAAAAAAGAGATTTAAGCAGAAGGCTTCTAGATCTCCTGATAAATTTTATGCAGTTAATGTTCTAAAGAATGAAGGGTTTGAAAGGAAAAAATGTAAGTGTGGTACATTTTTTTGGAGTATGGGGAATAAAACGTGTGGAGATCCTGCATGTTCTGGTGGATATCAATTTTTTGATAAACCGCCTGCAAAGAAACAGTTGGATTATGTTGGTGTTTGGAAAGAGTTTTCTAAATTGTTCAGAAGTTTAGGTTATACTCCCATTCCAAGATATCCTGTTGTTGCAAGATGGAGGAATGATACTGATTTTGTTCAGGCTTCGATTTATAATTTTCAACCACATGTAGTAAGTGGAGAAGTGAAGCCTCCAGCAAATCCTTTAGTTGTTCCTCAGTTTAGTTTAAGATTTAATGATATAGATAATGTTGGAATAACTGGTGCGCATTATACGGGATTTATTATGGTGGGGCAACATGCGTTTATGCCTCCTGAGAAATTTGATCAGGAAAAGTATTTCCAGGACATACATACTTGGTTAAATAAGGGGTTGGGTTTGCCTAATAAAGAGATTACATTCCATGAGGATGCGTGGGCTGGTGGAGGAAACTTCGGGCCATGCATGGAATTTTTTTCAAGAGGGTTAGAG
The DNA here is from genome assembly GCA_964452935.1 of uncultured Methanosarcinales archaeon. Taxonomy (GTDB): domain Archaea; phylum Nanobdellota; class Nanobdellia; order Woesearchaeales; family DSVV01; genus CAYVNO01. Next base: position 4,937 of record CAYVNO010000005.1, on the reverse strand, counting down.
TTAGGAAATCAGGTTTACATGTCTTACGAGAATACAGCTAAAGGTTTCAAAGAGTTAAATTTGAAAGTTCTTGATATGGGGATGGGGCATGAAAGAAATGCTTGGTTTACAAAAGGAAGTTCTACTAGTTATGAAACAACATTTCCTACTGTTTGTAAGAAATTGTATAAATTAACTGGTGTAAAAGTTGATGATAAATTGTTGAAGAAGTTTTTGCCTTATTCTTCTTATCTGAATGTTGATGAGGTAGATGATATTAATAAGACGTGGAAAAAGGTTGCAAAGAAAGTTGATTTGGATGTTGGTGATTTAAGAGAGAAGATATTACCTTTAGCGGGTTTGTATTCTGTCGGCGAGCATAGTAGAAGTTTATTGGTTGCGTTAAATGATGGGGCTTTGCCAAGTAATGTTGGTGGAGGATATAATCTAAGAGTTATTTTAAGAAGAGCTCTTGGTTTTATTGATAAATATAATTGGAATGTTGAGTTAGGTGAGGTAGCTGAGTGGCATGCTGCTTATTTGAAAAAATTATTCCCTGAGTTGAGTGAGAATTTAGATAATGTGCAGAAGATCTTAGAGGTTGAGAAAGCTAAATATGAAGCAACAAAACAGAAGACAAAGGCAATTGTTGCAAAGTTAAGTAAAGAAAAGATTTCTGAGAAAAAGTTGTTGGAATTATATGATTCACAAGGAATTTCTCCTGAAATGGTTGCTGAAGTTGCCAAGGTTAAGATTCCTGATAATTTTTATGCAATGGTTGCTTCTCGTCATGAGAAGAAAGAACAGGAACATGCAACTTTGAAAGAGGAGAAGTTGAACTTGAAAGGAATTAATGAAACAAAGGCAAATTATTTTGGAGATTATAAAAAAATAAAGTTTAAAGCTAAAGTTGTTAAGGTAATTAATGAGAAGGTTGTTTTAGATAAAACATATTTCTATCCGACTTCTGGAGGACAACTTCATGATATAGGAAAGATTTCTTTGCTTTGCAAAGAAATAGGAACCTCCCGCCCGCCCCGTACCGCCTCTGGAAGTGAAATTAATATAGTTAATGTATTCAAACAGGGGAATGTTATTGTTCATGTTTTAGATAAGAAATGTAAGTTAAAGATTGGTGAAGAGGTTAGATGTGAGATTGACATTAATAGAAGGAAACAGTTAGCACAACATCACACTGCTGCACACATAATAAATGCTGCTGCTAGAAGAGTTTTAGGAAGTCATGTTAATCAATCTGGTGCAAAGAAAACTTTAGAAAAGGCTCATCTAGATATTACACATTATCAGAGGATTAGTGATGATGAACTTTTGGGTATTGAGAAAGAAGCTAATAAGATTGTTAAAGAGAAGTTAGAAGTTAGATCTAAATTTATGCCGAGAGATGAGGCTGAGAAGAGGTTTGGTGTTGATATTTATCAAGGCGGAGCTGTTCCTGGAAAAGAGTTGAGAATAGTTGAGATACCTGAGGTTGAGGTTGAGTGTTGTGGTGGGACTCACCTGCATAATACTAAGGAAGTTGAGAAGATTAAGGTTTTAGGTAGTACTAAAGTACAAGACGGAATTTGTAGGATTACTTTTACTGCTGGGAGTGCTGCCTTTACACAAGAGAATGCTGAAGAAGGTGTTTTGAATGAAGTTGCTTCTTTGCTTAATTGTAAAGTTGAACAGGTTCCAGGAAGAGCAGCTGAGTTGTTTAAATTGTGGAAAAAGGTTGTTAAGAAGAAGAAAAAGGTTGAGAGTAAGAAGTTAGTTTCTGTTGAGAAGTTTGATGGAGATTTATTAGAGAGAACTGCTGAAGTGCTGAAGACTCAAAAAGAGCATGTTGTTAAGACTATAAAGAGATTTAAGAGAGAGTTAAATCTGCAATAATATTTATAAATGCCATTATATTTCTTTCTAATTATGACACAGGTACAAGAGTGGAGTGAATTGTATGATATTCCTGAAGCACACATAGCAACATTGCATGCTAGAGATACTTATTTAGGGGCAGCATATAATCATTTAGATTTAATAAAAAATATATGGCAAAAGAATTCTGAGTTAGTACTTGATTTTCTTGCTTCTTTACCAGAACCAAATTTAGAAGATGGAGAAAGATTTGGTGTTGGAATTGATTTAATCCTTCCTACTGAAGAGGCTATGAGGGTATTGTTAGAGGATGATCTTTTTCCTAAACAGAGATATGTTGAAAGAGAGAATGGAATTGCAACAAGATATTGGGATGCACATGGAACTGAGTTTTATTTTGGACCTGGTGAATCAAGTGAAAGAAGAGTAAATCTTCAATTACCAACATATGTACAAACAAGAGGGGAGTGGAAAGATGGACATAGACAATTAATCGCGGCAATAAGAAGAGAAATGTTGGGAAAAGAGTTTCTTTTATATTCATTCTCAGTAGGTGATTTAATAGATCGAAGAGATAGATCTGTAGATCTTTCGCATGATAATGTATTTATTGGAACAACTCCGTTGTGGTATGCTGCTGCTGATAGTCATTATTATGGTGCTTCTTCAAGAATTTGTTGTGAAAGTCCAGGAATGTTCTGGGGTAGAAGAGAGTGTGAAACTATCAGGGATAGGGTAGAAGCGTTAAATCAAAGATTCTTTAGGATAGAGAAGGATTCTTAATAATCAAATAAATTCTTTTGTTTTTGTCCTGAAATTAAATCTTCGAAGTTTTGGTCGAAAAATAGTAATATGGAGTCTGCTATTGGCTTTAGTTGTTTTTCCATGTAATGGTCATAATCTATTCTAGATTTAATGTAACCTACTGGTTCTGGACCTTGGTCAGTGATTATGTATTTAATAATATTTGATTCTACTTTTGGGAGTTTTTTTGCTGCTTTAACGTGAGGCGGGGTTGTTTTTGTGTACCAAGACAAAGGTTTTCTTAAAGCTTTTGTGTAGATTAGTTTGTCGTCTAGTTTTCCATCTTTTAGTTTTTTTACGAACTGTTTTATGTAGTTTTTTACCTCTTGTTTTTTGAATATTTTTGTTAGAATATTCATTTGAAACTCTTTAGCAAGTTCTGTCCAGTCTCTTCTTACTACTTCTAGACCTACAAAATCCATTTTCTCTGTTTTTCCATCTGTTTTTAGTCCTGCATAACGTTTTTTTGCTCCTGTTTCATGTCCTCTGACCTTTGGCATGATAAATCTCTTGTAAACTTTTTCAAACTCTAGTTCTAGATAAGAATCTCTTTTGTATTCTTGTTTTACTTTTTTATTGTAGTATGAATTTATGTGTTTTTCAATCTTTTTTCCTATTTTTACTGTTTCGTTGTAATCTTTTGCTTTTGATTCAATGAAAATAGAGTCTGTATCTCCATAAATTACTTTATAACCTAATTTTTCTGTTTCTATTGCGCTATTCTTAACTATCTCTCTTCCGAATGATGTAATTGCGTTAGCGACGTCTAATGAGTAGAATCTGCAGTTAGGGTTTGCTAAAACTCCGAAGAATGAATTCATGGTGATTTTTATTGCGTGACTTGTTATTGTGTCTTGTTGTTTCTTTGCTTTGTCTCTCATTTGCCATAATCTTTGGATGAGAAGAGGTAGAATTCCGTCTTTGTTTTCAAATTTTGCTCCGTTTGGTGCTTTGATTGTTCCTTTTTTTGTAAAGCTTAGTGGATCGATATTAAATGTTCTTATTACACTAGGATATAGACTTTTGAAGTCGCAAACGATTATATAATCGTATATTCCTGGTGTTGAATCCTTTACATATCCTCCTTTAATTCTTTCTCCTCTTTCTTCAAATGCTTTTGAGAAGCAGATTATTCCTTGTTTTCTTGTCTCTCTTAAATATAATGAGTCGAATGATGCAATGGATGCACTTACTCTGTCTAGCTGCATCCCTGTTAGAGTTGTTCTGTGTACTGTTAGATCAATTAGTTTCTTTTTTTCTAGAATATCTATTACTAGTTTTGCATCCATGTAATTATAATCTATTAGTTTTTGTTTGTTTTTTCTGTATAGGTTTTCTATCTCTAACCATTTATTTGTTTCAAATTGAATAGATTTCTTTTTACCTAAGAATGTTTCAGCTGCTGTATCTAGTTTGTAGTCGGATAATCCTATGAAATTGTTTTTCAGTAGTGCAATGCCATCTAAGACTTGTCTGCCTGCGATATCAGCTGTTGAGTCTCTGAAAAAGTCTGTTTCGATTCTTAGTTTTGATTCCCATTCTGCTCTACCTAACACTAAAGGTATTTTGTGGTGTTTGAAACGATCCCTTAGGACTTTGAAGTCAAAATCTATAACATTCCATCCTGTGATTATATCCGGGTCTATTTCTATTATTTTTTCTTTGAAGAATTCTAGCATTAGTTTTTCATTTTGAAAGCTTACTGCTTTTTTGTAGTCTTTGCCTGCCGTTATTAATACTTTTTTGTAGTCATCTGTGTACATTGAGATGCAGTAGATATCTTTTGCATCTTTGCTTGTTTCAATATCAATTGATAATGTTTTTAGTTTTATATCGTATGGTTTTGTGTTAGTTATTTCTGGTTCTTTATATATTCTATGCATCCTTTGATATCTTTGTCTATTAAGTATCTGTATACAAATCTTATATCTGCTTCATAACAGGCAATACTATTTTCTTCAAACTGTTTTCTTATTTTAGGAACCTCTGCAGGGAGATTTACTGTTATTTTTATTACTGGTTCGTTATCTTGGGACTTGAATTTAGTATTTTCATGATCAAATTTATCTAATTTTAATGCATTCTTTAGATCTTTCTTTTTTATGTAGAAATATGGTCTTTGTTTATTTATTGTGAGAAATGACTCTCCATTTTCTAGTCTTCCGAATAAGGCAATATATGGTTGATCGTTGATGATTCTATAAGTTGGATATATTATGAAACCTTTCATGAATTTTTTAATATGATTAAGTTTTTAAAGGTTAGTGCTATTTGAATTTAAT
>CAYVNO010000004.1:0-80352 GCA_964452935.1 uncultured Methanosarcinales archaeon | reverse complement strand
GTCTACATTTTATTTTTTTACTTAATCTTCTTGCATGTAAATTCTTCCACCATGTTTCACCCATAACATCATGCGTAACTCTTGTTCCCCCACCAAATGTGTTATACTCTTCTCCACCAGAATTTAAAATAATATTATACATCTCATTAATCCCTCTTTTTCCTCTGAAAATAGTTCCTCCTTTTGTTTCTTCAGCAAAACTTTGCTTTTCTTTTAACTCTGGCAAAATCCGTTCAAACCTTTTCTTTTTATCATCAATAAAATCATAGAAGTTCTCAGGATCTGTTCCCTGGTAAATTCTGCGTTTCCCTTCTAAAATAAAACTAATTAACCCTTTCTCAATAAGACTATTCAACGCTCTATGAACAACAGAATTCTGCAACCCACATTTATCAATTATCTTCCCAACAGAACTACTTCCTAACTCTAATAACACAATATAAACCTTAATCTCAGCATTCGTTAAACCCAAATCCTCTAATATTGCTGTGTCCATACACTAAAATAATCATTATTCATATATAAAACTTTCTAATATACTCCCAATTGAGAGGATAAATATTATTATACTTCCCATAGACTACTAAAAAGTGGTGGTAAAATGACAAGCCTACATGATTACCAAACATTCAAACAATTAGAAGAGGCAAGAAGCCAAGGAATTGAAATAACAGACCCAGATAATAATGAACAGTTTAGGATATACACTTCAGTAAAAAATCCTATTGTTGCACTCAAAACTGTTTTTGATTTAGAGATGACTTTATCTTCAATTCATTACACAAATTTCCAGAGATTTATACCTGGCCTAGAAAAATTAGTTGAATTATATCAATCACAAGAAGGTATAAAAGAAAAAATAAGAGAAACACTAAAAAAAGAAAAAGATAGGTTTATTGAATCCATAATTGATGAATTATCAAAGTACAATATCAAGATATCACATTCTTCAAAAAATACACAAGATAATGATGAAGATGATTTTGTAGAATATCTGTCTCCTTACTGTAATCTATCTGTATTAGCAGAACATTCGCCTTCTTGGTCTGGTTCACATACATTACAAGAACCAATATCTAGCAGATGTATAAACTTCAAAAAACTATTATCAATAACAGAAACATTAGGGAGAGTATTCCCAGATATCAGTGATAATCTAATAGATAAGTTATTAGAACCAAAACTTGGAAGACATACGAATGTCCTTATTTTTGATCCAATAACAGAAAAGTTTGATGCGAGTGCACATTATTATCAGATTGCATTTGCAGTCACTGTTTTAGCCTCAAGAAAAGACCCAGAAACAACAGCTTCTGTCTTGTTAGGTGATTTGGATAATGATTACAGGAGCTGTTATTTTCAGATGGCAAGTTATGTTCAGGGACTTAGTCCAATAAATGGGTGGATGAGACAAAATTTTCCAGATATTCATCAGACTGTTTATGATAAATTACTTTCTATATTTTCACCAGATAGGATAAGAACAGCGATTAATGATTTCAAAGAAAAATACTCTCATCATTCTCTTTTTTATCACAGGATAAACAGAGATTATCAATATTTTGTCGATAATAAAACTAGTTTGTATTCAGAGATTGATGATTGTACAACACCAGAAGAAATAATGGGAGTGGGAGAAAAAATAAACTGTCACGATAATTCATGGGCCAATGCAAAGTACGTCCTTTTGGAATTAAGTCCATTCATAATCGTAGTTAACGAGCTTAAAAAATATGCTGGCAAAACTAAGAATCCACAAGCTGAAGAATATGAAGCTTTAGAAAAAGAAATAACAGATATGAAAGATGAAATAATTATCACAGAATCAAAAAGATACAAAATAGCTCAAGATTTATTCGATTATTGGGGTAAAAAATCAGATAAGATTAGATAAAAGAAAAACCTTGGTGACAAAATGACACATGATTGGAAAAGGAATAACAAACAGATTATGAGAACTTACAGAAAAGCTAAAAGAGAATTAAATAATGAAAATGATTTAGTTTTCCAAGCTTGCACTACTCTTGGTTCATTAGCAGGAATAGTTTTAGGAGTGGGTGCAGCAGGTTATGCACTTGCTGCTGAAAAAGATAATGCTTTACCTTACATAATAACTGGTACTGTGACAGGGCAAGCGATTGGTATAAGTCTTTACAGTGCTTACAGATTTGCAAATAGTGATTTCTATGACGAATACATTCATGGTTTTCCAGAAGGACTAGTTTGGAAGATAAATGAATTATATGAGAAATATGAAGATAAAACAAAGAAATAAAAAGGATTACTCATCCTCTTCTTCTGTGTCTCTTCTAATAACTCGAACTGCGTCCATCTTTACTGTTATTGGGATTGGAACTGCTGCTTCTAACAATTCAACAACAACCTCTTCCTTACCTTTGTCAATCCTTGTGATTTTACACTTCTCTCTCTTGAATGGACCTGAGATAATCTCTGCAATGTCGTTCTTCTGTATGTTAACGTCTTTCTTAACTTGCTCTAACATGTGTTCGATCTCTTTGTACTCAATCTCATGTTTAAGCAAACCTCTTGCATACGGAACATTGAATGCAGCTTGTTCAGCATCAGATCTTGTACCTGCTTCAACAAACACATACCCTCTCATTCCGTGAGGTCTTATTACAGAATAAACTTCTAATTTCTTCTTGATAATATTACTTGTGATAAAGTCAACAACCTGGTCTTCTCTATTTGCAGTTGTTCTTAACGCAAAGATTGATGTCAGTCTCTCTTCTTCCTTTTCTTCTTCTTCAGGAGCTTCAACTTCTTCCTTTTCTTCTTCAGGAGCTTTTATCTCTGCCCCCTTCATCTTAATCACTGGTTCATCTTCTTCCTTATCCAACTCAGCGCCTTTCATCTTAACAACAGGTTCTTCTTCTGGCATTGGTGGAGCTTCAATCTCTTTCTCTACCTTGATCTCTCCTTCAATCTTGTTATTAGTTTCCTCTTTTTCACCTTTCTCTGGTAGAGGAGGTATGTCCATTTTTTCTTCTTCACTCATTTATGTCACCTAAATTAATGTAGTATATAACATCTGGATAATAAATCCAATCAAACCGATTATTGCCATTCCTAACGCGGAAATCTTCACTATAGCTTTGAACTCTTCATTTGTTGGCTTCTTTGTAACTCTAAGTACTCTTGAGCACTCGATTACATAACTTTTTAGTCGATAAATCATCGATGGTTTTCCTTCCATTTTAATTCACAAATTCAATTCCTAACTCGCTTTCAATCTCCTTATTACTTCTTATTGATTTGGTATTTGTTGAACCAAATATCTGAGATGATTTAACACCAGTAACAATCAACATTGTTCTGATCACATTTGCTAAATCCTCTGAAATCTGAGCACCCCAAATTATCCTTGCATCATCATCTAATTTCTCTGAAACTGCTTCAACAACCCTTCTTGCTTCATCTAAAGTCATATCCGGTCCACCCGCAATATTAATCAAAGCACCATTTGCACCCTGAATATCTGCATCTAATAGTGGATTCTGTATAGCTTTTTCAACAGCTTCTACAGCTCTATTTTCAGTGTCTGACTCTCCAACACCTATCAACGCTACACCGCCGTTACCCATTACAGCTCTGATGTCAGCAAAGTCTAAGTTTACTAACCCTGCTTTTGTAACAAGTTCTGCAATTCCTTTAACAGCATTTGTTAATATCTCGTCTGCAACCTTGAATGCCGTATGCAACGGTAAATCAGGTGCTAACTCCAATAGTTTATCATTTGGTATAACAATCAATGTGTCAACAACACTTTCTAGTCTTTCTAAACCCATAACTGCATTTTCATATCTTCTCTGTCCTTCCATCGAGAAAGGCATAGTAACAATACCAACTGTTAACGCTCCTACTTTCTTTGAAACCTCTGCAACTACAGGAGCACTGCCTGTTCCAGTTCCACCACCCAAACCACAGGTAATGAAAACCATATCTGCTCCTTGTAACGAAGTTTTTATCTCTCTTTCACTCTCAACTGCAGCCTCTTCCCCAATCTTAGGGATCGAACCTGCACCCAAGCCATTTGTCAACTCTTTTCCTAATAATATTTTTTTATCAGCTGTCGTATACAATAAATCTTGTGCATCTGTATTCAAAGCAATTGTTTCTGCCCCAATAATGCCCACTTCAGTTATTCTGTTAATGGTGTTATTTCCACCACCACCAGATCCTATCACCTTAATAGTTGCCTTTTGTTTTGCTAATAGTTTCTCTAACTCAGCATCAATATCATGCTGTTTTTTCACTGGTTGTTTGTTATCAATTGGCTGATGTTCTCTTATCTCAACATTCTGTTCTTCCATCTCTTCCCTCTCATTTACAGCCTTTATAAACGAATCCATATTCACACCTCACCTTTTCCGTATAACGATAATATGGTAATTTACGAGTTAAACTTGTATATAAAAGTTACTTCTTTTTGTATTCTATCTCTTTAACAGCAGGAATAACTTCCTTAAGCTTTTCTCCTAATTTCTCTTTGACCTCATCAGGTACTTCAGTAGGACTCTCTACAACTAGTTTTCCATTCTCAAACTTTGTTTTCAAATCCTTAAATCCGATAGCTCCAAGACTTATCTTCATATAAGACTCAGCCTTTTCATTATCATCAGTCACTATTCTCTTTATTTTATAATTATAAACTAACTCCTTCCCAGATAAAGGATGGTTAAAATCAACTAATGTTCTTCCACCAGATACAGTCTTAATCATACCAAGCATCCCATCAACATTTATCTGTAATCCTGGATGTGGATCAATTCCTTCTTTCTTGAACTTTGAAGTTGGTATTAACTGTATTAATTTAGCATCCTTTTTGCCAAACCCATCTTCAGCATCAATTAGAACCTCATAATCACCTTGTTCTTTATCAATAACATCTTTGTCTAGACCAACTAATAACTGGTTTTCACCAACACATACAATAACACTACCATATGTTGTTTGAGGATTATGAATCTCATTATCTTTAGCAACCTGTTCATCAGTTGTATCAAATACAACATCCTCCTCTTTTAGCTTTCCTGTATACTCAATCTCAATAAAATCATTCTGTTTTATGCCCATTCTCAACTACCTCCTGTTAATTCCTTGAGAAACTAGTTAATACTATGGATTTATAAATGATTTATAAATATTCCCATTTTGGGGCACAGCCAACTTAAGTGCCATTACTGCCAAGCGAAGTTATAGTAGATGGAAGAACTTAAGCTAAAAGTTGCTAACAAGGAAGAATTAGCACAAAGAAACGGAGCGCAGTAATAGCACAAAGACGCGCAACTTGACTTCCCCTCATTTTGGGAATAAATTCTATTCAACTATAGATGTTTTTATTCAGCATGATGCATTCTATATGCTTCAGCAAAACCTTCTATTCTCCTATCCTCTAAATCAATAAGATCTGAAGGTAAATCCAGATAATTATTTAATCCTGCAGCTATTCCTCCTTTAGCATGCCCATCTAATTTATCATCATATATGATGAGTGTATTAATCATATGTCCAATTGCATATGTTACCTTTATTCTTGCAACCTCTTGATCAAACAATATTCCATCTTTATAATTGCAAACCGCTAACACATGCCCAATTTTCCCTCCTGCAACCCATGATGGAAATTTATTTGCAACAAGCACTTTTGCATCAGCATCTCCATCAACAGCCTCTTCTAACACTTTGAGATGATCATCAGAAGGTGTTAATTCTGTATAACTACCTAAAAGGTCATGAAAACTAGCAAAATCAAAACCTTCCTCATTTCCATAACTATCAATCATTCTCTTCTCAACTAACATTGGATATAACTCATTTCTTCTGGTATATTGTCTCTTTTCACGAAGCATTAACTCTGCAACCTTTTCTCTACCAGCAAAACTATTCAACACTACAAAGAACGATCTAAGATAAGGTTCTACATGATCTTCTAACTCTCCTCTAAAATGACCACTATCTGCAACATCATATAAATTTTTAACAGCCTGTTCAGCTACCTCATCTACATCAACTAAATGATCCCAAGAAACTAAAAGAGGAGAAAACTCATCAATAGTAATATCAACATCAAAAGTAAATAATATATCATAACCTGCTCTGATTAACTTTCTAACATTAGTATCTAACCTTTCATCATTTTCTTCCATAAGCCTACTTATTGCTTGTGGAACATAATGATGTTTAAACAACCTAAAAGGATCTAAACCCATGCCAACCTCAATCATTGTTTCATCTGTTCCTATGTGTAACGCTCTAACAAACTCACTCATTACATAATGATCAGTCATTCTTTCAAAATATTCTCTAACTCCTTCTGATCTAAAAAATGCAGCAAAATCATCAGCACACACAGTCGTGCCCCCTTTATCGTAAGCCGCTACAACACCAAAAATACCTGCTTCCACTAAACTATCACTAATTCTTTCATCTGTAAACAAATCATCAGTAGCAAACCTCTCAACACCATCCACATTCCCAGATCTGACAAGAACATCTAAAGCAATCTCTTTCCTTCGTAACAATAATGCATTTCCCATAATTATCCCCCCATAAAATAGAAAAAACACACCAAATATAAATATTTTCAATACTAAACCTTAACATTTTTAAATAATCAAATACATATGAATATCTATGCAATGTAACCAAATTTTCGCGGAACGTGAAAATTACAATTCGCCGAAGGTGAATTAAATGAAAAAAACAATATTATTCATAATTCTAACTCTACTACTCCTAACTGCTTGCAAAACAGAAGAACAACCAACCAACACATTAACAATTTCATGGTCTCAGCCTTTATTACTAAGCGCAGAAGAAGTTGAGTTCTCTTCAACAGAAAAAGCAGCATGGGATGCATTAGCCATTAATAACGATCTTCACACAGTCTGGATTTCTATAATAAACAAACAAAGCAATATTTTCTATTCTAAATCTACTGACAACGGAGAAACATGGACAACACCTGTCCAAATAACCGACTCAACAGGTTTATACAAACCATCAATTAAAGCTGATAACAACAACATATACATAACATGGAGAGATCTGAGACATGACACAGAAGAACAACTAGGAGAACTTTATTTCAAATACTCACACGATAACGGAGAAACATGGAGCGAAGATATAAGGTTAACAGATGACGACATAAAAACAGCTTTATCTTATGTAAACACAAAAAATGACAACGTCTACATTGCTTGGGAAGATTACATTCCAAAATGTACAATAAAATTTATGAAATCAACAGACAAAGGATTAACATGGGAACCTCAAGTACAAGTAACAGACGGAATTGAGGTAGGAAGTCCAAATGTTGTTGTAACAGATGATAACACATTACATACAATCTACGGCTCTGAAAAATTCTCACATTCTACAAGAGGTTGGAACTGGGAAGTTGCATATCAAAGATCAACAGATCAAGGAGAAACATGGGGCCCAGAAGTTAGACTTACATTTGATGAAATAGGAGATACTAAATTCCCCATGGTGACAGCAGACCACAACACATTACATGTTGTCTGGTGGGATGATAGGGACGACACCAGCATAGAACATATGGGTTATGCAATACAAGAAAAGAATCTTGATAACTCCCATAACTATGAAGTCTATTACAAACGTTCCCTAGACTCAGGATTAACATGGGATGAGGATGTTAGACTAACAAACATTGAAGGAATTGCAGAAGGTCCTTCTGTAACAGCAAAAGATGGAACCGTTTTTATTATCTGGCATGATAAAGTAGAAGGACAATATCAACTATATGTAAAATACTCAACAAATGAAGGAACAACATGGAGCGATAATATAAAACTAACAAACACAAACATTGACTCATCGGGATCAACAATTAAATTTGACGGAAAATATGTTTACATAATCTGGACAGAAAAAGAAGGAAAAAAAGAGTCAAACGTCTATTTTATGAGGGGCGAATTAATATGAAAATACTACTAATAATCCTAATAACACTTTTACTAATAACAACTGCTTGCAAAGACGACACTCCACCAGAAACTCCACCAATAGAACCTCAATGCGGAGACAACGAATGCACCCTTCAAGAGAAAAAATCAAACTCATGTCCAGAAGATTGTGGTGAAGATAAAAAACAAGAAGGACTACTTGAAAGAAAATATGCATTACTAGAAAAATTCAACGGAGAATTCATAGAAAATTTAGAATATGCAACAACAGATGAAAAAGATTTACTACTTGATTTATACATCCCAGAAATAACAGAAAAAACACCATTAATCATATGGATACACGGCGGAGGTTGGACTTCTGGAAGCAAAGATTCAGTTGCAGACTCAGCAATACAAATTGCAGAACATAATTATATCGTCGCTGCTGTTGAACACAGGTTCTCTCAAGAAGAAATATTCCCTGCACAAATCCACGACATAAAAGCTGCAGTTAGGTGGCTAAGAGCAAACGCAGACGAATACAACATAGATGAAAATAACATAGGAGTCATAGGAAGCTCTTCAGGAGGACATCTTGCTTCATTATTAGGAACTTCAGGAGGAGAATTAGAAGGAGAAGTAGGCAATAATTTAGACCAATCAAGCGCAGTACAAGCAGTCGTTGACTTATTTGGTCCAGTTAATCTAGCAGAACTAACACAGGACTGCGAAAATATCTGTGTACTCAACCACGACGAACCAACATCTCCAGAATCAAACTTTTTAGGTTGCACACTTCCAGATTGTTTAGATAAAGCAGAAGAAGCATCAGCAACAACATACATTACTGCAGACGACCCACCTTTCTTAATCTTCCACGGAGATCAAGATCCAACTATATCAATTCTACAAAGTGAAAACTTTCATAATGACTTACTAGCAGCAGGCATAGACTCAACATTCATAACAGCAGAAGGATATGATCACGACAAAAGAATCGCAAACGATTACATTGAAGAAATTATTGAGTTTTATGATGAACATCTGAAATAGGTTTTCAGCGCCAGAGGCGGGACTTTCAGGTCCCCCAATTAACATTTGAACCCGCGCAACACTGCGAGGTGTCAACCCAGCCATCAACTAGGCGCCTTGACCCAGCTTGGCTACTCTGGCTTTGCTGATTGGAAAAATATAAATATATGTTTATCCATATTACCTATGCGAGGTGTTAACTTAGTTTTCAACTAAGTGCCTTGGCCATTCTTGGCCATTTTTTTCTAGAATAAATATTCTTTATAACAACAATCACTAATTTTCCGGAAATTATCCAGAAAAAACAAACAATTTCCGACTAAAACCAAACTTTTTCCAGAACAAATTTAAACCATCCGTAAAAATCACAAAATTTTCGTAAAATCTACGGAAGAGAATTAATTTTCCCCAAAACCTTCTCAACAACCTCTTTCACAGTCATGTGGGTTGTATCGACAACTAAATCATAATTATCATAATCTAAATGATTCACACCATACAATTGAGAATACCTAACAGACTCAGACTTTTCTCTTTCAATCATTTTATCTTTTGTGTCATGCAAGGTTATATTATCCTCTGTTCCTCTTTGATCTCCAAACACCCTTGTTGCTCTCTCATGAATGCCTGCATCTAAAAACACCTTAAAAGAAGAAGGAATAAAATGGAAACCTAATCTAGAATCAATAACAAAATTATTTTCTTCCTTCCCTAACTTAACCAACCTATCATCTAGCTCTTTATCAATAGATTTATCAGTCTCTGCAATCTTATTCAACTCAAGAACAGTAACTCCTTTTTTCTGTGCAATCTCTCTCATAAAATCTCCGTTAGAATAATGTTTCAAATCCAACCTCTTAGCAACTTCTTTTGCAACAGTACTCTTCCCAGCTCCTGCAGTCCCTGAAATCGTAATTATCATTTTCAAAAGTCAAACTTGTCTCCTTTCAACATATCATTCTTAATCACTGGTTTCTTGACTTTGTTAGGATTGAACTTTTCATCTTCCAAATTCAACTTATCAACACCTACTCTTTTCACTTCTTCCTTCTTTACAGGATTAAATGGTTCATTATATTTAACATTCTTAAGGAAATTCTTTTTATCATCTTCATCAATAGTCATCTCATCCCACCATTCCTGTAACTCTTCTCTTCTGTTGTAAACATAAACACCTAATAAACCACAAACTATCAGTAAGAATAACCCAAACATAACATAAGGCACTGGATTTGTTTTTGTTGTTTCAATCTGAGATGCTCCAGTTATAGAAGACATTCCCTGTTCTACTTTTTTTGTAAAAGGTCTATTGTCTTCATCTAGATTCACCTGACCTAAATAATCAGCTTCACCTTCTTCATAAACAGCATATCCTGTTATCTCATTCCCTTCTTCAGTTCCTTCTCCAACTTCAACATTATACTGCCCAGGAGGAACCTCTTCTGTCAAATCAATTTCAACCTCTCCTTCAGGTTCAATCTTAACTACTTTCCTAACAACATACTCCTTCCCAGCATCATTTGTCATAATTATTTCAATAACATCTTCATAATCAACATTACCTTCATTTGTTATGTAAACCTTCTGATTCCCATATCTTGAAGATGCCTCTTCATTTTCATTCACTATGAAAGAACTATCTTTTTCTATATCTTCAACACTTGATGTAAACATATAAGTTCCAGGAAGACTATATTTTGAGATAAAAATTTCTATATCATCAGTTGTCGAAACAACATTTGAATATTCTATCTCTCCTTCGGGATTTACTATCTTAACATCAACATCAGCACTCATCCACTCTCCTGTCTGATCATAAACTCCAACAACAACATTTAACGTATCTCCAGGATCAATCTCAATATTTTCTAACATATTCTCAATATCATCTGGTTTTTGTTCAATAAACAATGTAAGATCAGCATATCCAAAATTACCATCTGGGTCATTTACCTTAACTAAAAAAGTATAACCATCTGATTTTATATCATCTGGAATCTCAAATTCATAACTAAACTTATCATTTACAACACCAGTTGTATGTTCCTCACCAATAAACTTTATCTCAACAACAGCATCATCAATACTTTCAGTTATGGTTTCAACATCTCCTCCAATCTTAATAGTTTCTCCCGGAAGATAAGAGTTTTTATCTGTATCAACTGTTAATCTTATCTCATCATCTATCTCAAACTCTATAACATCTTCATAAGTTCCTTTATTTCCTACCTCATCTTCAACATAAATTTCTATAAAGTACTCTCCCCTTTCCAAATTTTCTAATCTCTTTGATACAGAAAAACTTCCACCATTAATCTCAGTTTCAGCAAAAAGAAATGTGTCATCTTCAGGGTCTTTCAAATATACTTTTGCAACTCCACTATCAACATCTTTTCCTTCAAATGTAAAAACAGTTCCTCTAAACACAAAAGTATCTCCTAGTTGAAACTCATCCTGATTCAAACTAAATATCGCTTCAAGACTATCTGAGACAGTGAACTTATCAGTTGCCTCACTATCTCCCGCATACTCTACTTTGATTTTACAATCTCCTGCTTCCTCTAACACAAAATTATTAATACCTAAAGCTGAAAAAGACACCTTTTGTCCTTCAGCCATTACTAATTGCAAAGAATTAGTCTCACTCCCATAATCGCAAAGTAATATCACTTCTAACTTATCATCAGCAGCCTGTTCAGCTAGCACATAACCTGAAATACTAACATCATCACCAATATTGTAAATACTCCTCATAGGACTTGTTATAACAATAGAAGCTGAAACCATTGGAATTATCATTAAAGCAACAAATATCATCAATAAACTCTTTTTTACCATCCCTACTCACCCTTTTTTAATTTCTAAAATAATATTTATAAATGCGACATATAATCTCATGAGTAGTATATTATATATATTTTGCGTTTTCGCAACACACAATATTTATAAATGCCCTATTATTCCTAAGAATATATGGAGGGGTATATATGACAAACCAAATTCAACCTATTTTTATAATGCCAGAAGGTTCAGAAAGAACTACTGGAAAGAATGCTCAAAGAACAAACATAATGGCTGCAAAAATAGTTGCAGAAACAGTCAGAACAACATTAGGTCCAAAAGGAATGGACAAAATGCTTGTAGATTCAATGGGGGATGTTGTAATAACAAACGATGGAGTTACAATTCTAAAAGAGATGAACATTGAACATCCTTCTGCAAAAATGATTGTCGAGATAGCAAAGACTCAAGAAGATGAAGTTGGAGATGGAACAACAACTGCAGTAGTCTTAGCAGGAGAACTACTAAAAAACGCAGAAAGATTACTAGACCAAGAAATTCATCCAACAGTTATCGCAAGAGGGTACAGACTAGCAGCAGACAAAGCACAAGTAATACTAAGTAATCTAGCTGAAACACTAGACCCAAATGACGATAAAACATTAAGAAAGATTGCAATAACAGCAATGACTGGCAAAGGTGCAGAAAGCAACAAGGAACATCTTGCTGATCTAACAGTCAAAGCAGTAAAATCAATAATGGAACAAAATGGAAATGAAATTTTGATAGACAAAGAAAACATAAAACTTGAGAAAAAGACAGGCAGCTCAATAACAAGTTCACAATTTATTAAAGGACTTGTAATTGATAAAGAGAAAGTTCATCACGGGATGCCTTCTAACTTACCAAACGCAAAGATTGCATTAATAAATTCAGCAGTTGAAATAAAGAGCACAGAAACAGATGCAAAAATACAAATAAATGATCCAACACAAATGCAAGCATTCCTTGATCAAGAAGAAAAAATGCTTCATGATATGGTTGATAAAATTATCAACACAGGAGCAAAAGCTATTTTCTGTCAAAAAGGTATTGATGATATTGCACAACACTTCTTAGCAAAAGCAGGAATCTACGCTTGCAGAAGAGTTAAGAAATCAGATATGGAAGCTCTCTCAAGGGCAACAGGTGCAAGTATAATAACAAACATAGATGACTTATCAAAAGATGATCTTGGTAAAGCAGGAAATGTCGAAGAGAAAAAAGTTGGAGACGAAGAAATGACATATATTGAAAACTGCAAAAATCCAAAGTCTGTCACAATCCTATTGAGAGGAAGCACAGAACATGTAACAGAAGAAGTAAAAAGAGCAATGGAAGACGCAGTTGGAGATATAATTTCAGCATTAAGAGATGGAAAAGTTGTTGCAGGTGCAGGAGCTCCTGAAATCGAACTTGCTCGAAACTTAAAAAAATATGCTGAATCATTGTCAGGAAGAGAACAACTCGCAGTTTTAGCATTCGCAGAAGCAATGGAAGTAATTCCAAGAACACTAGCAGAAAATGCAGGTCTAGATCCAATTGACGTGATTACTGAACTAAAAGCATCTCATGACCAAGGTAAAAAATGGTCAGGTATTAATGTTTTCACAGGAAAAGTAATCGACGCTTGGAAAAAAGATGTAGTTGAGCCACTGAAAATAAAAACACAAGCAGTAAGCTCAGCAGCAGAAGTCGCACAAATGATTCTAAGAATAGACGACGTAATCGCATCAGCATCAGGCGGAGACATGCCTCCACCAGGAATGCCACCTCCAGGCGGAATGCCACCTGGAATGATGTAATTTTTTATTTTTTCTTTAAAATTCTCTTCAAAAATTCATCTCTAGAAATTCCTAAATCTTTTTTTATTATCTTATTCAATAAACCAGGTCCAATCTCTTCTCCAGCATGATGTGGGATGGTTGTTCTTCTTCCATCAGAATGTTTGTAGATCATATGACTACCAGTTGTATGACTATAAACAAAACCAAATTTTTCTACTACTTTAGCTACCTCTTTTCCAGTCAACCTAGGCAATTTTGGCAAAATTACACCTCTATCTGTTTCACTCCCACAAACCTATCAAGAATTTTTGGTTTCTTTTCAGTTTCCAAATACGCTTGAATAGCTTCTTTTGTTCTCTCAACAAGCTCATCCATCGTCTTTGCTTGTGTATGACATCCTGGGAGTTCAACTACCTCAGAAACAAGCCATCCTTCTTCATCCTTCTCAATAATAATATTAAACTTTGCCATACTCCTATAGAACACAAACTGATATATAAACTTTCTCAACTCAACCTATTCCCTTTAATATAATGCAAACTTTTGCCATACTTAAACAATTTTCTTTTTATCTCCTCATTGTTTTCTCTTGCCTTAAAGTTCTCTTCAACTCTTCTTCTTAATAACTCTGGTTCAAAAGGTTTTGTAACATACTCATCAACATCTGTTTTAATCGCTCTTTTAACATCTTCTAACTCATGCTTTGCTGTTAACATGATTATTGGGATATGCTTTGTTTTTTCATCACTCTTCAACTTCTTACAAACCTCAAACCCGTCCATCTGTGGCATCATTATATCAAGGATTATCAAATCAGGCATATTTCCATCAATCTTTTGCAAAGCATCTAACCCATTCTCTGCTTTAATAACCTCATAATCAGAATCAAGTGTCATCTCTACTAGCTCTCTTATAGTAAACTCATCATCTACAATCATCACTTTCTTCATTCTAGTACATAGAACCTAGTAATATATAAAATTTTAGTCTATTATTTACTTTCTATATAGAAAAAAAGTAAACACTTAAATATAAGTACATCTACCTAGATATAAGTATGGAACTAAGAAATATTCAAAGATCAGGAACAACATATTATGTCTATCTACCAGCACAATGGTGTAAGAATAATAAAATAGATCCAAAATCTAAATTACTTTTAGACACGTCACCTGAAGGAAAATTAATGATCACACCATTCGAAAACAAAAAAGATGAACAAACATTAGAGATAACAATGCCTGACTCAGAACCAACTTTCATTAATAACTACATCAAAGCTGCATTTCTAAACCCAGTTAAGTCATTCAAAATAAAATTAAACAAAGAGATTGACTCAAATGATATCTTATTATACAAAGAACACATGGGGGGCATAGAATTTGTCGAGTTTGGAAAAAACCAGGTAACATGTGAAGCTCCAATTTTCACAAAAGAACCAGATGTTTTACTTTCAATTATGATAAGAAAAGTATTAAGCATGATTGATCTAATCAAAGAAACACATAATAAAGATTTAATCGACAGATACGAGGAAGAGATTGACAGAAGTAATATCTCAATAAGAAAAGCAGCAATGAGTACATTAATGTTCAAAAGAACATCTAATCTAAAACATATTGAACTATTTTATATCGTCGAGATCTCATCAGAATTAGAAAAAATAGCAGATCATATTGTTTCTGATAACCTAAACAAAAAAGAACTAGAAAAAACAACAGAACTCATCAAAACAATACAAAAAACAATGAAAGAATTAGACATTGACTCATGTAAATCATTCTTTGATCTAACAAACAAGAACAAAATAAAAATAATTCATAATCATTTGTCTTCAATCTCAGATATATTTATAGATTGGTCAATAACAAAGATGATACTTTAGTCAACAACATGCCAATGCACAATCTTACTTCTGTGTTTATTAAACATTAACACCTGATAATCAATAGAATTATAATCTTCCATCGCCTTCTTCATATCAATAATCACAGGAATCTCAACAAAATCAGGATCAATAGCCTTTCTTTTGTAAATATTCATATTCAAAGCTCTCTTTAATGGTTTTAGTGGCTTAGCTCTCTTAATTTTCTTCTTTCTAACAACAACATCCTTCCTAATCTTAACTTTCTGCGCTCTTCTCTCTAACTCAGACACAAAAACCTTGCTAAGTTCTTCTATAACATTAACTCGTTCGTCTATCATACAACCCTCCAACTGATTAACACAACTGATTATCAATAGACTTTAAACTATTTAAATTTTTCTAAAAAAACCCACTCAAATATGGGTAGCATAACATTTATAAGTAAACAATAACTCCAAATAGACATGAAAAAGAGAAACTTACATCTATTATTCCATCTATCAAAACACACCGAATTAAACAAATCTTTAAACACATCAACTAGCAAACTAGCAAAACAACTTGATATCTCACAACAATCAGTATCAAGGAAGCTAAGAGAACTTCAAAACTCAAACATAATTCAAAGAACAGTAACAAATGATGGAATAACAATCAAACTAACAGATCAAGGAAAACAAATCCTAAAACAATATTACATAAACCTAAAAAATCTTTTTGAAAAACAAACAAAACTCAAAGGAAAAGTAAGTTCAGGTTTAGGAGAAGGAGCTTTCTACATGAAACAACCAAACTATAAAAACCAACTAAAAAAGATTCTCAAATTCACACCATTCGAAGGCACATTAAATCTAAAAACAAAAGAAAACCAGACAGAATCATTCTTAATAAATAAACCAAAAACAAAAATAAACGGTTTCAAAACAAAAGAAAGAACATTTGGTTCACTAATCTGCTATAACATCACAATAAACAACACAAACGCAGCACTAATTATTCCAGAAAGAACAAATTATTCTTTAGACACAGTCGAAATTATAGCAGAAAACAAATTAAGAAAAGAACTTAACATAGAAGATGGAGATGAGGTAATCATAAAATGAAAATAGGAATAGCAGACACATTGTTCGCAGTAACAGATATGTTTAAATTTGCAAAAGATGCAATAGAAAATTCAGAAGAAGAAATTCAAATAGAAAGATACACAGTACCTGGTGTAAAAGACCTACCAGTTGCTTGTAAAAAACTCTTAGAAGAACATGGATGTAACATCTGCCTAGCTTTAGGAATGCCTGGTCCAATGCCAATAGATAAACAATGCGCAAACCAAGCTTCGCAAGGAATTATTCAAGCACAACTACTAACAAACAAACACATCTTAGAAGTTTTTATTCATCTAGACGAAGCAAACGACGACAATGAACTCTACAAAATAACAAAAGACAGAACAGAAAAACACACAATAAACGCAATCGCACTAGCAAAAAACAAATCAGCATTACAAAATCAAGCTGGCCAAGGAAAAAGACAAGGCCATGAAGACCATGGTCCAATAAACGAGTATATTAGATAAATTATTAGTTGGGGGGATATAAATGCACGAAAAGATAGGATTAGTTGTATCTGACTACAATGCAGATATAACGCACACAATGGAAAAATTAGCTAACGAGCATGCTGAGTTTCTAGGAATACCAGTTGTTAAAACAATACATGTTCCAGGAGTTTTTGACATGCCATTAGCAGTAAAAAAACTTCTAGAAAAACCAGAGATTGATGGTGTTGTAACATTAGGAGCAGTAATCGAAGGAGATACATCTCACGATGATGTTGTTGGAGGAAACGCAGCAAGAAAAGTTTGTGACTTAAGCGTTCAATTCAACAAACCAGTATCCTTGGGGGTAAGCGGACCAAAAATGAGTCATGCTCAAGGTATCAAACGTCTTGAAGGATATTCGAAGAGAGCAGTAGAATCATGTGTAAAAATGATAAGGGCTGTAAAGTGAAGTTCAACACAATCAAAGAGGCCATTAGTGAATTAAAAAAAGGCAACTTAATAATAATTGTAGACGACAATGACCGAGAGAATGAAGGAGACCTAATGTGTCCAGCATCAAAGATCACACCAAAAAAGATCAGCTTTATGCTAGAACACACTTCAGGAATTCTCTGTCTTCCTTGTTCACACAAACGACTAGAAAAACTAGATTTAACGCCCATGGTAAAAAATAACACAGACTCATTTAACACACCATTCACTGTGTCTGTTGACGCAAAACACGGAGTAAAAACAGGAGTTTCCGCATACGACAGATACAAAACAATTAAAACAATAATCAACGAAAAAACAAACCCAGATGACTTAGCAAAACCAGGACATTTATTTCCGTTGAGAGCAAACCCTTCCGGAGTTCTAAAACGAGCAGGACACACAGAAGCAACAGTTGATTTATGTAAAATCTCTAAATTATACCCTGCAGGTGTAATCGGAGAAATGATGAACAAAAATGGAGAGATGATGAAAGGAAAAGAACTATTTAGTTTCGCAAAAAAACATAAACTCAAAATTATCTCAATAGCAGACTTAATACATCACAGAAGAAAGAATGAAACATTGATAGAAAAATGTTGTGAAATAACTCTCCCAACAGAATTTGGTGAATTCCGATTAATTCCATACTTAGATAAAACTGATAATAAAGCACACATTGCAATAATAAAAGGAAAAATAAAAAATAAGAAAAACGTTCTTGTTAGAGTCCATTCAGAATGCTTTACAGGGGATCTTCTATCAAGTCTAAGGTGTGATTGCGGAGATCAACTAAAACACACCATGAAATTAATTAACAAACAAGGAGGAGTTATACTCTACATGAGACAAGAAGGAAGAGGAATTGGTCTAGTAAACAAACTCAAAGCTTACCATCTGCAAGACAACGGATATGACACTGTCGAGGCAAATAAAAAATTAGGATTCAAAGCAGACTTAAGAGATTATGGAATCGGAGCTCAAATTCTGAAAGACTTAGGGCTAACAACAATTAAACTAATAACAAATAACCCAAAAAAAATAATCGGATTAAAAGGTTACGGACTAAAAATCACAAAAAGAGTTCCTATTCAAATTAGACCTAATAAACAAAACAAAAAATACCTATCAACAAAAAAGAAAAAACTAGGCCATCTTCTAAAATGAATCATAAACACTACATGCAACTAGCTTTACAAGAAGCAAATAAATCACAACCTTCACCAAACCCAAAAGTAGGCTGCGTAATAGTAAAAAAAGGTTTATTCAAAAACAAAATAATCTCAAAAGCACACCATATTAAACCTGGACACGAACACGCTGAAATCTTAGCTCTAAAAAAAGCAGGAAAAAGAGCAAAAAACGCAACAATGTATGTAACATTAGAACCTTGTTCTCATTACGGAAAAACACCTCCTTGTGTAAACGCAATAATAAACTCTAAAATAAAAAAAGTAGTCATAGCAATGAAAGATCCAAATCAATTAGTTGACTCAATAAAAATATTAAAAAACAATAATATCAAAGTAATTACTGGAGTATTAGAAAAAGAAGCAAAACAATTAAATCAAAAATTCATTAAATACATAACAACAAAAACACCATTCATAACACTAAAAGCAGCAATTACTTTAGATGGTAAAATTGCCACTCAAACTGGCCACTCAAAATGGATCTCTTCAAAACAAAGCAGAGAACACTCCCATATATTAAGAAAAAATAATGATGCAATTCTAGTAGGAATAAACACAGTACTAAAAGATGATCCAAGATTAACATGCAGAATTCCGCAAGGCAAAGATCCAATAAGAATAATTATTGACTCAAAACTAAGAATCCATTTGAATGCAAAAGTACTAAGAGACAACAACGTAATATTAATCTGTTCAAAAAAGTACAATAAAAAGAAATACAAACTACTAAAGAATAAAGTAAAAGACATTATTATTTGTGGTAAACAACAAGTTAACCTAAAAGAATTAATAAGGGAATTAGGAAAAAGAAATATATCATCCGTACTAATAGAAGGTGGATCTAAAATACACACCTCAGCATTAAAACTAGCAGATAAAATAGTCCTATTCATAGCTCCAAAAATAATCGGAACAGGGATAAACATATTCAACAACCTAAACATCAAAACAATGGACAAATCAATAAACCTAAACACAACACAAATAAGAAAAATAGGCAACGATATAATGGTTGAAGGAAATCTAGACTAATTCTCCCTTCCCACTCCGACATAGTAAACAAAGCTTATATATAGATCAACACAAGAAACACACATGGAAGAGGAAAAGGAAAAAGAGGATAATAGTCTTAGGACTGATGTAGATGATTTTCTTGGATTATTGAAGAAAAAAGGTAAGATGACTATAGCTGATGCAGCTAAGGAATTAAACGTTCCAATCTCTACAATTCAAGCGTGGAGCGACTTTCTTGTTGAAGAAGGGATTATAGGAATTGAATATAAATTCACAACCCCTTACATATATATCGAAGAACAATCAGATAAAAAACTAGATATGACTTATGTGGGATTCGATACTAGGGAAGTTTTCTATGACAAAGCAAGAAAAAGAGGCATAAAAGACAGTCAAATTAGACTTTTGTGGCTTAAATATCTAAACGCTAACAAAGAATCAATGAAAAAAGTGTTTTGTGAGAAAGCAAGAGATAAAGGACTACCAAGTTCAAAAGTTAGTTTATTATGGAAAAGATATTTTGAATTTTTACAAACTGATGAGGAGGAATAGGGGGCGGTTATCATGGACATTGATGAATTTTTAAACACGGAAGCTGAAAAACACAAGGATCTTGTGTCAAAAGGCGCTGAATACTTTACTGATAAAACAATAGAGGATCAAATAATCAAAGTAAAAGAATTAATAAGAAAAAAAGATTTCAAAGAAGCAGAAAAAGTATACTTTGCTGTTAAAGATAACTTTGCAAATCTAGCAAAGAAACAAGAAGAAGAAAAAAGAAAATTACATCGAGAAATAAATGAAATAAATATAGAACTTCTTGAAAGTCTAAATAGTTTAAAACTAGAAATGGATAAAAAGACAGAGATAATCAAAGGACTCTTAGCAAAAGCAAGAGAAGGCTTAAAAACCGGAGAAGTAAAAAAAGCTAATCAACTATATCTCGAAGTAAGAGGTGTATTCAAAGAACTTCCAGACGCGTTTGCTGAAAGAAAGATGGAGATGGAAAATGAAATTCTAGCTTTTTACAGCACACTTGTAAACGCATTCAATAAGAAATCATTCGATGTCCTGACTAAGAAAACAGAAGAAATCCATGATCATATTGATAACTCATTAGGATACATAAAAGATAGAAAAATGGATCTTGCAAAAAAAGAGTTCTATGAAATCAACAGATTATACAACGAACTCCCTGACGGTTTTCTATACGAGAAATCAATTCTTTACAAGAAAATTCTAAGATTACATAAATTAATAGATATGGGTGTTGAAGGAGCTGCAGGAGAAATTAACATACAAAAACCTACTGCTCCAGGTGAACCAGCAAAGATAGACACTCCTCCTAAAAAGGAAGAAGCTCCAAAAATAGATGCCCCTCCAAAAGAAGCTCCAAAAATAGATTCTCCTCCAAAACCAGGGGAAGCTCCAAAAATAGATTCTCCTCCAAAACCAGGGGAAGCTCCAAAAATAGACGCTCCTCCTAAAAAAGCAGAAGATGCTCCAAAGAAAAAAGGATTCTTCGGTTTTCTAAAGAAAAAACCAAAAGAAGAAAAGAAAATAGATACTCTCCCTAAACAAAAAGAAGAGAAAAAGGAAATGGATGCTCCACCATCACCTTCAAAATGATAGAGAATGGAAAAAGAAAAAACTGTTTTAGACACATATAAATTAAATGTTAATAATGTTCTTGTAGAAGTAAATATAGTCTTTCATGAAGAGGATACTGTACCAAAATACACAGTTAGTATTACTAATATGAGTAAGACTACAAAAGTTATTCTTGAAAAAATAAGACAAGAATTCATATCAGATGTTGGTGTAGGAGTAATTCAGTTATCTGAATCAGGCGGATTAGAAACAATCAAAGCAGAGTTTAAGAAAGAGCTAACAATTCTATTAAAAAAATACTTCCCAAACGCAGATGATGATACAAAAGATATGCTTATTAACTATGTTATAGAACAAAACCTGGGATTAGGAAATATAGAAATCCTACTAAAAGACTCAAATATAGAAGAGATTGTTGTGAACAGCTCTAAAGATCCTGTATGGATCTATCACAAAAAACATGCATGGCTTAAAACAAACGTGATTATTCCAAGCGAAGAAAGAATCAGACATT
Source organism: uncultured Methanosarcinales archaeon (assembly GCA_964452935.1). Taxonomy (GTDB): domain Archaea; phylum Nanobdellota; class Nanobdellia; order Woesearchaeales; family DSVV01; genus CAYVNO01. Next base: position 58,545 of record CAYVNO010000004.1, on the reverse strand, counting down.
TCTCAACAATGATTGGAAGAGATGTAAACAAAGAGATAACAATTCTCTCCCCTCTTATGGACGCTCACCTATTAACAGGAGACAGAGTTAACGCAACTCTAAACCCTATCTCTGCAAACGGAAATACAATAACAATAAGAAAGTTCGCAGCAGAACCATGGACAATAACCGACTTCCTTAAAACAAAAACAATCGACTACAAAACCGCCGCTTTGATATGGTTGTGTATGCAGAACGAACTATCATTATTAATAGCAGGTGGAACAGGTTCTGGTAAAACATCTATGCTGAATGTTATATCCTCTTTTTTACCACCAAATCAAAGAGTTATCTCAATAGAAGATACAAGAGAGCTTCAACTCCCTGACACCCTTCACTGGGTTCCTCTAGCTACAAGAATGCCAAATCCAGAAGGAAAAGGTGGAGTTACAATGCTTGACTTAATAATTAACTCATTAAGAATGAGACCTGATAGAATAATAATGGGAGAAATAAGAAAAGCAGAAGAAGCAGAAACATTATTCGAAGCCGTTCACACAGGTCATAGCTGTTACGGAACATTTCACGCAAATGATTCAGAAGAAACAGTGATGAGGCTAACAAATCCCCCTATTGATCTTCCAAAACTTGTACTGCCTGCAGTTTCAGGTATTCTAATTCAAAATAGAAACAGAAGAACAAATCAAAGAAGATCCCTGCAATTTGCAGAAATACTTCCAACAGGGGATCTTAATATAGTGATGCAATACAACGCACAAAAAGACCAGGCAGAATGGAAAAACCCACTAAAAACTATTAATAAAACAATAAATCTATTTACAGGAATGACTGACGCTGATATTAAAAAAGATCTTACAGAAAAAGAAAAAATATTGAAATGGTTAGTTGATAATAACAGAAGAGAAGTTAATGACATAGGAATGATCATGTCAAAGTATTATAGGGGAAAACTTATCATCAAATGAGGGGGAGGACTTATTGGTAGATTTAATACATCAAATTGCACGCAGTATGCCGCATCTAAAAGAAGATCTTAGACGTGCCCATATCACAGAAAGACCAGACTTTTTTGTTAAAAAAATCCTAAAATTAGCATTCTTTTTCTCTCTAGGATTAAGCTCTCTAGCATTCTTTATAGTTGACTTAATGAATCTTCCGTTAATTATTGTTCCAGCAGCATTTGTTTTACTTTTTATACTATTCTTTGCATTCTTCTCAATGACTCCAAAGAATAAAATAAACAAAAGAAAAAGAGAGTTAGACAGAGAAGTATTATTCGCAGGTAGGTTCTTGTTAGTAAAAGTTCATTCAGGAAGACCATTACTAAACGCATTAGTAGACGCTTCAGAAAGTTATGGTGTTTCTAGCAAATATTTCAAAGAGATTGTAGAAGATATTAACATGGGGACACCAATAGAAGACGCATTAGATCACGCAGTAAAGTTCTCTCCTTCAGCTAAATTCAGAAGAGTCATATTCCAGATAAATAGCGCAATAAAAATAGGGGTAGATGTAACAGTTCCCCTACAAAGTGTAATAAATGAACTAACAGCAGAACAATTCACAGAAATTCAAAGATACGGGAAAAAATTAAATTCATTAGCATTATTTTACATGCTTTTAGCAGTAGTAATGCCTTCCTTAGGAATGGCGATGTTTGTAGTAATTGGGGGATTAGTTGGAATACCTATCGAAAGAAATATCTTCTTAGTAGTAGCTTCATTCCTCGTTATTATCCAGTTCATATTCATGAGTATATTTAAAACAACAAGGCTGAGTGTTAACCTATGAAAGTACCATTTGCAGCAGAATTCGGTAAGGCTTTTTTGCCAAAGAGGTTTAGACCTCATCTTAGAGAGTACTTTCTTAAAGCAGGATTAAAAGAAGTTCCATATCACTTTTTTGGATTACTATTTTATCTCTCATATGTATTAACATTTGCATTATACTTCTTTTTCTTCTGGGGATACATGTCAAAACAATCTGGAATAATGGTATTTATTTTAGCATTTATTACCTGGGTTGCTGTTCCTTTACTAATTATGGGGCTCTTTATGATAATGATCTACTTCTTTGTAGATTTGAAAATATTTAATCGAACTAGAAAGATGGAAGCAGTTCTCCCAGATTATTTACAAGAAGTTTCTTCAAACCTTAAAGGAGGATTGTCTTTTGAAAAGTCTTTATGGTTAGCTATCAAACCACGTTTCGGAATTTTATCTAACGAAATAGCAATAGCTGCAAAAAAAGTAATGACAGGAACAGACGTAGACGTAGCTTTAACAGAGTTCGCAAAAAAGTACGATTCTCCAATGCTAAGAAGAGCAATAGAATTAATTGCAGGAGAAGTACTTGCAGGAGGAAAGATATCCAATGTTTTAGATGGAATTGTTGACAGTCTGAAGAAAACAAAAGCATTGAAAGAAGAGTTGAGTGCATCTGTTCTATCTTATATGATATTCATAGCAGCAATTGTTATATTTATTGCACCTGTTCTGTTTGCATTATCATTTAACTTACTTATAGTTATACAACAGGTTACCGACATGTTAAGTACATCCACACAAGGAGCATCAACAACAGGCTCATTATTATCTTCAATGGGCGCAGTTAGCGTTAACCAAGATGACTTTATCTTATTTTCCCATATCGCTGTAGGAATTATAGCATTGTTTTCTTCAATGATAGTTTCAATTATAGAAAAAGGAACAATCAGAGGTGGTGTGAAATACGTACCAATGTTCATCATAGGTTCGCAAGCATTCTATCTAGTTTGTTTGAAAATAATGACAGCAGTATTCTCACAATTGATTAAGTTTTGAGAGGAATTTGTCTATTTTTATAGCTAAAAATCCGAAACATTTATATATAAGTTTATATATATTATTATATAAGTTTATATAAATAAATAAAGGTGGATAAAATGCAAAATTTGGAGGTAATCCATTACCCCAGCCTAAAAACTGTGTTAATGGTTGAGGAAACATTGAAAAAAGCAAACGAATTATTAACAAGAGAACAACTTAAGAATAAACTACCTAAAAAGGTAATGCACCAAACACTTAATGTTATTTTGAAATACTTAGAAGACAGTGGGAAAATAATGGATGGAAGAAAAGGAATTCTCTGGATACACAACCCAAGTCCAAAACTAAAGAAAGCGATAGAAGAAGGAATGGAATTATAATGTTTAAAGGAAAACCAACTAAAGTAATAATTACTGGAAAAGCTAAAGATGAGTTTAATGATTTAAATAAATTGGTTGGTGATGAAATAAAAAAAGGCATAACAAAAAGCGATCACCAAACATTACTTAATTCTATAAAACAAAAAGTTGATTTACTAAAAGACAACCCAGAGTACGGAATTCATATACCTAAAGACAGAATACCCAAAGTTTACACTAGAGATTATGATGTAAGTAATTTGTGGAAAGTTAATCTGTCAGGAGCATGGAGAATGATCTACACAATCAGAGGAACAGATGTAGAAATTATTTCATTAATCTTAGATCTAATGAATCACAAAGATTATAATAAAAAGTTTGGTTATCGGAAGAGGTAAGTTTTCCTCCATAATCTCTGATAATATCTTCTTTTTAGAATATCTAAATACTCCCTTAGCCATGGACAGTCTTTGGGTCTTTTAAGAATCTATCGTACGCACAAATTGAATCTCCAAACATGCCACTCTCAACTCTGTCGATATCCTCCATAGTTACATATTCTCTTTCTTCATCCTCTGCAAGAAGACATGCTTCCTTTAATATTCGCATACTTCTCATTATATCACCAGAATAGAAAGCAATCCCTGCTAACCTTTTAATTATTCCCGGTGCCAGTACATCTTTTTTTAAAGCTAGGTCAACACGCTGCCGTATAACATCTTTTATTTGTTTCATAGATGTATATTGGAAGTGTATAACTTCATCATAATCATGAACTCCCATTAATTCAAGTCTAGATATGATGATTATTGTCTTTAATTCTATTTCATTTTTTATCCAATGGTATAAATCAACTTCTTCTGCATAATTAAGATTTTCAAAAACAAATACTGCAGGTTTATTCAGATTATCTTTTATTAGTTTACGTAGGTTACTATCTTTCTTTATTTTAAGACCCATATCCATGCATATCTTGATCAACATCTTTTCTTCAGTATTATTTTGCCAACAGTTTATATAAAATTGAAATATATCATCTTTTCTAGCTTCTTTCAAATCATCCAATACATTCTTTATTGGAGCACCTATATTTTCTTCATTCAAAAGGTCTATTTTTGCATATATTGTTCTACCCATATTATCAGAAAGAAGAGACAGTATTGCTTCAGCTACTCTTAATTGATTATGTTCTTGATGTAAGAAAAATTTTGAATGAAAAGAATAATCTAAAGCAATATCATTTTTGAATATGTTGCTTTCTATTGGCGCTAACATTTTATCGAAAACCATAGAAAAACTGACTTGTAGGTAATATTTATTTCTTTTTATTATTTGATTAAAGGTTTTAATTATGATTAAAAGATTTAGGCAGTTAATGTCTCATCAAAATAACAAATATTATATATTAATAGGTATAACTAAAACTATGTTTTCCATAGAAAAGATAACTCTTGTATTATTTTTATTGATATCTTTATTCTTCTTAATAAAGTTTTTTAAGGCCCTATTTTTTGGACAAAAAAAGAAGATTAGAAGAAGAATATCAACAAAAAAAAGGAGCACATTTTTGCCTGCAAAAACTAAAGCCAAGGCAGAAAGAAAGTATAGGAAAATATTAGCAGAATTTAAGAGAAAACACAGGCGTAAACCTACGAAAGACGATCTATTCAGGGTTGTCATTACTGCAAGCCACTACACATTTCCAGTTAAAGGGAGAAATGTTAGGAGATGGACAAAAGGAAATAGAGGTCATTGGAATCGCCAAAAAGTAAGAAAATATTTATTAGAAAAACATAATATAGTTAAGAATTATAAGATGAGATAATATTCTTCCGTTATTCGATTAAAAGATTTAAGCAAAACTACCATAAAATATATAATGTTCAGCAAGATACTACACTATATGAATAGATACTTGATAGAACTAAGGATTCTTGGGAAAGCAAAATATGAAGTAAAAAGTTTGATTAAAGAAGTTGATTATAAATTCAGACTGAAAAGAACAAGAAAACATAGGCCTGTTCCCCACATTTCTCTAGCAGGACCTTTTACTACAAGAAATCAAAGGAAGTTAGTTTCTGATTTCAAGAAATTATGTATGCAGTATAATCTAATGAATTATATTGTAGAGGGATATGAAACATTTGAAGATTCAAAAGTAGTTTATATCAATGTTAAGGCAGACAAACAATTAGATGACTTTAGGTGGAAATTATCTAATACTCTAAAAGAATATTGTTACTTAAAACCACATGATCTAGTTAGAAAATTTTATTACCACATCACAATCGCTATGAGAATTCCTCAAAATAAATTCAAATCAATAAAAAGGTACATCAACAATAAGCCCAAACCAAACCACCAATACACTTTAATGAGAATAGCAATTATAAAGAATAGTAGAATTTTGTATGAATATGATTTCTTACAAAATAGGCTATTGAACAGAAGAGAAGCAAAAAGCAAAAGAATAATGCAAAAATCATTTTCATTGTTGAAGGAAAATACTACTGATAAATCTATTTCGATAGATACTTTAGACTTAAATGAAGAAAAAGGAATATTCAGCAGTTTACTTAATTTTTTTAGAAAGAAAAAAGTATTCGTAGTAGGTGATTTACACCTAGATCATACAAATATCATAAAATATTGTAAGAGGCCATTCAAAAATACTAAAGAAATGAACAAAAAGATAATCAATAACTGGAACAACACAGTAGACAAAGGGGATACCATATTATTTCTGGGGGATATGGCATTTGGTAAGGGAAGCAAAAAAACAAGTTATTGGTTAAAAAAACTAAATGGAAATATTATATTCATAAAAGGAAATCATGATAGATCAAAGAAAATAAGATTTTATGACAAAGTGATTATTAAATATGGTGGTGAAGATTTATTATTAGTTCACGACCCACGAGATATCCCTGAAGAGTGGAACGGATGGACTATCTGTGGACATCATCACAACAATAACACAAAGAAATACCCATTTATCAACGGTAAAACCAAACAGATAAATGTAGGAGTAGAATTAATAAATTATGCTCCTTTAAACATGGATGGGTTATTTGAGATAGATTATAAAAAAGTAAAATATAAAGAAGATTTAAATGGTAAAGAAAGATTTTGAATATATGAATCTAAGAATTAAACAGGCTAAATTTCTAGAAATAGTTAGAAAATCTTGTGAAGTTATTAGTATCCAGCCAGTAAAAGTAAAATTTTGGGATAAAAAATGGGAGTGTCAAGAAGGTGATGAACTAGCACACATACATCTAGATACCGGTTTTATTTGTACTTCCAACAATAATCTTAAACAAATGACTATTGAAGAGATCGAAGATACTGCATCTCACGAAGTAGCACATATCATGGAAAAAATTGTAAAATATATTCATGACACGGAAAAGGATCATGATATTGTTTTTGAAATAGTTCATGATTCCATTAAACAAAAGATTAGACCTAGTGTTGGACCTGGAGTTGTACATATTTCTAGTAATTCAAAATCCAAGAAAGAGGATAAACCATCAGAATCAGTTATAGACAAGAAAAAATGCAACAACCATACGTGTGAAAAAAAAGAAGACATAAAAAAATGCGATTATTGCGGAAGATATTTTTGTGGAAAACACATGAAATCTTTAAGGCCTCTTGTTGGTTCAGGAGTAAATGCAAGAGATATAGAAACTAGGATTAGAAGAAACCAAGGTCAAGGACATCCATGTGTTGGTTGGGAAGAATATGAAGCAGATGAACAAAAGAGATCCGATAATGAGATTCTAAGTAGTATGGGTAAATCTTCAGAACAAGATTTTGACCACAGAAAGCTAACAGAGAGACATATCTCTGAAGGAGAACTACCTCAATTCACTATTGGTGAAAAGAAAGTTCTAACAGAAGAATTAGCAGAAACTAATTCATATGGGGGATATATCATTTTAGCAATTATTTTTGTGTTTGTGTTAGTTCTTTATTTATTATTAAATAAATATTTTTAAGGTAACAATGAAGCCAACAACACCATTATAATCAAAACAATAAAACCCATCATGTCCAAAATTATTTCTGCAAGAATGACTGAACATTCGTGTTTAGGATTAATCGTCCCAATAATCTTATTATTTAATTCTTCCCATGGCTTTGCAAATATGGTCACTGTCCAACCAGACATTACTCCCACAAGCAAAGCAATAAGAATATCAGTTTTCATGATTAAAGGAGATTTGAAATAATTTATAAAATTAACCAAAACTTTATATTTATTGGCAAATTTGTTAATGTATGAAAAAAGTACATGTGTGCAAAAATCCTCATAAGGAGCTAAATAATCAACAAAAAGGAGCCCTTGCAGAGACATTTATTAAATCATGGTATATTAAGAATGGTTTTTCCCCAGAGAAATTATGCGAATACGATTCAGACAACAATAAACAAACTTTATTGATTGATAATGTAGTGAAAATCATTAGAAGTAGCACTATTGAAAAAGAGAAAAAAATTGAACTAATGGGTTATTTAAAGAGAAATATCAAAGGGTTACCAGACTTTATTATCTTAACACCAGATAAGAAATTAATGTTTGTAGAGGCTAAATACAACAGATCTTTGGTTGGTGAATATCAACTAAAAAGAAAAAAAGAATTAGAAAGTATGGGTTATCAAGTTTCAATAGGGAGGTTAGGAAAACCTACTTCAGCTTCACAAACTACATTAAATGATTTAAATAAACCTAGAAAAAATAAATATGCAAAACTATTGAACAAAGTTTTAGACAAATTAATGTTTTGGAAAAAACCTAAACTGATAACTACTCATAAAATAGGTTAACAACTCAACCAAAAATCCCAAAAGGATTGCCAAAATAATTCACAAACAAAGCAAACAATAAAAATCCTAAGAATAAAAATCCAATGAACAACCAAAGCTTCTGTGCTTTTTTCTTATTCTTCATTAATTTGTGCAAAGCTACCTGTAACATTCTTCCACCATCAACTATTCCTAAAGGTAACAAGTTAGCTAAACCAATGAAGAAGTTCAATAAAAACAACCATCTAACTAAACCACGAAGCCAATAATAAGCCGAAGCTCCAAAACCTTCTTCAATAATTCTTCGTTCATTCTGTATAGGTCTTATTCCCATAAAACCTTTTTCAGAATTATCAGGAGAACTAATAGTAGTTATCCTATACTCTCCAGAATCAGTACCCATTACCACTTCCTCACCAACTCCAACACAAGCCATCTCTTGATAAAAATCATAATAGTTCTCTATATCATTACCATTCACACTCATCAACACACCTGAAGGAACACCAGCTGAATAAACAGGAAAACTATCATTCTCTAATGTCTCATAAGAAAAACCAATTGGTTCTGTTATCTTATCTTCAAACGGAGCCAAAACACTCCCGCTATTATCAGCTACAAAAGGAAATACCATTAATAAAAGAAGTGCAAACACAATATTAATAACAGGTCCTGCAGAAAACACAGAGTATTGAACAACATCTTTTTGTTTCTTCAACTGTTTCTCATCAGGTTCAACAAAAGCTGCAGGAATAACAGGAGCTAACAAAGCAAAGAATGCAAAGCCACTTGATTTAATTTTCAAACCATGAGCTCTTGCAACAACACCATGTGCAAACTCATGTATTACAGCTAAAATAAAGATCGCAATAATCCAATGTGTAAATGACAAATAACCAATCCCAGGAATATTTGTAAAAGGTAAAACTAATGTTACACCTGGTTGACTCACAGCTGGGAAAGCAACCAGTTTAATAATAAACATAAGTATTGCAATAGAAACATAGATCATTCCTAAAAAACCTAGACCTATAGAACAATAACCAAATAATTTAACATATTCATTATACTTCTTAGCAATCTTATCCATTAAATTAATCCCTAACTTTGTCCTATACATTATTAAATAAAGAAACGGAAAAATAATCTTCTGAATAACAACCTTCTTTCTCTTAACATATAAAACTACAGAAAGAAAAATAACAAATATTATTAACAATATCACTTCAATATTCATTAATAAACCTCTTTTTTAAACTAAGATTACTTCTTTCTCAAAGGTCTCAAAGCTTTTGAATTGCATTTCCTGCATTTCACCTTCTTTGCCAAAACCTTCATATTTGTTGCCTTAGTTGTAGATTTACAACTCCTACAAACAAACTTGTTCTTGAATAATCTTGCGTCAGCTTCTGCGAATTTAACCATTGTTCTTCACCTTTATTAAATATGAACTCTAATCACTCTTAACTTGTTTCATTACTTTACTATCCAAAACAACCCAGTAAAGTACATTAACTCCTTCTTTACAATCTGCCTTTAACTCATCTGGGATCTCTAAATCAAATGTCTCAAAGGTCTCTGAATCCATAATATTTGCCATATTTCCGCTGATTGACAACACTTGAGCAGTCTTCTTATCAATCACTGGTACAGCTATATTATCATGCCCTGGCATAACAATCTGCCTCTTTTTACCATCTAATATACCCACAGCACTTAACCTTACCTTAGCATGGCCGTGTTTACCTGGCCTTGAAACTTGAATATCAGTAACTTTGCATGCAGCATCATCAACAACCACATACCTACCTTTCTGCATTGAACCAACACTTGCTAACTTAGTTTCTCCCATAAATATCCCTCCTTTTAAGCATAATACATACAGTATCTACATTCCCTTTTTATACTTTGTGCCAACAAAGTCTTATAATACCAACTTTAGCTCGGTATTATATATATTTAACCCTTTTTAAAAGTTCTCCTTCCGATACATTTATATATGTGTTTTGCCCAAATTTATCCAAATATTCAATATTTGATAAAAAAAGGTGATAAAATGAATAAGAAAGCACAAGGAGCATTAGAATTCTTAATGACTTACGGATGGGCATTCCTGGTTATTCTCGTAATGATCGGAGCTCTAGCATACTTCGGAGTACTAAGTCCAACAAGGTTTTTACCAGAAAAATGCATGTTTGCATCAGGAATGAACTGCGTAGGGTATAAGATTGATTCATCATTAGACGAAATAAAACTAAAACTAGAGAATGGCATGGGTCAAACAATAAATATCCAAACAATTGATATTGATGATCCTAACGGAATTATTGATTGTGATCAGTTAGATCTAATTTTAACTCCAGAGTCCATGGCAAGTGGTGCAACAAGTGAATTTACAATTGAAAACTGTTTAGCTGATGGTGCATCTTTAACACTAGGAGAAAAAGTTAGACTAACAATGACTGTGAACTACTATGATAACAAGGCAGGATCGTCCTTCGACCACAATATTGGCGGAGAGCTGTTCGCAGAAGTACAATAATTCATTTATTTCTTTTTTTCTTCTATTTCTTCAAAAACAAAAGATTTATATATAGACTCACCCAATTCATTACTAATCAATATATAAAAAAGTGGTGATATTATGGTCAATACATTAGATGATGTTACTAAAAAGAATGTTCTGTCAGTTGTAAAGAAGAGTATGGACTTAGCAAATAAAAGCATGGATGTTACTAAAAAGAAGAAAAAAGCAAAAACAAAGCCAGTAAAAGTTGTCAAACATGACAAAATTCTAAATAAGATAACAAAGATGCAGAAAGAGATTGAAAAAGCAAAAGCAAACGAAAAGAAACACAAACAAGAGATTTCAAAACTAAAAACAAAACTAAAGAAATCAAAATCAAAAAAGAAAACAGTCAGAGTAAGAAAATCAGTTGCTCCAGCGTTTGATATTGCAGCCTACACTGATTCTATGCATAAGTTAACAAACATTGTAAGGCAAATGATCGCTTTATTTGCACAAGCTAATAAAAAAATGAATGATAAACAAGATCCAATCTCAAAAGAGCTTGTAGATCTAAAAGAACAGAATGAAAAGATTGCAGATGGTATTTTAGTAGTTGCTGATTTAATTAAAGAACACTTTGAATCACATCCACAACAACAACCACGTCCCCAACAACCAATGACTCAACAACCAAGACAACAACCACAACCACAACAAAGACCTTCACCACCTTTACCATCATTTCAATTTCCACAACAAGGACCTGAACCAATAAAACAAAACACAGCGCCTTTACCACCAACAGCAAAACCAACAGCAACCCCTCCTGCAGGTCCACCAACAGATAAACCAAAGAAAAAAGGATTACTATTCTGAAAATGGAAGTTAATTCATACATTTACATAAGAACTTTATGTACTCTTAGTCCAACAACCCACAAAAATATCTTAGAAGAACAAGAACAAGAAAAAAAAGACTCAAAATATTTCCTTCTAGAAGAACAATTAAATAATGTTTTAGATATTGAAAAGAATATTCTAAAGAAAATACAAAGAAATGCAATGCAGATGGGAAAACTAAAAACAAAAATAACCTATCTGGAAAAAAAGAAACCAAAATACAGCAAAAAAGAGGCAGAATATTATTATCAAGTAATGCAACTAGAAAAAAAGCTAGAAAAAGTCCACAGAAAGTGTACAGACCTATCAAAAGATCCAAAAAACAAAGAGCAACTTCTAAAACTAAGAAAAGCAGGTATTAAATTAAGAGATAAGATCGTCGCTCTAAAAACATTATATTCTCCATAAACTTTTTATATAACTTGTTTTTAATAAAATTCTGAGGTGATTGAATATGTTAATAGTAAAAGCTAAAATAAAAGATGTTGCAAAAGGTTATAATGTCGCAGGAGATGTTGCTGAGGCTCTAAATAAAAAAGTAGAACAATTAGTTAAAGACGCATGTGCAAGAGCAGAGGCAAATAGCAGAAAAACAGTCATGGCAAAAGATTTATAATCTTTTGGCGACCAAAAAATTCACTTTTTTTATGGCTAAAGATCTTTAAGTATGCGCAAACCAAAAATATAATTTTTTTCCATCTTTTCTATCTAATCTACAGAAACCAAACCGTTCTAACTGAACAACATCTCCGACTTCTAATAAATCCATTGTTTCCTCTCCATACCCTTTTCTAACAGTGTTATCAGGCATTAAGACCTCAACATCAACCTTACCTCCTGACAACCAATGGAATATCCCTTTCCCTTCTTTCTTATATAACTCATATCCTGCTTTATTATAAACATAAGTTCCCCCTCTCTTAATAAAATTCAAACAATCCATTAATCTATAAACTCCACCTTCTTCAATTAATTCAACATCTTTACTACACAAATAAAACTTATCATTTGTAGTAAACATCCTTCCTCCATTTTTCTTCTCAGGATGCAAATCTAACTCAATATGTTTTTCAGGAGCACCATCAATAACAACCTCAACAGGATCTTCTACAAAGAAAAACCTCGAAGCCTTTGCATCTATAATCTCTTTATTAAAAGCATTTATTGTCTTAAAAAAATCATCCATTGTAACAGTTTTATCATTTTTAGTAACACCAACAGAGACAGCATACTTCCGAAAAGCCCCTGGCTGATAACCTCTCCTTCTTAACGCAACTAAGAATGGCAATCTTATATCGTCCCATCCAGTATAAAAACCAGAATCAATCAACGGCTTTATTTTTGAACATGAAACTTTCAATCCACCAGTAAAGTTAATACGGCCAACAGATATAGGTACAGGTGTCTTATGACCTAACGCATTATGAATAAACTCCTGCCTTTTTGCATTATCAGCATGATCCTTCCCTCTTAATGTATGTGTAACTCCTAAATCTAAATCATCAATTGCAACAGACATATTCATTAACGGCCATACTCTATATTTTTTCCCAACTCTAGGATGCTCGTCGTCATTAATCCTAAATAAAGGAAAATCCCTCATCGCAGGATTCTTGTGTTGCATATCAGTTTTAAACCGAACAACAGCCTCTCCCTCACTATACTCTGTAAACATCTTATGCCATCTGTTTGCATGATTATCAAGATTCCTACAAGGACAATTAACCTTCTCACCAGAACACGATTTAAAATCATCCTGAGAGCATTTACAAACATAAGCAAACCCTTCTTCTATCAACCTCAAAGCATAATCATAATAAATATTCATTCTATCTGATTGTATAACAACTAAATCAACACCATCGCCTGTCAACCATTTTGCATTATCCGGAATTAAATCATACGCCGCTGGATAAATATTTGAAGGATTTGTATCCTCTATTCTTAAAATAAATGTTCCCCCATATTTTTTTACATATTCATAATTCAACGAGGTAACATAAGAGTGTCCTATATGTAAAGGTCCTGATGGAGAAGGGGCCATTCTCATAACTACTTTACCACTAACCCCTTGCAACTCTTTCAAACCCTCTCTCTTTTCCCCTTTTTTCTTTTCCAATAATTCTGGAGCACATCTTTCTAACTCACTTTTCTGTTTCTCCACACCCATAGAATTAACATCTTCAACTATTTCAATAACAATCTTCCTAACATTATTAATATCTGACTTTAACTCCGTATTCTCACTAAGCACCTTACCCAAGATATTCCCTGCTACCGCTTTCCCATTGAAATTAATAGCATTCTTAAGAGCATACTTACGTATTAACGGCTTTAAATCATCCATGTCTCTTTCTAACAGTATTTAATATATAATGTTTTCCATAAAAACAAGTATTATCAACTTTATTGACAATATTGCCAAGCGTAGTCAGTAATTTTTATATAAAATAAGCTAAAAGTTACTAATAAGGCATATTACACACTAGAACGGAGCGCAATATTGTCATACAGTTTGCCTCATTAAAAACCATAAATTATATATAGAGTTCTTCCCCATTCATCTAAAAAGAGGTGCATTAATGAAAAAATTATGTTTAATAATACCCATCCTTCTATTCCTTCCATTTGTATATGCAGATACCGAAATATTCGATGACTGGATATCTTACGGAGAAACAGTAACAATAGATGGAACAGAATATACTGCTTTTGGTGTGGGAGATATTTTAAACACAGTTTTAATGAAATCAAACGAGTATGGCACAGTTACAATTAATTTGGGAGATTCTACTATAAATGGATTATACACATTTAGATATGAAGAAAAAAGATTTGGAGATGATGATAATCTTAACGACACAGATCAGGTAGTAAGTGGAAAAGAAGAAGAATATCAGTTCAGGATTGAGGTAGACAAAAGAGAACCTGATGTTGACATTGATAGGTCTGTAAGCGAAGAAGAAGTTGCATTAGGGCAAGAAATTGTTGTAACAGTAGATATAGAAAATACAGGGGATGATAATGTTGTTGCTGAATATACTGACCCACTCCCATATTACTTAGTAAAAGATGGATACTTAAGAGTAACAGAAGGAACATCTACACAACAATGGACAGATCCAATTGATGACTCTACAACTGCACACTGGAAAGGAAGCATCTATCCTACAGAATCAGCAACACTAACATATACCTTAATATTAGAATCATACCCTCCTTCAACATTCAACCTAACAGAAGCAGAAGTTATATACACATTTGAAGGTGAAGATTATAACATTACTGTAGATGAGATAGACTTAGAACTAGTAGAGCCAATTGTCCTTAAAATCTCTGCAGATGTCGAGGAAGCAGAAATAGAGGATGAAGTTACTTTCACATTCACCCTAAATAACACAATGGAAACAGAAGAAATATCATTCAATGTTGAAGTAACTCCTCCAACAGGTTCTGAAGTTACTCGTGGGCCATCAGGATTTACAGAAGAAAGTGGTATCTACACATGGTCCGGAGAATACGCTCCTTCAGAAACAGAAACATACACCCTTAAAACTAATCTTTTTAGCTCTGGAACAAACGAACTGAAAGTTTACATAACATATACATACGAAGGCAACGATTACACAAAAGAAGAGACAGAATCAATTTCAATAGAAATGAGTGAACTTGAACCAACCATAGTTGTGAACAAAGAAAGTATAGAGGGAGGAGAAGAATTTAGCATCTCATTCCATGTTAATAACCCAGACGGTACAATGGATTACTCAGACGTTCAAATGGATATGAAATCCGAACTATTTGAAGATTTACAATACAGAACATTCATAGGAAAAGGAATAAATGCATTAATAAAAACAGTAGAACTCACAGCCCCTTACTCAGACACAACACAATCTTACCTAGTTAACTTCACAGCAGAATATGAAACAGAATACGGTGAAGCACTAACTTTCGGAATAACAGAAACAATATCAATTGCAGCAAACTTAGTCTATCAATATGTATCAATAGATCTTGAACAGATAGACACAATTGAGGATAGTGCCCTTATGAAAGCAACAATGTCTTTAACAAACCAGACTGACATTTCAGACGTAAGTGTTGTCTTCTCTACAGATACAGGATTTACCTACGCATGGTATGTTACGCAAAGAGAGCTAGACCAACTAATAAATACATCTTCTATATATTTTAATTTCACAGTTGACTCTGTCTTTGTTCAAGAAGGTGAAAGTTCATTTGACATGCAACTATATTATTTATCAAATGCAGAAGAATATACTTATTCAATAGAAAAAGAGTTAGCAGTAGATGCTCCAGAAACAGTAGAAGTAATTGAAACAGAAGCTCCTGTAGAATATACAGAAGAAAGTGTAGTAGTAGAAACAAATGTTAGCTATGAAGCTCCAGTAGAAGTAGAACCAGAAGAAGAGCCAGAAGAAGTTGTAAAAATAACAACAGAAACAGATACAAAGAAAAAGAAAATACTAACATTGATAGGGCTTGCAGTAGTCTTACTAATAATAGTGGTAGTAGGTATAAACATAACAAAAAAATTAAGAAAAAAGAAAAACATTGAAAAAAGTATACGGGAACTCAAAGGAGAGGTAGAAGAAGAAAAGGAAAAAACACGACTATTCTTAACAGTTCCAAAACCTAGCTATGATCACAAAGAACTTGAGGACTATATCAAACAAAATAAAACCAAAGGATTAGATAGTGAAAAAATAAAACAAAAACTACTAAAAGCAGGATGGCTAGAAGATGTACTAGATGAATACCTAAAATGAGAAAATCACAATCCTCAACAGAAGTCTTAGCAATTATTGCCATCTCAATGTTACTACTATTCCCTGCATTAGTCTTGTTTACAAATTTTATACAAGAGTCGACATTTGAAGTTGTAAATTCAAGAGTAGACTCAATAGGGAATGCAATGATAGAAAACGCACAATCAATATATCCATACGGAGAAGGAGCAAGAATAGTTGCAAAATTTGATTTCCCCCCAAGTATTAATAACACATATATTGAAAATAACAATTATATCATCTTTCAAATCGAAGGAAAGGGGGGAATGAGTGACCTATTATTTTATTCAGAAGTTGCTCTAAACGCAACATTTACAGAAGAAGATTTCAATAAAGGCACAAAATTCTTTAAATTTGAGGTAATGGAAGGAGGAGATGTCGTATTAATAGAAAAACAATAAAAGCACAAGCTTCAACAGAATTTATTGTACTAATATCTTTCATGATCTTCATATTTATTATGATGTTTGGTTTTTTTGGAAATCAATACTCAGATGTAAAAAAAGAGACAGACAATAGTGTGATACAAAGTGCCTTAAACTATGTTTCCGATGAAGTAACTTTGGCTTACACATCAGAAGAAGGATACAAAAAAGTTATCTCATTACCATTAAGTATCACAGGAATGAACTATCTCCTAAACTTCTCTACATATATTAATCTTGTATTAACTATAGATAATATAGAACATGTAAAACTATTTTCAGACTATGTTGTTGGAGAATTCTGCATAAACAACTCAGAACCAGTAGGACATGAAATACAAATAGAAAAAAGTGAAGGAGAAATAACATTAACCTCTTGCCCTGACTGCAACGTAACTTTCACAGAATGCCAAGATATAGAAGATTTTGATCTCTGTGCTGCTGCTCCAGAATCTGAAGAATGTTGTACATTTCACTGTAAATGTTGTTAATTTATTCAGTAAACAAACTATATTTTTCTTTACCATCTAACTCTTTAAGAACTCTTTTAACAATAGCTTTCTCAGGATCTGGCAATAATTTTACCCTTTTCTTTAAATCTTCGAATGACTTAAAAGGATCTCCTTTTCTTTCTTCAAGTATTTGCCACATATGTTTCTTACCTAACCCTGGCAATAACTCTAACTGATGCATTCTTGTACTTAACGGTTGAGACTTATTGAAGAACTCAATAAACTTATCTTGATTCTTCTTAACAACATCTTTAACCACAAAACTTAACTCTTTCTTTGCTGTCCCAGTAAGTCTGTCTAAAGGTAATTTCCCAATAATATGGTGTATCTCTTCCCTTTTACCTTCTCCAATGTAAATCTCTTGATAAGGCTGTAAAAAAACACCTTTTTTTGGAACTAACTCTAACAAAGAAAAATGATCTTTACCAACAGCTTGAGCAATTGCTGTTTTTCTATGAATTGGTCTTGTATCAAAAGGGTATCCATTCGGCAAGAAATCTAAGACTACTGCGTATTCTTCTCTAACATTCTTAATCTGTTCCATGATGCCATCCCCTTAATTATAGATATTTCTACTACTTACTAATATATAAATCTTTCCACAAGAACTATTTCTTCTTATCTTCCTTAACATACTCAGAAGTAACTCCAACAATCTTCTTCATATTATCTGCACTTATTGTTAAAGTATACCCACTCATTATAACTTTCAGCTCTTCTACAGTTCTAGGAAGAGTATCTATTAACTTGTTAATATGATTGGTTTTTACTCTTGGAATATCTAATTTCTCTAGTTTACCCTTTAACTCCTTAAAATCCTTAGCTTTCAACTTGATAAACTCTTTTAGATGTTCATGTGTCTTTTCAGACCTGAAATTAAGCTCTTCATCCCTTTTTTTGATCTTTCCTAACTCATCCTTCATCTCAGCCATTGATAACGGCTCTTCTGATAATACTTCTATTTTTGGCATTTATTCCACCTTTTTTAGATGCACAGGATGTACTAACACTATCTTTTCCTTATTTTGATCCTTTATTGCAACATGATAACATCTTCCTATAGATTTCTTAATAACTCCTTGTCTTCCATGAAATCTTCTAAAATACATTCCCTTCTGTACAGCTGGCTCTGCTTTTAAAACGACTCTATCGCCTTCCTTTAGCTTCTGTAAGAACCTATTTAGGCTTATTTTACCCTTTTCTTTAACTCTCTTCCTTAGTTTTTGCCTTGTTTTCCTTCTATTCCCGCCGATTCGCTTTGCCATTGTTCTTTACCTTTGTTTTAATTCATTTATATTCATTTAGAAGAATTTAGTGCTTTTATAAAGTTAACGGAAAAAAGGCATGTTTTACGTATAAATTAGATAAGGTCAACCGTTTGTAAGTGTCTTTCTAGTCTTTTATACATCGGCGCATTAATACCTAATAAGTTGGGTTCTTTTCTAGGTTTTCTTATTTTGCCTTTCCTCTTATACTGTCCTAAATATTCAAATAATTCAAGAGCATCAGCATATCTGCAACTTTCTTTACCATATCTTAATTCAGTGTATCTATTTACTGCATTTATAGACCACTTATCTGGTTTGAACTCTTCTGCTAATAATATTTCTCTCTCTTCACCAGCTAAACAGTCTTTTGTTTTAACTTCTAAAGGATTATCATAATCGCATCTATCAATAACAACTCCATTCTCATCTATTAAACCTACTTTTTTTAATTCACTTTGCACTTCATAAAAACTTTTCCTTCCAAAACCTCTTAGAATTTCATCTCCTGTCCTTTTTACAAACTTATTTCCTTCTTTAGAATGTCTAGTAACATATTTGTAAAAAGATAATAAAGTTCCATAAGTACAATCATCACCACGTTCAATGTCGTCGACATCAGACCACACATAGTTAGCAACTCTATTCATTACTCTTACACCAAGATCATGTTTCATTGATAATAATTCATCATACTCTGATGTTCTTTCTTTTTCAATCTCAATTAATCCTACAGAAATAAGATGTTCCTCTATCTGTCTAAAATCATCAACACCAAAATTTCTTAATAATCTACCTGGAAAAGAAACACCATCCATAACTCCATCATCAACATGATCTAAAAGACTCTGGTAAAATTCAACTAATTGACAATAATCTATTCCGTCAACTATGCCTCCTTCTCCATGATTAAGCCATGCTGAGTTATATGCAGAATCAGGAATAACTTGCCTGTCTACTCTAACACCTAATAATCCTTCAATTCCTTCTCCCTCTGGCCTAGTTTGTATACCCCTAACCATACTATATTTCTAACTATCTCATATATAAATCTTTCGCTTTGTAATCACTAATAAGGAGTAAATATGCCTCCCTAAGGTTTATATATGGGTTCTGGGCCTTAGGACTGCGGTTCGAAATTGAGTAGCGAGCGTTGCTATTCAACGCAAGTCCGCACAGGGCTATCTAACCTCTTATCAGGTGACTACTTTTTCTTATTTCTGTAGACACCTAGCTGTTTTTTCAGTGATTTATACTCTTTCAAGAATAAGTCAATAGTTGGCTTAATATTCTGATTATTCTCATATTCCTGTAAAGTCTTATAATATTCTACTCGGTTTTTAAAATTAATATTTATCGGAGGCAGCTTATGTTTTATCAAAATATTATTCAACAATATTCTACCTACACGACCATTTCCATCTGCAAACGGATGTATATTCTCAAATTGATTATGAACAACTCCTCCAAGTATTAATCCAGGATATTCATTCTTATTTTTTTCATACCATTTAACTAATTCTCTAAGTAGGTGATTTACTCTGGTTTGTGGAGCACCCTCATGAACTACTTTCCCTCCAGCACCCATAACAACTACTTCTTCTCCTTTCTTTCTCAATTTTCCTGCAAAAGATTTAGAATTCTTAAAAACAATCTTATGAATTTTTTTAATTAAATCAATAGAAATATGCTCTTTTGTCTTCCTAATGAACCTTATAGCTTCATCAACACCAAAAGCTTCTGCAATATCTTCTTTTGATTTATTTGGCCATTTATCTTTTTCAAGTAAATCTATAACCTCTTTTTTGTTGAGCTTACTTCCTTCTATTGCATTGGTGTTATAAGTAAATATCTCTGAGAATGCTGTCCAGTCTTTTTCAGAAAGATGGCTTATCTTCAAAGGTATTTCTGCTTCAATCTTCTTTATTGATTCTATATCTTCTTTCGAAAGCTTAATATTCAATGGATCATTTATTATGGTATATTTGTGGATCTCTTCAAGAATAAGCTTTTCAGCAATTTTCATTCGTTCCTTTAACTTACCTTGTTTCAGATCTTGACCAAGATATTTCCTAAATTTGTGAACTTGCTTGCCCTCCCTATATGAATGAGACAGAAAATACTTGATTTTTCCATTTAATTCTCTTTTTTCAAGATACATACAGTTATAGTGGGTGACTACATATTTAAATGTTTCGGTCTAGGTGTCTACAAGTAGCTATTTCTGTAGTCACCATAAAAACTAGTCCTGCAGGATCACTCATCCGATACTCAATGGGCGGAGCCATATATCAATAAGATTTAAATAACAAACTAATTTACAAGAAATATATGGGACAAGATATAGTAAATTGTAGTAGGGATGTAACTTATGCAGGCAGGGGTGTAACAATAGTTATCCCTATGGATGAAGTGACCAGATATGCATTAAGGCAGGCAGTTGAAGAGTTACAAAGTGGGGACCTTGCTGCTGCTGTAAAAAAATTTAGAGAATGGAGAAATATAACTCATTTCAGCAGACAAGAAAGAGAAGTAGCACAAAATCTTTTAGAAATAATGAGACTAGATGTCGAGCCATACATATGCGGAGATAAAACAGCTGTTGTCTCAGAGAGAGAAATTGAAGCTGTTAAACACAAGTTGGATATTGCAGATACACTTAGTGGAGCTGTCGGGATAAAATTTTGGGAAAAATATGTTGAAGATGCAGGCAGATATGGTTTTTCTGAAGAAGGAACCAGATATCTAAATGGGAAAATGGATGAATTATTAGTTGAGTATCATAAATCACAATATCTTTATGGAGTTCCTGAAGAAGCTGCACAATATCTCGATGCAGCAATAAAAATTGGAGAAGCGTTAGAGATGGGTGTTGCAGATTTTAAAGAAAGATCTGAAAGGATGCATACTCATTCTAGAAAATATATGAGTTTAATTGATTTGTTGGTAGATGCTGGTAAGGAGTTAGAACCCACACTTCCTCAACTACAAGAACTTGTAGAACCAACGCCCCCACAATTACAAGAACCTGTAGAATATCATGCTGAATAATAACCAATAAATATTATTTAAGCCCAATAATAAACCCGGCATCCTTTCCATCAACTCTAACAATAGAATAATCAACCCTTCCCAATATCTCTTCACTTCTACAATAAGAAAATTGAGTTAACTGACTTCTTCTCATCTCACCTATTCTTAACTGTCTTTCAAACTCAGTCACTCTTTGAACATAATCATGACAATGTTCATCAAATGTAACAATTAGAAAAGGATTTCTTTCAACCATAAGAATTGAATCAATTCCATTCTCACCAATTGATTTTGTTTCATCTGGGAGATGTGCAGTTGGAGACCAATCAACAGCTTCTTGGGAAACATAAAACTTACAAAGCTCAGCTCCCCAAAACAATCCTCTTCTCATCTCATAAACAAAAGCATAATCTTGATGAACATAAGCAACATCAATACTTCCTCTTGGAACGGCAGTTCTAAGACTAAGCATCAAAGGCTCAATCTCTTTCTTCTGTCTTGCTTTTGCAGCTTCAAATGATTCAGCTATTCTCATAAAAATAAAGAAAATAAAATTGATTTATAAATTTTCATTAACTTTTTAAACCCAAACCAATTACCTTAAAATTATGATACCCGTATTAGTTGTCGGAGATGAAGAATTAAGTGACATAGTGGATGAGTTAGGAGAACTTGGCCAAGAGCATGATGTAGTTCCTTATCTAGCAGGTGATGTTGATTCAGCCTACGATGTATACCAAGAAGAAGGACCAAGACTAACAGTAACAGTTTTAGACAAAGATCAACTCGATGTATACGAAAGATTAATAGATGAAGGATACAGAGGAGAAGTCTTAGTAATAGCTCCTAGAGAAGAAAGAGAAGAATGGAAAGGTAAAGGTGTGGAATTCATCAATGGCACAACCTCAGCAGAAATTCTATATGATAAAATAATTGACATGCTTGACTATTGATAAGGCAAACCAATTAGAGACTATTCATCTCCATTCCTTTCTTAAAACTAATATTTCCACATTTGAAACAGTTAAAATAAGCTCCCCATTTGCCTTTTCTAACATCTAAATATCCCCCGCAAACACATTTGAAATCATTAATCAATCTACTCTTATGATCTAAACAAACAGGAACACCTTGTTTATTCTCAGTCATCGCCCTCTTATCACAAAAAGGACACTTATCAATCCTATACTGTCCATACTTCTTTGGAATTCGCATACAGAACCAATTAACTACTTATTTAAAATACTTACTATTTAAAAATCCCCACAATTAACTTTATATATCACCACAATATTGCATATGATAATATCATACAAAGGGGGATAACATGCCAATAATAAATTCTGAAACAGGAGAAACAATAAAAAAATACAATAAAGAAGAACTAATCGAAGCTGCAAGATTAATGAGAGGTTACAACCTAATCTCATTATGTATTGCAAAGTCTGGCCACTCAGGTGGAACACTTTCAATTATGGATATCACAGCTGCTTTATATCTAAACGAAGCAAAGCTTGACCCAAAAAAACCTTTCTGGGAAAACAGAGATAGGATTCTATTCTCAACAGGACACAAAGCACCAGCAATTTACACAGGAATGGCTATGGCAGGTTTCTATGATCTAAAAGAGTTAGCATTACTAAGAAAGTTTGATTCACCTTTCCAAGGACACCCACACTGGTTAAAACTTCCAGGAATAGAAGCATCAACAGGTTCTTTAGGACAAGGGTTAAGTATCTGTGTAGGAATGGCGTTAACTGCAAAACTAGATAAAAAAGATTACATAACATATTGTATAATGGGGGATGGAGAACAACAAGAAGGACAAGTTTGGGAAGCAGTTATGGAAGCATCACATTTCAAACTAGATAATTTAACAGCAATAGTAGACGTCAACAAACTACAGATAGATGGAAAAGTAGATGAAGTTATGAACATTCAACCATTGAAAGAAAAATATGAAGCATTTGGTTGGCAAGTTATACAAATCAACGGACACGATATGGATGAAATTCTAAAAGCATTACAATTAGCAAAAGAGATAAAAAACAAACCAACAGTAATTCTTGCAAACACAATAAAAGGAAAAGGAGTTTCATTTATGGAAGATAAAGCAGGATGGCACGGCATGCCTCCAACATTAGACCAATTAAATTTAGCATTAACAGAGTTAAATCTAACAAATCTTCCAGTTGACGAAATGTTCAACAAAGCAAACACATACCAAGAACAAGTAGATGAAAGAATAAACAATAAAATTCCAAAATTTTCAAGAGATTATTTCTGGAATAAAGAAAACAGTATGAAAGTAGACATGGATCCAACAAGAAAAGGATTCGGAAGAGCACTAAAAGAAAAAGGAGACGACGAGAGAATTGTTTGTCTAGGTTGTGATATCTCTGGCTCAATAACTATCGATCAATTCTATAAGGACAATCCAGAAAGAAAAAACAGATTCTTAAGTATAGGAATTGCAGAACAAAGTGCAACATGCATTGCAGCTGGCCTAGCAAAAGAAGGAAAACTACCTGTCTTTGGAACATACGGAGTTTTTGCATCTGCAAGAAACGCAGACCAGTTAAGAACAACAGTCTGTTACGGAAATCATAATGTTTTGGTTGCAGGTGCTCACGGAGGAGTTTCTGTAGGACCAGACGGAGCTTTAGAAGAATTATACCAGGTAGCATGCTTACCAAGCATGAATGTTGTAGTTCCATGTGATTCAATTGAAACAAAAAGAGCAACAGAATCATTACTATTCAACATTGTAGGGCCAAAATACATAAGGTTTGCAAGAGAGTCAACACCAATAGTAACTACTTTAGAAACTCCTTTTATATTTGGTAAAGCAAATGTAATTAGATTCAGAAACAAACAAGAAAAATTTATTGATGCATTCGAAACAAAACTTGCCTCACAATACCAAAATGAGAATGAATCTCTAACTATCATCGCATGCGGACCAGAAGTTCCAGAAGCAATGAGAGCAGCATACATTCTAAAAGAAGAATACAATATAGAAACAAGAGTCCTAAACATTCACACAGTAAAACCATTAGATAAAGAAGCAATAATCAGAGCAGCAAATGATACAGGAACAATAATAACAGCAGAAGAACACCAAGTTGGAGGCTTTGGAAATTTAATTTCAGCTGTAATCTCTGAAAACATTAATAAACCAGTAAAGTTTGCAATGATAGGTGTCCAAGATAGATTTGGTGAAACAGGACAATCATGGGAACTAGTTAAAGAATTCGGTTTAACAGCAGAATTCATCGCAAAAAGAGCAAAAGAATTATTTGATTCATAAAAAGAGGTTGATAATATGTCATATATATCAGAAAGAACATGCAATCTAGGCACTGAAAACGCCTTTGTTGTTTTAGGAGAAGTTAATAAAAGATTAAGAGAAGGACAAGACATAATTAGTTTTTGTATAGGACAACCAGATTTTGATTCTACAGAAGCTGCAAAAAAAGCAATGATTGAAGCAGTTAATCTAGGAAAGAGCGGCTACACCTCTTCACAAGGAATTCCTGAACTAAGAGAAGCAGCTGCAGCTTATTTCACAAGAACAAGAGGTATAGAAGCAAAACCAGAACATGTAGTTATAGCTGGAGGAGGAAAACCTTTCATCGCAATGGCAATCTCTTCAGTCACAGACTTTGGGAAAGGACATGAAATTATCTATCCAAACCCAGGGTACCCTATTTATGAAGCACAAGCAAGAGCTCAAGGATGCAAACTAGTTCCAATTAATCTAAAAGAAGAAAAAGGATTTGTATTTGATATGGAAGAGTTAAAAAAATTAGTTAATGAGAATACGAGATTATTAATTCTTTGTTCTCCTCAAAACCCAACAGGAGGAGTTCTAAGTAAAGAAGAACTAGAACAAATCGCAGAAATAGTTAAGCCATTCCCAAAACTATGGGTTTATTCTGATGAAGTTTATTCAGAACTTTGTTATGACAAACCGTTTGTAAGTATTGCATCTATCCCTGGAATGAAAGATAAAACAATTATAGCAGACTGCGCATCAAAAACATTCGCAGTAACCGGATGGAGAATAGGTTATTGTTATAACGAGATACTTACTGATTCACTAACAAAATGGGTCACAAACCTAGAATCATGTGCAAACCAACCTGGGCAATGGGCAATTGCTGCAGCACTAAGAGACTCATGGGATGAAGTAAAGGAAAGAAATTCCATATTCAAAAAAAGAAGAGACCTAATAGTAGGACTACTAAACGAAATCCCTGGATTCAAATGTCAATCTCCAGGAGGAGCTTTCTATGTCTGGCCAAATGTAACAGAAGCATGCAAATTAGTTGGAGCAGTAGACTCAGAAGAACTTAGAACAAAGTTACTAGAAGAAGCAGGAGTTGCAGTTCTTGCAGACCATCACTTTGGAAAAACAATCGAAGGAGAAGGCCAACACATTAGATTTAGTTATGCAACCTCTTCTGATAATATAAAGAAGGGAATTGAAAGAATAAAACAATTCATGGAAGAAAAACAAAAATGAATTTCAACTTCAATAAAAAATCCATCTGGGCAATCATCGGAATTATTACTTGCATAACCTACTTAACATACTATTTTATCAAACCATTTGGTTTTCTTAATTTTGTTCTAGGTTTTGGAGCAATCTACCTAATTTTTGTAGTTCCAGTGAGATACATCTGGAAATCTTCCGATTCTAAATGAATTATTTCCGGAAATTCTCCAATCGACTTTATTAATATTTATTTCTCCCTAAAACCAATGAAAGAAAAGTTTCTATTAAAAATAGGTTTTATATGTTCAATAATAGGGATTATCTCTTTATACATTATCTCAAGCAATATAGAAATCTCAGAATCTTCTTTAAACAAAATTAATAATGAAAACATAGATGAAACAATCAAAGTAAAAGGGATAATAACACGCCAAACTAATCTAGAAAACATGATAATCCTCAACCTAAAACAAGAGAATGAAATCACAGTTATTATGTTCAACACAAACACCTCAGAACTCAAACAAGGAGACACTATAGAAGTAACAGGCAAGGTAGAAGAATACAAGGGAGAAGAAGAGATTATAGCAGACGAGGTTGTTTTAATAAAATAAAGATACCTTTAGAAGATGCCTTACATGCCATTTTGGCAAGAAATAATGATGCAATCTTGGTAACAAGAGATAAACATTTCGCTGAACTCCAGAATATAGTAGATATAAGAAAACCAGAGGACCTAATCTAATGTTATTCCAAACTTTTTTGCCATCTCTATACTTGCTAACCTACTAGCTTCTTCATCACTAATGTTTTTTGTCTTACCTTTCAAAAATCCCAAATTTGCTCTTATCTTCCTTCTAGCTTCCTCTTTTTCTGCATCTGTCAATCTTCTCCTAATTGAATCTCTAACAAACTCAGTCCTAGTACAATATCTTCCTTTTTTCACAACCGCATCAATGTCTTTTAACATCTTTTTATCCATCTTTAAACTTATTACTTCCATAAAAATCACCTGTGATTTTTGAGTACCCTAATGCTCTATCTGGTTATTGGGTACAAAGTAGTACTAAGTATATACTAAGTAATATTTAAATCTTTCCCCACTAGACACCATTTGTCCACTGCTCTTAAACACCAGAATTCTACATTCTCAGCCATTCTCCTCACTGGACAAAACCCACTAGACAGGCTGGTGTGAGATATATAAATAAGTTAACACTCACACCTCTATGGAAATACTACAAAAAATCAAAACACTCTCAGACGCAAGCAAATATGATAACTGTTGCAGCACATCCTCAAAAAGACAATCATACGGAAGAGATAGAATTGGTAACGCAGCTTCTGCAGGAATCTGTCATTCTTACACTGAAGCTGGCTCTTGCGTTGCATTATACAAAACCTTATTCACAAACTCCTGCTCATTTGATTGCAAATACTGCATTAACTCAACAAAATGTAATAAAAACATAACATCATTCAAACCAGATGAACTAGCAAAAGTTTTTATGAAGCTTTACATAAGAAATTATGTAGAAGGTTTATTTCTCAGCTCAGGAATCCCAAAAGATCCTGACTCAATAACAGAAAAAATGGTTGAATCAGTAAAAATCCTAAGAAACAAATACAAATTTCACGGCTACATCCACTTCAAAGCTCTCCCAGGAGTAAATAAAGACTTGTTAAAACAAGCAGCAGAATTCTCAGATAGGGTAAGTGTAAATCTAGAAGCACCAAATAAAAGTAGAATGAATGATATCAGCGACATAAAAGATTATAAAATAGATATTCTAAGAAGACAAGCATGGCTAAAAAGAATGAAACCTCCGGCAGGACAAACAACACAATTTGTAGTTGGAGGAGCAGATGAAACAGACCTAGAAATCCTAAAAATGACTGATTGGGAGTACAAAAATATTGAATTAAAAAGAGCATACTTCTCAGTCTTCTCTCCAGTAAAAGGAACACCATTAGAAAACAAACCAAAACAAGAGATGAAAAGAGAAAATAGATTATATAATTGTGACTGGTTACTAAGAAAATACGACTTTAAACTCAACGAAATAAAAAATATAATGGATGAAGGTATGCTCCCAAGAAACGACCCAAAAATATTTATTGCAAGAAACTATTTTAACAAACCAATTGACTTAAATGAAGCAACATACGACGAATTAATAAGAATTCCTGGTATTGGACCTCTCTCAGTTTCTAGAATACAAAAAATGCAAAAAACAAACGAAATAATATACAAAAGAGAGCAGCTAAAAAACATTGGCATTGTACTCAAAAGAGCAACCCCCTTTATCAAAATCAACGGAGTCTCACAAAAAACATTGGGTGATTATGATGAAAAATAAAAAATATTTAAATCTAATAAATGATATTGGGAATTTATTAGAAAAGGGTAGAAGACAAGCTTTTAGAGCTGTAGACAACATATTGGTAAAAACTTACTGGGAAATAGGAAGACAGATAGTGGAATATGAGCAAAAAGGAAGAATAAAGGCAGATTATGGATCTTCACTTCTTTCAAAACTCTCCAAAGATCTTAGAAGTGGGTATGGTAAAGGATTTAGCCAAAGCAACATTTATCTTATCAGAGAGTTTTATCTCAAATATCCAAAATTCCAGACACTGTCTGGAAAATTGAGTTGGAGCCATTACACCGAAATATTAACACTAGACGACGATCTAGAAAGAAGTTTTTATGAAAAACAATGTATAAATGAGGGATGGAGTGTAAGAGAACTGAGAAGACAGAAGAATTCTGCTTTATTTCACAGAATTGCTTTGAGTAAGGACAAAAAAGGAGTACTAGAAATGGCCAAAAAAGGTCAGATTATCAAAAAAGAGAAAGATATTATGAAGGAACCATGCATTTTAGAATTCTTAGGCATCCCAGAAAACTACAAATATTCAGAAAAAGAGTTAGAACAAAAAATAATTGATAATCTTCAATTGTTCTTATTAGAGTTAGGAAAAGGATTCACATTTGTATCTAGGCAATACAGAATTTCATTCAGAAATAAACATTTCTACATAGACTTAGTCTTCTACCACAGAATTTTAAGATGTTTTGTATTAATTGATTTAAAGATTGGTGAAGTAAATCACCAAGATGTTGGTCAAATGAATCTTTATCTAAATTATTTTAAAGAAGAGGAAAACTCAAAAGGAGATAAAAATCCGATTGGAATAATCTTAGCTGCCGATAAAGATGAAGTCCTAGTGAAGTTTGCCTTGGGTGGAATTTCAAATAAACTATTTGTTTCAAAATATAAATTATATCTACCTGATAAAAATAAACTAGAAAATAAACTAAGGGAAATACTGGGGAAATAAGATGGATAGATTTAATTTCTCCAAACGACACAAAAACTTTTCACAAAAACTATGGGATGAAGTGGAAAAACAACCAGAAAACCTAACAAAAACACAATCAACAATTGAATCAAGAAAATTATACAATCAAAATAGACAAGTAGGCTATTCACTTTGCTTAAATATGGGGTTTACAAGACTAAAAACATCAAAGCACGGTATTTTACACGGAGTAATTGACCCAGAGCATCACATCGAAGATTTAATTTGCTCACATTTTGTTAGAAGATTCCCAATGTATCTAATCCTTTTACAATCAAAAAGAGGAACATTCATCGGAGAATACAGAAAACCCATGATAAAAACAGATAAATCAATAAAACAACTACTTCCAAAACTAGAAAAACAAAGACCAGTATGTGAAATACTCTCAGACCTTGATGATTTTGACGAAGAAATATATTACACATTCCACAACAGTATAAACATCAAAGAAAGAAAAAACACACCCTACTTTAACAGAATGTTCCCAAAGAAATACAGAAAACAAGACGGAGTTATCCAAGAAAGATTGAAATTTGTTAAAGAAAAAAGTTTAGATTTGTTCATGTGATGCTGGTCTTTCAGGAGCCATTAACGGTCTCAAGTAGCCCATTATTATTTCAACTGTTTGTGGTCTACCAACATCTAAGGTATTCAAATACCTAGTTGCTCCAACTTCGAGGAACATTTGTGCATATTGGTTACTTGTAGAATATGGTCCTCTTACTATAACAGGCGTATCTGCATTTGGTCCATCCCTAATCCTTTCAACTACATGCTGCATAACCTTTTCATAAGCATCACGAGTTTGTCCATGATTAGTCCTCATCCAAACTCTTCTTAACTCTGATTCAGGATCATAATCTCCGGGTGCAAGAGTAGAATCACATAATATTAAAGGATATTGTTCAGCTTCAAACTCCCTTATAGCTTCCACAGCATCAGTTAACACTTTTGTCTCAATACCTAAATCTTTCAAATCTCTTCTGATTCTACGTGTTATAATATCTTCTTGTCCATCAACTAACGCAATTGTTATATCTCCCATAACAGAAAGGAATCTACATCTAATTATAAATATTATCATACCAAAACACTACATTTATATACTTTTTAAACAATAACCCATATATGACCTGGTATATAGAGATACTCAAAGGCTTTAAAGCAATCGGCCTTAGTTTTGTTAGCGATTGGAGTATTTGGTGGGTTTTAGCCCCAATTCTTCTTGTTTGGTTTATAATCGAAGCTTACTTTGGTGCTTACAAAAAAGAAAAACTCGGATGGAACACAGCATTAGCTAACGGAGTTACACTTTTATGGATCACAGTAGAAGGAATGAGATTTACATTCAGCGAAGAGGTAAATTATTTCTGGATGAGATTCTTAATAACTCTATTATTCCTAGCACTGGCAGGTTTCCTAATATACATCTCATTCACACATAAGTTCTCAGATAAAATAACATTCTCAATCACATCCCCCACAGTAATATATTTCTTAGCAATGAGTGTTATCTTATTCACACACGGAAGTCTAGAGATCTCAGGATGGGTTTTATTAGATATGATCATCTTATTTTTCATAATCATGGGAATCTTTGAACTTTTAAAACACTTTATACCAAGAGCAAAGAAAGATGTATTCGGAGAATTAGAACAACATCACGAATATGAACCACCAATGCAGGAAATAAGAATATGAAAGATTCTAACATCTCCATAATAATAAAAATTCTTAAAAAAGAATGTAAAAACTTCAACATCCCAATTGTAACAGAAATCTCTCTTATAAAAAGAGACCCATTCAAAGTTCTCATCTCAACTGTTCTAAGCTTAAGAACAAAAGATGAAACAACATCAAAAGCCTCAAAAAGATTATTCAAACTAGCATCAACACCTAAAAAACTACTAACACTCTCAACAACTCAAATAGAAAAAGCAATCTATCCAGTAGGATTCTATAAAACAAAAGCAAAAAGATTGAAAGAAATTTGTACAATTCTAAAAAACAAACACAAAAGTGTTGTACCAGATAATATTGACACACTACTAACTCTTCCAGGCGTTGGAAGAAAAACAGCAAATCTAGTTTTAACTTTAGGTTATAACAAACTAGGACTCTGCGTAGACACACATGTTCATAGAATAAGCAACAGATTCAGTTACGTAAAAACAAAAACACCTAAACAAACAGAATTCGCATTAAGAAAAAAACTTCCAAAAGAATATTGGATCATATACAACGATCTATTAGTTGCTTACGGACAAAACATCTGCAGACCGATCTCACCATTCTGTTCAATATGTAAAATCTCAAAATATTGTAAAAAAGTCGGGGTAAAAACAAAAAGATGATAAAAATAATATTCACAGGCAAAACAAAAAACAAACCATTAGAAACACTAACAGAAGAATACCTAAAAAGACTAAAAAGATTCACAAAGATTGAAATCCTTGAAATAAAAGACGAAAAAATAACAAAAAACAAGAACATAAAAGACATTGAAGCAGATAGAATAATACCAAAACTCAAAGGATACACCATTGCATTAGACGAAAAAGGAAAACAATTCACGTCAATAGAATTTGCAAAGTTTATACAAAAGAAAGAACTAAACAACCTAACATTCATTGTGGGTGGAGCACTAGGTCTCTCAGACAAAATAAAACCTGACCTAACACTTTCATTCTCTAAAATGACATTCAACCATAAAATGATAAGACCTTTCCTACTAGAACAAATCTACAGAGCTTACTGCATAAACAAAGGCATTGATTACCATAAATAATCCGTAAACTATATAAACACCCTCATATTCTTACATCCATTCTAAACGTGAATCAAATGATATTAGTTGTATTTGGAAGCAAATCAGATTCTGACGTGTACCAACCCATATTGGACACACTCAAAGAAAAAGGAATAGAACACGAATTTAGAGTTATCTCTGCGCATAGAAACCCAGACGAACTACATGCAACAATAAAAAACAATAATTATTCTTTAATCATAGCAGGTGCAGGATTAGCAGCCGCCCTCCCAGGTGTTGCAGCCTCAATATTCAAAGGCAATGTTATAGGTGTTCCTTGCAAAGGTAACTTTAACGGAATTGACGCATTCCTATCAATCGCTCAAATGCCTTCTGGAATTCCTGTTCTATGTACAGGTGCAAACCAAAACCCAGCAAATTTCAACTTCCTATTCCAAACATACACACAGATTAACATAACTACATCAATATTAAACAAGAGAGTAACAAAAGGAATAGATATGATAGAACAAGCAGGAATCCCATTCGAATTAAATAAAGAAAATTACCCAGGACTCAACTTAAACTTCTATGATCTAAGTACTGAAAATCCAAAAGAGAATGCAATAAACATCCCACTTAAAGAAGGCAGCACAGAAAACGACGCATTAATGTTATTCAAAAAAACACAAAATCATATAACAGTAGGATTAAACAGAGGAGATAATGCAGCAATAGCAGCATTAAAACTTATCAAGAGGTGCAACAATGGATGAAACAATAAAACAACAATTAACACAAACATTAGAAAAAACAGAATTCAGCAACTTAGGAAAATTTATAGAAGGGAAAGTCAGAGATAATTATGTAAAAGAAGACAAAAGATTCATAATAACAACAGATAGAATTAGCGCATTTGATAGAAACTTAGGTACAATCCCATTCAAAGGAGAAGTTTTAACACAAATCGCAAATTTCTGGTTCGACAAAACAAAAGATATTGTACAAAACCACATAATTGGCACTCCAGACCCAAACGTGATTGTTGTAAAAGAATGCAAAGCACTTCCAGTTGAATTTATTGTAAGAGCTTACCTAACAGGCACATCAACAACATCTGCATGGTATAACTATAACAGAGGTGTAAGAAACCTTTGTGGCAACACACTCCCAGATGGAATGAAAAAGAATCAAAAGTTCGAAAAACCAATCCTAACACCAACAACAAAGTCCAAAGCAGGAGACCAAAATATATCAAAAGAAACCATCTTAGCAGAAGGATTAATTGATGAAGACCTCCTAGATCAAATAGAAGAAGTTTGTTTTAAACTATTCCAAAGAGGAACAGAAGTAGCAGCTCAAAGAGGATTAATATTAGTGGACACAAAATATGAATTTGGTCTTTTAGACGGAAAACTAGTACTAATAGATGAGGTACACACACCAGACTCTTCACGTTATTGGTATATCAACACATACCAAGAATTATTTGAAAAAGAAGCAGATCAAAGAATGCTCGATAAAGAGTATGTAAGAGAATGGCTTGTCTCAAAGGGATTTAGAGGAGAAGGAGTTCCTCCCCCAATAACAGATGAAGTAAGAACAGAAGCATCAAAGAGATACCTAAAAGTCTACGAAATCTTAACAGGACAACTTCTGACACCAACAACAAGCAATGTCGTAGAAAGAATAAAAGATAACTTAACCAAAGGAGGATACATATGAACATTTTTGACAACATTAGCCCAATAGATTTCAGGTATTATGGTGCTAGTGAAAAAATGTTCCAACTATTGCAACCTTTTCTATCAGAAAATGCTTTAATAAAATGCATGGCAAGAGTCGAGGCAGCTCTAACAACAACTTTAGCAAAAAAAGGTTTATGTACAGAACAAATAGCATATGAAATAAAAGAAGCATGCAAAAAAGTAAACGCAGATGACGTCTACAAAGAAGAAAATAGAATAAAACATAATGTACGAGCACTAGTTAACTGCATAAGAAAGAACTTGAGCGACGAAGCAAAACCGTTTGTACACCTGACAGCAACTTCTCATGATATTATCTGTACAGCAGAATCATTAAGAGTAAAAGAAACAACAGAACAAGTACTTCTTCCTCACCTAATCCAACTTGAGAACACATTAATTGAGATAGCAAGAAGAGAAAAGAACACATTACAAATAGGAAGAACACATGGGCAACATGCAGAACCAATAACATTCGGATTCACAATCTCAGAATACGTTTCCAGATTAGGAACAAGAATAAAACTAATAAAACAAACAAAAGATAATTTAAAAGGACAACTAAGTGGTGCAGTTGGTGCATACAACGCTTCATCACTGTTCTTTGACCCTATTGAGTTTGAAAAAGAATTTCTTAACGAACTAAACCTAAAACCAGCAACACACTCTACCCAAGTAGTTGAACCAGAGTTCATGTTAGACTATTATAATGCAGTTATAAGCTGTTTTGGTGTTCTAGCTAACCTATCAGATGACATGAGACACCTTCAAAGGTCAGAAATAGCAGAGATTGGAGAAGAATTTGAAGCACAACAGGTAGGAAGCTCAACAATGCCTCACAAAAGAAACCCAATAAATTTTGAAAATGTAAAAGCAATGTGGAAGACATTCATGCCTAGAATACTAACACCTTACCAAGATCAAATCTCAGAGCATCAAAGAGATCTAACAAACTCAGCTAGCTCAAGATTTAATATCGAAATGATTGCAGCTTTAATAGCATCTACATCAAGATTAAACAGGACAATGAAAAAGTTAGTAGTTGACAAAACAAACCTACAGAAAAACTTTGACATGCATAAAAATCTAATAGCAGCTGAACCATTATATATTTTATTAGCACACTACAATCATCCAGATGCACATGAAGCAGTAAGAAAATTAACACTAGAATCACAAACTACAAATATACCTTTACAAGATCTTGCATTAGAACAACTTAAACCCTATCTTGAGAAATTTACAGAAGAACAACTTTCAATAATAAAAAATCCTGAGAATTATACGGGAATTTCTTCAAAAAAAGTAGATTTAGTGTGTGATCATTGGGAACAGGAGTTGAAATAATGGGTTTGTCATATAAAGATGCAGGAGTAGATATAGATACAGCAAATAAGACAGTAGATTTAATGAAGTCCCACATTCACTCGACATTGACATCAAATGTTCTTGCATCTGTAGGAAACTTTGGAGGATTATTCCAACTAGATAAAGAGTTTAACAATCCAGTTTTAGTTGCAAGCTCTGACGGAGTAGGAACAAAACTAAAACTAGCATATCTAACTAATAAACACGACACAGTCGGCCAAGATTTAGTTAATCATTGTGTTAATGATATTTTAGTACAAGGTGCAAAACCATTATTCTTCTTAGATTACTTTGGAACATCTAAACTAATTCCAGAAACAGCAGAACAGATTGTAAAAGGTTTTGCAATAGCATGTAAAGAGAATGGGTGCTCTTTAATTGGAGGAGAAACAGCAGAACTTCCAGGTTTATATAACGAGGATGAATATGATCTAGCTGGATTCATTGTAGGTGTTGTAGAAAAAGATAATCTTATTGACGGATCAAAGATAAAAAAAGGAGATAAAATCATTGGATTAAAATCAAATGGAATACACACAAATGGTTTCTCACTGGTCTACAAAGTTCTTTTAGAAAGAGCAAAACTAAGATTAGAAGATTATGTCCCCGAATTAGGATGTTTATTGAAGATTGAATTAATGAAACCACACAAATCTTATTTATATCCTATAACAGAAACAATGAAAGAGTTTAACATAAACGGATTAGCTCACATTACTGGTGGGGGATTATTAGAAAACATCCCAAGAATTCTCCCATCAAATTGTGCAGCAGTGATTAACATGGACTCTTGGGAAACACCTGCTATCTTTAAACTAATCCAACAAAAAGGAAGTATAGATGATAATGAGATGTTTAGAGTGTTTAACATGGGCATAGGTATGACAGTAATAGTAAATAGTGAACACATAGATAATATCCTAGAAAAATTAAACTCAATCGAAGGCACAGAAGCAGTTCTTATAGGGGAAATTACTGAAGGAAACAAGAATGTAATGGTTAATTAGTGTACAATTAACTTCACAAAAATGTACACTAATTTTTGCTAAACAAAAGAATATATGCTTTATTTATGTTTAGCATTAAATTAGATTTTCTCTTTCTTACAAACCTCTTTCAAAGCAGCAATAGCTACTTCAATCTGATCTGTAGAAGGTTCTCTTGTCGTTAATCTCTGTGCTAACAAACCAGGACTCATACAGAACTCCATTACTTTTGAATCCCTAAATCTCGCACTCAATCTTAGAAACTCATAAGCAATCCCAGCAATTGGTAACAAAAATAATATTCTTCCAAATAAAAGTATCAATCTCTTCAAAGCCCAATGCCAATCCATAACTCCTGAGAAAATAAACTGCATAAATATGGGAACAAAAGAAAGAACAACAACACCTATCAAAATAACAATCAAAATAAAACTAGTTCCACATCTTGGGTGTAATGCGGAATATTTTTTTACATTCTTAACAATCAACTTTTCTCCTGCTTCATAACAATTCACTGTCTTATGTTCTGCCCCATGATACTGAAAAACTCGTTTAATATCATGCATAAATGAAATCACAATCAAATAAATAATAAATATAACTAACTTAATCATCCCATCGATAAAATTAAACAATAACGCATTCGATTCTTCTATAACTCCAACTAAGACAGTTAGTACATAAGGCAAAACAACAAACAAACCCAAACCAAATAATACTGCAGACATAATAGTCAAAAACATTCCTACCTTTCCTAACTCCTCTTCCTCTTCTTCCAACGCTTCATTTGCAGAATAAGTTAAAGTCTTAAACCCAATAATTAACATCTCAAACAAAGAAACAACACCCCTGATAAATGGAAGCCCTAGTAATTTACTCCTAACAGTCAAAGAAACACTTTTTTCAGTCTTTGTCTTAATTTTCTTACTAGGCTTTCTTACAGCAGTAGAGATATAGTTAGGAGACTTCATCATCACTCCCTCAATAACTGCCTGTCCACCAATATAAGGCTTTTTCTGTACCATTACCATTACTTTACACTAATTCTTTTTAAATATTTGGAATATGACAAAATAAGCGAAATATTTAAATATAAGTTCTTATATAACTATATATAAGATGGCACAAACAACAATATTACACAGCCCAACACTAGATTCTGTGATTATGGTAGAAAAAACTATCCAGAAATATAGCCAGGAGTGCGGTAAATATCAACTCTGGAAGAAATTACCAAGAAAAATGATGTATCAAACTTTTCAAGTAATATTGGATTATTTAGAACAATCCGGAAAATTGATAATTGATGAAGACGGTTGTGTTATTTGGACATACAATCCAAAAAGAATAAGGAAATTAATTTCTGAGGGATTAGTTGTAGAATGAATAAAAAGAGTATGCAAGTGGGATTCATCTCTCAAAAATTGAAAAAACAGTTCGGATTACTTAAATCTGGAAAATTTGAAGACAAACAACTGTACTCCTTTATAGACAGGGCAATTAATGATCTCAAGAAAGATCCAACATGTGGGACAAAGATTCAAAAGAAATTATGGCCAAAAGAATACAAAAAGAAATATAGTATCACAAATTTGTGGAAATATGATTTACCAAACGCTTGGAGAATTATCTATATGATAGAAAGTGATGAAGTTACAATAATGAGTATTATTCTTGAATGGTTTTCTCATAAGGATTACGAAAAAAGGTTTAAGTATTAATCAAATTAGCAAGATTTATATATCACCAATCTCCTAAATCACAATATGAAACTCATAAAATCAAAATCAGCAGTATCTCCATTAATCGCTACAGTACTTCTTATAGCATTCGCAGTAGCTATAGGTGCAGTGGTATTAACTTATGGCGGCAGTCTAGGAGAATGTGGGGATGTACATATCAATGTAGCACTAGCCAACGAACAACCAGATGTTTGTTATAGTCCTACTGAACATTATGTGGTAATTGTTGTGGAAAACGGTAAAGATGCAGAACTCTCAGGATTCAAAGCAACAGTTCAAGGCAGCGATGATATATACAATATGGATATTAGCGAACCAGTGGGAATCCTTGAAACAAAAAGAGTATCTTTCGAATACCCTGACTTTGTAGGGGAGCTAGAAAAAGTCAAACTAATACCTGTTATGATAGAAGGCGAAGAAACAACACAATGTTCTATTGATAAAGGTTTGATTATAGAAGGACTGCCTGTTTGTAGCTAAATTATCTTCATCTCTTTCAATACTTTCTCTACTTCAATATTAACTAATCCTAAATCAATATTCTCATAACCTTTAGAAATCCTTAATCCTAACTCTGAATTAACCTTCCTTGTAATCTTATTCTTAATATATTCTAAATCTTTGTCAGGAAGCACATTATTAACAGGATTAATTTTACTCCTATACTCATTTGCTTTATCAAAACTATTCTTTAACTCTTTGCTGTAATGATTCCTTATATTTTCATCATCAATAGCCTTACTAAGAATCTCATGAACTATTGCATTCGAAATATTTCCGATAAATAAATCAATTAACTTATTTCTGTTTTGTACCATTCAAAATAGTATTTTCTAATCTTTTATAAAATCTACTGTATCTTCTTAGAAATCTTCTTTTGTCGTCAATTATGTTATTTTTTATATCTTTATCCGTATTTTTTCCGAATAATTTATTTATTATTAAATCTATACTCTTTTTACTTACAGTTTTTCCCTCAATAAACAATGCAATAGAAATCATATTCCTCAACATCTCATACTTCTCTCTGCCAGTTAAATGATCAAAACTTTCTATCAATAATTTACTTTTCAACAGATGTAAATCTAATATTTTATAATTTAGCTCATTCTTTATTCTATAGACAAACCTTCTTATTGAAACACACCTACTCAACATCATCTGGTACAAAGGATCAGTATTTAACCCTTTAATCAAACTTTTATTATCAATAACTGTTATATGGACATTAACTCCAATCCTTTTCTCTAAAATCCTCTCAACACCACTAACTTCATCATTAGTAATCAATAAAACATCAATATCATTAAAATTAAATCCTTTATCCAAGAAAGAACCAGTTATTATTATATTTCTATATTTATAATCACTTAAGACATCAAAAATTTCATTCACAAACTTTAATTTCAACGGTTCCAAATACTTTAAATTATAAAAAAATGGTTTTCTAGTGAACTTTTTCTTCTTCTGCAAAGGTTTAACAACTACATAACTACCAGTACTTAGTCCAACCCTATTCTTTGGGATATATATCTGGTCCATCTTACTCCCTTTGCTTATTTTGCTTATTATTTCCATTATTACGTAATATTACGTAATAATATATAAATCTTTCGAAAATGTAAGTATATCAAAAACTATTAAAACAACCTCTCTTTCTATATAAAACATGGAAATATCTCTAAATTTCAATAAAACTGTAGAAGAAAACGCTGCCATATACTTTGAAAAGGCTAAAAAAGCAAAGAAAAAGTCAGAAGGAGCAAAAGAAGCAGTAGATTTATACAAGAAAAAGCTAGAAAAAGTCAAACACACTCACTCAAAAGAGATCGAAGAAAAGAAGGAACAGGTAAAACAGATAAGAAAGAAAAGAAAAACCGAATGGTATGAAAAGTTCAGATGGTTCATAAGCTCTGAAGGTTTCTTAGTAATTGGTGGCAGAGACGCAACAACTAACGAAATTGTCATAAAAAAACACACTGATAAAGATGATTTAGTTTTTCACACAGACATGGCAGGTTCTCCATTCTTTGTTGTAAAAACAAAAGGAAAAAAGCCAGGCAAAGCAACAATAGAAGAAACAGCTAACGCAACTGCTTGTTACTCAAGAGCTTGGAAATCAGGATTATTAACATTAGCAGTTTTCTACGTAAAACCAGATCAGGTTTCTAAACAAGCAAACTCTGGAGAATTCATGGCAAAAGGAGCTTTTATGATTAGAGGCAAGACAAACTATGTAACTCCAATTGATATGAAACTAGGAATTGGTCCATACAAAGATACACTTATGTCTGCCCCAATTAATTCAATAAAAAAACACACAAAAGAGTTTTTTACAATAATCCAAGGCAAAACAAAACCTTCAGACATTGCAAAGAAAGTAAAAGCAAAGTTCAAAACAGGCACATTAGATGAAATCATAAGAATTCTTCCTTCTGGAGGATGTGAGATTAAGTGAACATCCTAATCCCAAAAGAAACAAAGAAGAATGAAACAAGGGTGGCTGCTACACCTGAAACTGTTAAGAAAATAACAGAGCTCAAACTAAAGGTGTTCATTGAAGATGGGGCCGGAGAGCTCTCACAACATTCTAACCAAGAATACCAACTAGCAGGTGCAAAAGTTTCTAAAAATTTAAAGACAGTCTTCTCAAGGGCAGATATTATTGTAAAAGTAAATCCGCCAACTAAACGAGAGCTAAACTCAGCAAAAAAAGGTGCAACATTCATATCATCTTTAATTCCGCAAACAGAATCAGATATAATAAAACTAGCATCAAAAAATAAAATCAAACTTTACTCAATGAATTTAATCCCAAGAATATCAAGAGCACAAAAAATGGATTCATTAACCTCTCAAAGTAATATTGCAGGATACAAAGCAGTAATCATGGCTGCTAACGCTTTACCAAAACTATTTCCATTATTAATGACTGCTGCTGGAACAATACATCCAGCAAAAGTCGTTATTCTCGGAGCAGGTGTTGCAGGTTTACAAGCAATCGCAACAGCAAGAAGATTAGGTGCACAAGTTGAAGCATCAGATATAAGGCCAGCAGTTAAAGAACAGGTAGAAAGTCTAGGTGCTAAGTTTATAGAAGTAGAATTTGAAGACAACACAGAAGACAAAAACGGCTACGCAAAAGGTCCTTCAAAAGAATTTTTAAGAAAACAAGCAGAAGAAGTTAAAAAAAGAATTAAACAAGCAGATGTTGTAATAACTACTGCATTAATCCCCGGAAGAAGAGCTCCTGTCTTAATAACAGAAGATATGGTTATGACTATGAAGAATGGTTCTGTTATTGTAGATATGGCAGTAGAAGCAGGAGGAAACTGTGCAGTTAGCAAATTAAACAAAACAATAACAAAACACGGAGTAACAATAATCGGAGAAGCAAATATTCCTGCTACTGTAGCAATTCACTCAACAGAGATGTACTCTAAAAATATTCTTAACTTCTTAACAGAATTTATCAATAACAAAGATGATGAAGTTATAACAAAATCAGAGGTTAAAGAATGATTTCATTATTTGCGTTATTCGCATTATTCGTACTAGCAATCTTTGTAGGATTTGAAATAATCACAAAAGTACCTCCTACTTTACACACACCACTTATGTCAGGTACAAACGCAATCTCAGGCATAATAATTGTCGGAGCTTTATTATGTATTCCAGATTCATCACCAAATTTAGCAAATATTCTAGGAATGTTTGCAATAATAATGGCAACAATTAATGTTGCTGGCGGTTACATGGTCACAGATAGAATGTTAAAAATGTTCAAGAGGAAAAAATGAATGAACTAATCACAAACTCAGTGTATTTATTTGCAGCAGTACTATTTATCTTTGCAATTAAACAACTGACTCATGTAAGAACAGCAAGAAGAGGAAACTTTCTATCAGCAATCGCTATGCTAATAGCAGTAACTATAACAATAGTTAATATGGAAACAATAGGATTCCCATACATAATCGCAGGTTTTATTATCGGTGGTTTAATTGGAGCTATAATCTCTCAAAAAGTAAAGATGACAGCTATGCCTCAGATGGTTGCTGTCTTTAACGGAATGGGTGGGGGAGCATCAGTACTAGTTGCATCATCATATTTCTTAAGAAATCCTATTTTAACAACAGGAGACCTAACAACAACAATTATTAGCGTAATCATTGGTGCAGTTACATTCACAGGAAGTATAATTGCTTTCTTAAAATTACAAGGATTAATCAACAGCAGACCTATCCTATTCAAAGGAAATAATATTCTAAATATAATCTTATTTATTGGAGTAATAACCTTAGCAGTTTACCTAGTCTTAACAAATAACATTCTATTATTGTGGTTACTAATCGCAGTAACATTAATTCTAGGAATACTTTTAGTAACTCCAATCGGAGGAGCAGACATGCCTGTTGTTATTTCCTTGTTAAATTCCTATTCAGGATTAGCAGCTGCAGCTGCAGGTTTTGTACTGAAAAACCCAGTACTAATAATAAGCGGAGCATTAGTTGGCGCTTCAGGAATTATCCTAACAAGAATAATGTGCAAAGCAATGAACAGATCTTTAGTTAATGTTTTATTCGGTGGATTCGGACAAAAAGAAACTAAAAAAGATGACTCAGAATACACAAATATAAAAGAAACATCCCCAGATGA
Source organism: uncultured Methanosarcinales archaeon (assembly GCA_964452935.1). Classification (GTDB taxonomy): domain Archaea; phylum Nanobdellota; class Nanobdellia; order Woesearchaeales; family DSVV01; genus CAYVNO01. The sequence goes on along the minus strand of CAYVNO010000004.1, from coordinate 15,988 downwards.
AGCAGCTTTAATCCTAGATAACTCATCATCAGTAATCTTTGTTCCAGGCTACGGGATGGCAGTTGCACAAGCACAATATGCTGTGAGAGATCTAGCAGATTTATTACAAAAGAAGAAAATAAAAGTTTCATACGCAATTCACCCAGTCGCTGGAAGAATGCCAGGTCATATGAATGTTTTACTAGCAGAAGCAAATGTTCCTTATGAACAACTGAAAGACTTAGATTCCATTAACTCAGAATTCCAAAACACAGATGTTGTTATAATAATCGGAGCAAACGATGTGGTAAATCCAGCAGCAACAAAAGAAGAATCCTCACCAATCTACGGAATGCCAATCTTAAACGCACATAAAGCAAAAACAGTTTTAATGATTAAACGAAGTCTAAGCCCAGGCTTCGCAGGAATAAAGAATGAATTATTTGATTATGATAACACACTTATGTTATTCGAAGATGCAAAAACTGCTGTTCTGAAATTAGTCCAAGAACTGAAAGAGTTATGAGCAACTCCAATAACACTGCCACCCAGCGAAGTCTTCTAAATGTTCATCAAACGTCGCTAAAATTACTGATAAGGAAGAATGATATACGAGAACGGAGCGTCGCAGTGTTATGAGCAACTCCAATAACGCCACTGCCAAGCGAAGTCCGTTTATAACACCATAACTTAAGCTAAAAGTTACTGACAATGTTGTATTTAACCAAGACACGGAGCGCAGTAGTGTTGCAGTAAGTTACAACATTTATAAACTCATTTGGCAAACTTTAAAAAAGATATTCTATTCCCTTCTTCAATGACAAATACAGAAACCTTAGAAACAATATATGGATTCTTACTAGAAAACTTTGACATAGTTGATAAAATCTATTGTGAAATTATGGGCAAAACAAAATCCGTAGATGGAGAACCAGTTTTGGGAGAAAAAGCAAGAACACATCCTGGTATTTATGATATCTTAGACTCACCAGGTGTTGAAGGTCTTGCTCCAGTAATTGAAGATTTAGCATATCGTACTACTTATCCTTATGATAAACAAGAAATAACAGACTTTGTTGAGGGAGATCAAACATTCTTAACAAAACATTTTCCAGAACTAGATGAAGTTGACCCAGAAACAGCAAAAAAATACGCAGTAATGATCCAATTATACAATTGGGGTTTATTAGACATATCCCCACAAGAAGATGAAGAAGAGGAAGGAGAGCATCATACAAAAACAACCTTTATTAATTTCTCTGCTTCTTTAAAACTTATAGATAAACTATGTAAAATTCTCTATGAGCCTGCTCATAATGATTTTGTATCTGACCTAGACAAGGATGAAAGAAGAACAATTTACAGGGGACTAACAGAAAACATTGAAGGCAGAGGAGATGGTCAAGATTTGAATGAATTTGATGGATGGATATTATGGAGTTATAATACTATGGGTAGCCATTTATCTGGTAAACTAGAAGAATATCAACAAAGACAAAGAGATAAACTAGAACAAGAAAGAATCTCAAGCCTAACAGAACAAGATGAAGAACTAGCTGATAGGGTTTCTAATTATTTAAGGAGAGCAGAAGCAGAAGGAAGATCATATGACTTAATTGAAGAAGGAGTTTGGAAATACTTTCACGGAGACCCAGGATTTGGAATGGAATCAATGCCTAATAAAAGACAAACATCATATCTCTCAGGAACATTCCTAGCAGTAGTTAGAGACATTGTAAAAAGACAAGATTTCTACTCCGCATGTAAATCTGAACCAGATTTTGTTAAACACCCCTCAAATGGCTACCTAAGAAAAGTTACTTTCGCAGAATCACAAGCACCTTCTCCAGAATTTATAGCTAAGTTTGAGTAATTCACTATTCTTACTATACAAAGTAAATCAGAAATAATCATTCACGACTCTACCTACTGTCTCATCTAATCTATCTCTAAATATGTCCAAAGCTTCTTCTGGCGTTCTTCCTGCTCTAACAGATTCATGAACAGAATCAAGAATTAAAAAAAGTGCACTCGCTGATGTATAATCTGCCTGAACAAACCTACCTGTGTACCCCGGATATAATCCACCAACTCTCTCACATCTGTAAGGATCAGCTTCTGCAATATAGACTTCATCCTCTCCAACAGCATCCATCATCACTCTCATCCTACCTAATTCTAAATCTCTTTCTGGACATAAAGACTCTTTCTTGTTACTATGAACTGGTCTTGCTAACATAGAATACAATCCAACATAAAATTCTGAACCATCATGTTCTGTCACTTCCTTATCTTCAATTCCATTATCAACAACAGGAACTCTAACTTCTCTATATCTGTTTATTCTATCCAAATCTAACTGATAACTCAAAAAATCAGTCCCTCTATTAAACTCAATAAACTCAAGACCTCTCCCATCTATAGAAACACTAACAGAATCAACACCATCTCCATCATAATCAGTACTCAACACCCTAACTACTGTCCCGTCTCTTCTCCAATATTCAAACAAAAGTCTATCTGAATTTATCCCTGTAGTCCCAAATTTAGCTCCATAAACACTCCATTCTTGATCTTGAAACATACAAACCACAGCATTATCATACTCTGGAGGTGCATCATCTACTCTGGTTGCTACATCATTCAACGCCACCACTAACGAAACTAGCTCTAATACCATAAAAACAAGGTAATGAGCACCAATTTAAAAAGTTATTCAACAAATATACATAAAGTCAAACCATTCTAGAGTACTCACAAATTAACAACTAACACATAAATCAATATATAATTCATTCATTCTAACTGAACACTATATTCAAAATACAAAAACATTTCATTCATTTCAAAAAAACATAAAGTTTATAAATAATGAACATTAAATAAACCTATGCTGTCAGAGATATTCACAAAAAAGAATATACAAATCCTCGAACTAGTTTCTAAAGAAGAGCTTTGCATAAGAGATATTGCCGCTAGATTACATTGTTCTCCTGGAAAAGTACATTCAGCAGTTCAACTATTCACTAAATTTAATATTATCCAACAACGTAAACACAAGAACATGATACTTATCCATATTAACTCAAAAAGTGCAGTATGGAAACATACCAAAGCATTGATTGGATACGAGAAAAACAAATGATATCAATAAAAGAAATAAAAATTTTGGAAGACAATTCAGAATATTTTAAAGTCTCCAAACTCAACCTTATGGAAAATGCAGGCAAAGCTGTAGCAAACTACATAAAGAAACACTACAAAAATCCAATAGTAATCGCAGGACACGGAAATAACGGCGGGGATGGATTTGTTGCAGCAAGATATCTAAAATGTCCAGTATATTTCGCAGGAAAAAAATCAAAACTAAAGCCAGAAGCAAAAATAAATTTCAAAAAAATAAAAACAACTAAAAAAATAAACCAACATGACGTAATAATTGACGCATTATTTGGCTACGGAATAAAAGGGGAACCAAAAGAACCATACAACTCCTTAATAAAAAAACTAAACAAACTAAAAACACCAATTGTAAGCATCGATATCCCTTCAGGACTACAAAAAGGAAACAAAGTTTACATAAAACCAAAAATAACACTAACATTCATAGATAAAAAAGAGTTAATAAAAAAACACAAAATCATTGACATAGGAATCCCAAAAAAAGCTTACACTCACGTCGGACCAGGAGAACTAAAAGCAGTACTAAAACCTATAAAGAAGTCAGCTCACAAAGGTTATTACGGAAAAGTTCTAATCATCGGAGGATCAAAAGACTACACAGGAGCCCCTTTACTAGCTGCAAAAGCTATATCATCACTCAAAACAGGTACAGATTGGGTAACAATCGCTGCTCCTGAAAAAGTTGCATGGGCAATTAACTGCATAGACCCAAATATTGTAACAAAAAAATACAAAGGAGACTATTTCACAGATAAACACACTAAAAGCATCCTAAAACTAGCAAAGAACTTTGACTGCATATTAATAGGTCCTGGTCTAGGATTAAAAAGTAAGAAATTCGTAAATCAAATACTAAAAATAAACAAACCCAAAGTAGTAGACGCAGACGCAATTAAACTAACTACTCTAAAACCCAACGCAGTCTACACCCCACATAATAAAGAATTCAACACACTCTTAAAAAACAGCAAATTAACTAAATCAAGTTATAAAAAGAAACTAGCAGGAACAATACTTTTAAAAGGAAGAACAGATAGAATTATAAACAAAAATAAAACTAAACTAAATACAACTGGAACACCAAGAATGACTATTGCTGGTACTGGAGATGTACTCTCAGGTTTAACAGCAGGCTTTATTGCACAAAGTAATGATTTATTCAATTCAGCATGTGCTGCAGCTTTCATTAATGGTCTAGCAGGAGAAGAAGCACAAAAACATATTGGAAGATCATTTACAGCTTCAGATTTAACAAAATACATTCCTAAACTAATAAAGAGGTACAGCTAATGCAAAACACAATATTCCTCAACATTGGAATTATTATGATCTTAGCTACTGCAATAGCTTTCATTGCAAAAAAATATAGGCAACCAATGATTCCTGCATATGTTTTAGCAGGACTACTTTTAGGTCCAGTTTTAACTTATATATTATCAACAGGTAATTTCCAAGGATTAGTAAACACTCACGCAGTATCTTCTTTAATCAGCAACAAGGATTTAATCTTCACATTATCAGAGATAGGTATCGCATTCTTATTATTCATTGTAGGATTAGAAATTGATTTCAAAAGACTGAAAGATGTTGAGTTTGTAAGTTCAATGGGTGGTGTAATACAAATGTTGTTATTATTCCCTGCGGGGTTTTTAATAGCTCTTCTTTTAGGGTACTCAAAAATCCATGCTATATACTTAGGAATAATCCTTGTATTCAGTAGCACAATGGTTGTATTAAAAGTATTCTCAGATAGACGAGAACTAGACACACTACACGGAAGAATAGTCATAGGTATATTATTAATGCAAGACGTATTAGCAATATTCATCCTATTAGCACTATCTTTTGTAGGAAAATTCTCAATCCTAATATTCATCCTACAAATCATAAAAGGAGCAGTTGTAATAGGATTATCAATAGCAATAAGTACATATCTGCTCCCAAAAATATTCAAATTTGCAGCAAAGTCTCGTGAACTATTATTTATGGGAGCATTATCAGTATGTTTCCTTTTCGCACTATTCTTCGAGTGGACAGGATTCTCAATCGCAATTGGAGCATTCATTGCAGGAGTTATACTTGGTAACTTACATTATAGTATTGAAATAATTGGCAGAGTAAAATCATTGAGAGACTTCTTTGCTATTCTATTCTTTGTCTCACTAGGCATGCAGCTATCCTTTGTAGGATTTGAAAACCTTTTACTACCTTTATTTATCTTTTTAATATTCATCCTAATACTAAAACCATTAATTATATTCATTGTAACTAGTATATTTGGTTACAAGAAAAAGGTAGCATTCCCTACAGGACTCTCGTTAGGACAGATCAGCGAGTTTTCATTAATAATTGTAGCACATGGTCTAGCTCTAAATCACATTAGTAATGAAATCTTCTCAATAACAATCCTATTAGCAGTAATATCTATCTCAACAACAAGCTATATGATCAAATACGAGAAAAAGTTATTCTCCATATTCTCAAAAGATCTAACATTATTCGAAAACATGACTAAAAAAAGAAACCATTTAGAATACATGCCAGATAGAGAAGAAATAGATGTTCTTCTCTGCGGTTATGATAGAACTGGGTACAGTATTCTTAAAAAATTAGTACACCTAAAAAAAGAAATATTAGTTATAGATTATAATCCACAAATAATTAGGGAATTAATCAAAAGAAAGATATCCTGCATCTATGGGGATTGTGGAAGTCCAGATGTCCTACGAGAAATAAATCTAAAAAAAGTAAATATGGTAATATCAACAGCCCCTGATGAAACAACTTCATTAATCTTAATCAAAAGAACAAAAAAAGAAAACAAAAACGCAATGGTGATTGTTACAGCAATGCACATAGATGAAGCACTAACATTATACAACGCAGGTGCAGACTATGTTATTCTGCCACACTTCCTTGGGGGAGAACACTTTTCCTTATTACTGGAAGATGTTACAGATAACTTGCAAAGATTAATAAAAACAAAATTCAAACACATAAAAGAATTACAACATAGAAAAGGGTTAGGTCATGACAGATCTCCTTTAACATTTCACGAACCGAGGGATTTTTAAAATGAACATAAAAACAAAAGCAACATCACTAAAACCATTAGTAAGAATTGGAAAAAATGGTTTAACAGAAGACGTAGAAAAAGAGATAATAAAGCAGCTAAAAAAACACAAAATGATAAAGATAAAACTATTGAGATCATTTATAGAGAGCAATGATAGGAAAAAAGCTGCAGTAGAAATAGCAAAAAAGACTAACTCAACAGTTGTACAAAACACAGGATTTACTGTTGTACTGAGCAAAAATATTTAAATGAAGATATACATATGTATTGTGAGGTAATAAAAATATGGTAAGTAACGAACTCCTTGTTGCAAATAGGTATTTTAGCCCGGCAGGAGCAAAAAAATTCAGCAAAATGACTAACTATGAATTACATCAGACAGTGAAAACAATGTCAGACTCACAACTTCTTAAATATGCTGATAACGAGCTAGTTGAAGCAGGAAGAGATGTAAAAGGACAGATAGTGTGGGCTCACACAGGATTTCCAAAACCAGTTCACCGTTACAAACTAGTTTACCAAGTATTTAATCTCTCTATAGAGGAATATTATTTCTATGTTTTAGAATTTATGAGACAACACGAAGGTTATGTAGACATAATAAAAATAACTGATCTATTTGCAGCCTCAGAACATTCTGCATTCTTTGGAAGTGCACAACAACGTCTAGGACTCCAACAAGATAAGGTTTCTCAATTCTTAGCAACAATCGGAAAAATGGTTAAAGAGTTATTCCAATTAGTCAGAGAGTTAAGAATCATTGATGAAAGAGTGGGGTATTATGAAGACGCATTAGATCCAAAAAGTAGGAGTAGAGAGAGTGCAGAAATAACTCTAAAAGGAATATGGATTGATATGGTTGAACAAGGTGCAAAAAATCCTGCATCTGTCTATGGTATGTCTAGAGAGCTACAATTTGCAACTCTCCCTGATTTATTCTTTTCCATTCATCCTGCAACAGGAAGAGATGTCGATGAATTAGTAGATAAATTAGAATTCAATAGAAAAGTTAAGGAAGTATTGAAAAGAAAACTAAGAACATATATGGAATGGAAAACTTCAACATTCAAAGAGTTAATGAATAGAAAAGTCTTCACACTAAAATATCTAAGACAACATTTTGATATAATTAAGATGTATATGAACTGGGTAAAACCATATCTAAGAAATATAAAAAGATTACAAATGGCAGATAAATCAGAATCTCCAGATTTAATAGCTGCATTTGAAGGATCTATGATAGAGATTGAGATTCTAGGCAAGAAACTTGCACAATTTAGAAGAATTGACAGACAGACACAATATAATAAACATGTCTACTGTGTTATGATACCTCATTTCTCCTACAGAACATCTCCCCAAATGAATTATCATCAAGAATATCAAAAAGGACCAATACACATAGGAAGAATTGATTTAACTTTGAGAGGCTACACATGGACTGAAAAACAAGTAAAGAAATATCTGACTATGAAAGATCAAGAGGATTTTAGACTTCTAGAATCAGTAGACGCCTCAGTAAAAGCAGCGATGGAGGCATTAGGGGACGAATTAGAAGGATACCTAAGAGAAGCAGGAGAACAAATAAATTTATATCAAGAACCAAAGGCAGAAAAGGTAATAAAAAAACCAAGTGCAGCAGAACCATTTGTTGCTATGTTTAAAGGTATTGGTGAATTGGCAGGTGCATTAGTTGGAGTTAGCGGTGCAAAAAAGAAAAAAGAAAAAGGACCTTCTAAATTTGAAGTAGAAATGGAAACAAAGATAGCAAAAGGGGTTGTTAAGAAAACAATGTACCAAACTTATAAAGAATATAAGAAAAAATGTGGAGTAGTACACTGGTAGATGAATTTCGATAAAGATGAATTAGCAAAACTTCCTCCAAAAGAAAGAATAAAAAAATTAAAAGAGATAGAGGAAGCAAGTAAAAGAGAAATGCAAAAAGCAGAAAGACTTCTAAAAGAATCCCAAGAACTGATGAAATCTTCTGAAAATGAATGGACTCAATCTGAAGTAAATAAAGAAAAAGAAAGACCTCCTGAAGACAGAATTGATATCACAGACTTAATGCCACAAGAAGAGAACATAGAACAAACAGTCCAAGGAACAAAGGATGAAGAAAAAACAGATATTAAAGATTTATACGGAAGAATATCAGACATTGCAGACACAGGAGTAACAGAATATTCCGCACAACAACTCGGAGAAATCTATGATGAGATTAATGAAATGCACGACTATGCATTACAAAAGTATGGCACAGCAACAGAAGACTTCGAAGAAGCAGCAAGCTCCGCAAAAAGAATGATCAAAGAGTTGTTAGGAGATCACTACAGTTCTAATAAGTACCATCCAGCGTAAATAAAAAATAAAAATTAGCTGAAATCAACAAGTTTCAACTTAAATGTTAAATTCTTTCCAGCTAATGGATGATTAAGATCAATTGTAACATTTTCTTCTCCAATCTTAGCAATTCTTGCCATTATCTTTTGACCATCTTTGCCTTGAAGACCTATCATCATTCCTTCTTTAATATCCATCCCTTCTGGAACTGTTGCTTTTGGAAGATCTTTCATAAGTTGCTCTTGTCTTTCACCATAAGCTTCTTCTTTAGGAATATTAACTGTTTTTTCTTCATCTTTTTCCATTCCAATCATTGCTTGTTCAAAGCCTTTGATTACCTTGTGTTCTCCTACTTTGAATTCTAAAGGTTCTTTACCTTCGCTTGAATCAAAGACACTTCCATCCTCTAAAGTCCCTGTATAATGGACCTTTACTGTATTTCCTTCTGCCACTGGCATATATATCAACTCCAAATAGTTATTAAGCTTTTGAGAATAATTGGGTCTTTATAAAGTTAACCCGCATAGGCACCACAAAACCACATTTTCACAAAATTGTGGAGCCTAACTACAGCAAAAAGCATATAAACAACCAACACCAAACACAGATCATGTTCACTGCATTCGAAATTATAGACATATTAATCATGACATTAGTTCTAGGTTTCATATTCAAAGATTTCTTTAGACCTCACGTTAGAGTCTCAAAATCATTCGATCCAATTGAATACTATAAATCAAAAACAAAGACATTCTTTGATTGGCAGAACATGAAGTTTGCAATCATTGTAACAGCTCCTGCAATTATTCTGCACGAATTCGGACATAAATTTGTTGCAATCCTATTCGGAGCAACAGCAACATTTCATGCAGCTTACATGTGGTTGGGATTGGGTATTGTACTAAAACTAATTGGTTCTAGTTTTATCTTCTTTGTACCAGCATATGTTGCACACACAGCTGTCTCAACACCTTTACAATCTGCAGGAATAGCATTCGCAGGACCAGCAGTAAATCTGATACTCTGGATCTCAGCATGGGCTCTACTAAAAACAAGTAAATTCTCACAAAGAAATACATCCATCTTACATCTAACATCAAGAATAAACATGTTCCTATTCTTCTTCAACATGATCCCACTAGGTTTCTTCGACGGATCACATGTTGCAAAAGGTTTACTAGCTCACTTTGGGTTCTAGATAAGTAACTCTCCCACAATAAAATCAATTCAAATTAATGTGGAAACACTCAAAGTAAACCAAAACATTTATATATTATTAATATTATTTATAATAATTATAACAACAAAAAACACATAGTAAATACCCAATATTTAGATTGGGGATTAATGTGTTTTTTGGGATTAAAATTTCGACCTGAATGTGGAGTATTATACCATTATTTATGTCGAAATTTCAATAAGATTAACAAGGTGATTGGTATGGCAACAATGTCGGTTTCAGTCCCAGATGAACTAAAAGATAGAATGGAAACAATGGATGAAGTGAATTGGTCAGCAGTAGCTAGACACGCATTTGAAGAGAGAATAAATCAGATGGAATTCTTAAAAAAGATTGCTAAAAAAAGTAAATTAACAAACAAAGACGCCCTCGAAATAAGTGAAAAGATAAACAAAAGCATGGCTAAGAAGTTTCGAGGAGCAAAATAAATGAATATCATAATAGATGCTAACATTATCATAGCTATGCTTATCAAACCGGGCAAACCTATTGATATTTTCTTTAAAGAAGGGATAGAATTATTTGCTCCATCTTTATTATTTGAAGAATTAGAAAATAACAAAGAAATAATCGCAAAAAAGTCTTACATTGGTGAAGAAGATATAGAAAAAGTTCTTTCAATTTTAAGAGAAAGAATAACAATAATACCAGAGAAACATTTCCTAAAATACAAAAAACATGCAGAAGAGATATGCCCATGTCCTAAAGACATAACTTATTTTGCATTAGCTCTTTATCTTAAATGTCCAATGTGGACAAATGAGAAAAAGCTTCAAGATCAAGATATCATTAGAATATATGACACAACAGAATTAATCAATATGTGTTCAATCTAAATACTCTCCATAAACCTTCAAATATCTTCTAAAATAATATTTTACAAAACCTTCTTCCCCTCTGTCCAAAGCAGAATAATATGTTTTCCTCTTCTTATACTCAATAACTAACATTGGATAATTACCTTTATTCAAAATAAAATTAGAAATTAACCTTCCAACACGACCATTGCCATCACCAAAAGGATGAATCTTCTCAAACTTATAATGCATTACAGCAGATAACTCAACAGGATTCTTTTTCTTATTCTTCTTATACCATTTAATCATCTCTTTCATCAACTTCTTTACATCCTGCCAATCCGGAGCTCTGTATCCACCAACTCTAACTAAATAATCTCTATATTTGCCTGCAATATCTTCTTTTGTCTCAAAAAACAACTCTTTATGCCATTTTAGAATCATCCCTTCAGATAAATCATCTTTCTCATTCAATATTCCTAAAAAAACTTTAGAATGATTAACAGTCTCTTTTATGTCTCTCAAAGATTTATTAGGAGCAATCTCATTCTTTATTATATCTTCAGTCTCTTCAAGAGTTATTGTAGACCCCTCAATTGCATTTGTGTTATATGTAAAATTAATATCTAAATCTTTAAGCACTTTCTTCTTCATTGACTCAGGATACCTTTTCCACTCTTTTTGATAATTTAATTTAATAATTTCAAACTTATCATAGACTTCTCTCTTGATCTCATCCATGAACCTCTTCTTTATCTCTTCAATATTCTTAGGTATTTCATTACCAAGATATTTATCTTTAGTTAAAACTCTTTTACCTTTCCTATATGAATAACGTAAGTAATAATATCCTTCCCTTTCAACTACTTCCATATATTATCCTTGTCCCTACAAATATTTAAATATTTCGGTTTTCGCATTCATTGTAGGGACAATAACCTTTAAATACAACCTCTTAGATACCCAATTAATGCACTCAAAAAAATTTACAACTAATTCTGAGGTGGATCTAAATGTCCGAGGCTAAAAAACTATTAGATAGTATATCTGAACAATCAGATGAACATGAGTTTTACACCCCAATTCCAAAAGGTTACAAACCAGGAAAAACAAAATATATTATTGTATTCGGAACAGTTATGAGTGGTTTAGGAAAAGGAATCTTCTCTTCATCACTAGGAAAACTACTGAAATTTAAGGGAGTAAAAGTATCACCAATCAAACTAGAAGGATATCTTAACGTAGACTCTGGAACACTAAACCCATTCAGACACGGAGAAGTCTTTGTTCTAGATGACGGACTAGAGACAGATATGGATTTAGGAACATACGAAAGAATGCTAGATGAAAACCTAAACAAAAACAACTACTCAACAAACGGAAGAATACTAACAAAAGTCTTAGCAAGAGAAAGAGAGGGAAAATATTTAGGAAGAGATGTTCAAATTATTCCGCACGTAACAGGAGAAATAAAACTAGAACTAAGAAATCTAGCAATGAAATCAAACGCAGACGTTGTTCTTGTCGAAATCGGAGGAACAGTTGGAGATCTAGAGAATATGTTCTATATCGAAGCAATGAGACAGCTAGCATACGAAGAAGGAAAAGAAAATGTATGTTTTGTAGCTCTAACATTCATTATGGAACCTAAAATCTTAGGAGAACAAAAGAGCAAGGCCGCCCAACTAGGAGTAAAAAGATTAATGGAGACCGGAATCCAACCAGATTTAATAGCATGCAGAGCAAGCAGCAAAGTTACAGAAAAAGTTATGGAAAAAATAAGTATCTACACAAACGTACCAATGCAAAGAGTTTTCAGTTTACATGATGAAAAATCAATCTACCTAATTCCCAAATTACTAAAAAACAACAACATAGACAAAGAAGTAACAGATCTATTAAAACTAAAAACAGACATAAACAAAGAAAAACTAGCAGAATGGGAAGAATATGTTAAAAAAACTTTAGAAGAAAAAAAGAAAATAACAATCGGAATAACGGGAAAATACACCACAATCAGAGATTCATATGCATCAATAATCCACGCTCTAGAACATGCAGGAACATACAATAATGTCGAAGTAAGAATAAAATGGATAGAAACAACAGAGATAGAAAATAATAATTTAGACATAGAACAAGCACTAAAAGATATTGATGGAGTTATCGTACCAGGTGGATTCGGAAAAAGAGGAGTCGAAGGAAAAATAAAATGTATAAAATACATTAGAGAAAATAAAATACCTTATCTAGGACTTTGTTACGGATTCCAGATGGCATTAGTAGAGTTTGCAAGAAACGTTTGCAATCTAAAAGATGCACACACAACCGAAGTAAACCCAAAAACAAAACACCCTGTAATAACATATCTTCCAGAACAAATGAAAATAGAAGGACTTGGAGGAAACATGCGTTTGGGTGGACACAATATTGATATAAAAGAAAACACATTTGCTCACAAAATGTACGGAAAAACCACTGCAAGAGAAAGATTCAGACACAGATATGAATGTAACCCAGAGTACATCAAAACATTTGAAAAACATGGAATAGTATTCAGCGGAAAAGCACCAAACCAACCAATAATGCAAATACTAGAGCTCCCAGACCACCCATTCTTCATAGGAACCCAAGCACATCCAGAATTCACCTCAAGACCTTTAGCACCAAATCCGTTTTATAGGGAGTTTGTAAAGGCATGTTTGAATAGAAAACAATAAATACTCCCTAACACTCAAATCTCCATGTTAGACACAAAATTCCTTCAACAACTAAGCAGATTTAGTCTTATAATCAGAAAAAGGATCACATCTAACTATTCTGGCTCTAAACGAAGCAGCTCTGTAGGTAGAGGATTAACCATAAATGACTACAGACAGTACACTAGGGGAGATGACATCCGAATGATTGACTGGAAGATCTTCGCTAGAACAGATGAACTGCATATAAAGCAGTTCGAAGAAGAGAAATGTCTAACAGTTCACGTAATCCTGGATAAAAGCGCTAGTATGAGTTTTGGAAAGAAAATAAAGAAATTCGAATACGGAGCAATGATGGGATTAGGATTCGCATACCTGGCAATGAAAGATAACGATAAATTTGAATTCTCAACATTTGCAGAAGATTTACACACTTTAAGACCAAGAAGAGGAATGTCTCAACTAGCTTCAACTATAGATATCTTAAACCAAATCCATGTAAAAGGAGAATCTAATTTCATCGATAGTATGAGAAGATATAAGAAAGTATTACACGGAAAATCTATGGTTATTGTTATAAGTGACTTCTTAATGGATCTAGATGAGATAAAAGAAGGCCTTATGCGTTTAGGAAAAAACGAGCTGAAAGTAATACAAATCCTAGACAGAGAAGAGATTGACATGAAGATACAAGGAGATGTTAATCTCCATGACTCAGAGTCAAATAAAGTATTGAGAACATATATCAGCAGAAGACTGAGAGAGAAATACAAACACCAACTAGATGACCACACAGCAGGAATCCATGATTTATGTGATAATCTAAAAGCAGACTTCCATCAGATAATAACAGATGAACAGATATTTGATTCATTCTTTAAAGTTTTGAAAACAGTATAGTTACCATCTGAAAAGACAATAGTGCCAAGCGAAGTTCTAAGATCTGGTAGTACTCAAACTAAAAGTTACTGACAAGGAAAAATAACACAACAGAACGGAGCGCACTATTGTCTCAATAACTCTCCACCACAACAAACTTTATAAAACACCTTTCTACTCAATTTCCAGGTGATAATATGGAAATCTTATACTTGGAAGACCAATATTTAAAAGAGTTTGAAGCAGAAGTTGAAGAAGCAAACGGCAAATACATAATTCTAAACAAAACAGCCTTTTACCCTCAATCTGGAGGGCAATCATATGACTTAGGAACAATAAAACACGAAGATAAAGAATACAAAGTAATCTACACAGGTAAATTCTCAGGCAAAATCAGCCATGAAGTAGATAAAGAAGGATTAAAGCCTGGAGATAAAGTAAAATGCAAGATAGACTGGGAAAGAAGATATAAACTTATGAGAATGCACACCGCAGCACATATTGTCTCAGCAGTCTTTCACAAAGAAGCAGGTGCATTAATCACAGGAAACAAACTAGAACCAGAAAAATCAAGAATTGATTTCAACATAGAAAACTTTGACAGAGAGAAAATAGATGATTACATAAAAAAATCAAACGACCTAATACAACAAGACATACCAATAAAAGTCTACACACTAACAAGAGAAGAAGCAGAAAAAGACCCAGCAATGTTTAAACTTGCAAAAGGACTACCAAAAGAAATCAAAGAAATCAGAGTTGTGGACATAGAAAACATCGACAGACAAGCAGACGGTGGAACACATGTTAAATCAACAAAAGAGGTTGGAAAGATTGTATTCCTAAAAGCAGAGAACAAAGGAAAAGCTAATAGGAGAGTCTACTACAAACTAGAATGATAACTAACTCATTCATCTTCCTTCCAGGAATTGCTAAAAAAAGAGAAGAATTAATTTGGAAACAAGGAGTAACAGATTGGAACTCTTTCATAGAAAAAAAGAATATAAACACAATCTCAACACAAAGAAAACAGTTCTACAATAACTTTCTAGAAAAAACAAAAACTCATTTAATCAACGGAAACTCAAAACACTTCTCAACTCTCTTACCAAACGGAGAAAAATGGAGGCTCTACAACCACTTCAAAGACAATGTTTGCTTCTTAGATATAGAAACCTCTGGTTATTACGGAGATATAACTGTTCTTGGTTTATATGATGGCTATGAAACAAAAACAATGGTCAAAGGATTTAACTTAGACCCACAAACAATAAAGAAGGAACTAAGTAAATTTGATTTAATAGTAACATTCAACGGATCCAGCTTTGACCTTCCTGTAATAAACAGATACTACCCAAACACAATCCCAGATATCCCCCATATTGATCTAAGACACTGTTGTTCCAAACTAAATCTTGTTGGTGGACTAAAAAAAATAGAAAAACAACTCAACATAAGTAGAGCAGATGAAGTCCAAGACTTAGACGGATCAGAAGCTGTATACTTATGGCAAAGATGGAAATCCACAGGAGATAAAAAACATCTAAATTTATTAGTACAATATAATGAAGAAGATATAATAAACCTAAAACCTCTTGCAGAGTACACATACAAGCATCTAAGTGCTAAAATAAAGCATAATATTTATAATAACAAACCAATACAATAATAATATGAAGGGATTTATAGTATATCCAACATATAGAATAATAGACAAACAAGCATATATCTACCTATTTGGAAGACTAGAAAACGGAGAATCATTCTTATCAATAAACAAACAAAGACCATA
>CAYVNO010000003.1:83749-88869 GCA_964452935.1 uncultured Methanosarcinales archaeon | reverse complement strand
TATTGATTGGGATGGCACAGAGGATGATGGTGATGTTGGAGCAAGTGGAGATTATGATCAAAGTGATTTAGCTCCTGTTGATCAAGATCTTCAAGATGCTTTAGATCAAAGTGATCAACTTGTTGAAGGAACTGGTTTGCCTGTTGATGATAGATCAGTTGTTGGAGTTGATCCTGAAGTTACTGTTTATGATTTAACAGGTAGAATACATTTTGATGCAAATGACGGTGACTCTGATATTTTAGGGTATTCTCTTCATTTATTAGATGCAGATAGAAATGTTCTTTATGAAGTTTATCATGATTCAAATGATAATACTGTCGAAGGTATTGACGGAATTTTATTTAGTGAGGGCGTAAGTTCTATTAATGTAAATGAAAAAGTAGATTGGAATTCATTTTTAGATCCCGGAGATTATAGTTTAAGATTAAATGTTTATAGTACATCTGGAAATTCTGTAGCAGATGGGGAAGCGTTTAATGTTCCTGAGTTAGCTGTTGCTGACGCTGGACAAGTTGATGTAGGTGTTCAAGATGGAGTTGTCGACGGTGGTGTTCAAGATGGACAACAGGTTGATGCTGGTACTGCTGATTTAGATCAGTTAGCTATTGATGCTTGGAGAGATACAACAAGAATAAGAGTTGTTGGTAAACCAGGACAAAGATATACAACAGATAGCACATTTGCTTTATTCCATAGAGGAGATGTTGTAAGATATTTTGGAGCGGATCTTCCAGAAGGTTATACAGAAGAGGTAACACATGAAGGATTTAGTGCAGCATTTGTTTTCCCACATATTGAGGGAAGTACTGTACAAACAATTAATATGATGTCAGATTCAGAGTTAATTGCTCCGCAAAGAGAAGGTGCTGCTTATACTTTTAGAATGTTGTCTGGGGCAGATATAGATAGAGAGGAAGAGATGACATTAGGAAGAAGGATAAGAATGAGAGGAGCTTTGCCTGATAATTCTAATCCTAGCGGAGAGGTTGCAACAGGTAATAAAGAAAGTCCTGATGGTACTGTTGTTTATCCACCAACTAATTTATTTTGGACTACTTATAGATTATTAGATCCAAATGGTGAAGAGGTTGCAGTTAATAGAACATTATGTCAAGTTGGAGAGAGAAATCATTTCTTTGACGGTTTGGGTTATGGTCTTATTCCTGGGGGAGTTGGGGGAATGGTTGGTGTAGCACAGACAGAAGAGAATAATAGATATACAAGAGCAAGATATACTGGAAGTTATGATCATGGAGATGTTCCTATAAGAGTAAATGGATGGGCGATTGGACCAGAAATGAATTGGATGAGAACATCTGACGGAACTAATGTGAGATTACCTCAAGAAGATGTAAATTTTTCTGTAAGAGGGGTTTATTCATATGTTCCGTTAAATCCTGAGGTTGCTCGAGAATACGATCTAGAAGGGGTTGATGGAATTGCAATAATGACACATATCTCAGCTATTGAAGGAAAGAGAGACGGTGTTTTTGATTTAACAGCAACTTACGGGCATATGCCTGCTGACTTTTCAATGGGATTGAATCCAGATAGAGATAAAAAAGCAAGTAGAGTTAGAGTTCATGGAGAATCTCCTGACGAGCTTATGGTAAGAGAGGTTATGCATGAAGGACAGGTGAGAAGAGCTGTAGTTCTTCCTGAAAATTATGCAGTCTTAGAGGTGATGAGAGCAGGTGAGTTAGAAGAGATATTATGGAAAATTGGTGATGAAAACTTATTTGCAGAAGGTGCTTTAGTTGGAGGTTTGATACAGGCAGCATATACTTCATTATTTATTGCTGGAATGAGTCAGATTCCGACAGAAGAGGTAACACCTCCGCCACCAGAACCAGAGGAACCTGGAGTATGGGTGCCTGGAGAGGAAGGGCCTGGAACAGGACCTACACATTAAGATCATAAAATATCAAAGGTGAGATGAAAATGATGAAAAAATTAATAACAATGTTTTTTGTGTTTTTGTTAAGCATTTCAGTAGTTTTAGCTACAAATGATTTAACATTAACATACGACAATACAGATGGAAATTCTGTAAAGAATGTAGAAGCAATTGCTTATAGATGTCAAGAAAATGGTGGACAGACATCAACATGTGAGGAGATAGATGGGACATACACTGATTATGCTGATTCAGGAAGTAGTGATTCTTTAACACTAGAATTCCCAGCAACAGATGATGATGGAGAATGGTTTATTGTATATAGTTTCCAAGAAAATTATGTTCCACATTATGGAACAAATTATTTCCAAGGAGATAATGCGGTTGACCAAGATGGAAATCCTCCACAGGATCACTATACATTAAACAAACAGACAAGTTGGAACGGTGAAGTTAATGACATAGTAGTTGAAGACAATAATAATGATGGAAAGATAATGCAAGGAGAAGATATCCTTATTTCAGGAGAGTTGTACCTTGATTATCCAATATTAACAGATGCATATCTAGTCGGGTATGATAACTACGAAACAAGTGCTTTTGGACATCATTATGAATATCACACAGAAGTTTGGATTGTGATTGAGGATCCGAACGGAAATTATGCTGTACATGGAAAAGAGCCATGGAGTGTTCATTGGTATTATCATGAAATGATTGTAAATACAAATGTAGGTTTTCCAATAAGTGGATCTGTTTTTGATGCAGGAAAAAAGATTGAGCTAGGAAATCAAGCAAGTAAACTAGACAAAAAAGATCTTTCAATTTCAGATATTGTTGGAAACATGAGAGGAGTACCAAAGTCTAGTTATAGTGATCATTTTACAACAAATCCTATACCTAATCACGAAGAACAGGTTACATTTGAGTTTACGCCTTTGGTGGCAGGAACACATACTGCAACAATTTACACAAAATGTCTTGATTCAAAATGTGATACAGAAGAGACAAGTGTAGATGAGATTGAGTTTGAAGTTTTAGAATCAGATGAGAATCAAGCACCTATTGCAATCATCGATGGTCCAACATCAGGTGAAACAGGAGAGACTCTTGAGTATGATGGATCACAAAGTTATGATAATGATGGAACAATTGTTTCATATGAATGGGACTTTGAAAGTGATGGAATAGTTGATAGTACAGACGTTGATCCAAGTATTTCATTTGCTAGTGCAGGTACTTATTATGTTACATTAACTGTAACAGATGATGAAGGAGCAACTGGTTTTGATCTAGCTGTTGTGGAGATTACAGAAGGAACACCAAATGTTGATCCGGTTGCAGATCCAAATGGACCATATTACGGTGTAGTTGGTGAAGTAATAACATTTGATGGAACAGGTAGTTATGATACTGATGGAACAATTACCTATTCCTCATGGGGCTTTGGAGATGGTAATTATGCATGGAGTGATTTAGAACCCACTAACAGTTATAGTGCGGCTGGTACATATACAGTTACACTATGTGTTATGGACGATGATTATGGCTATGACTGTGAAGATACAGAAGCTATAATTACTGAATCAGCAATGTATGCGCCAAATGCTATTGCAAGAGGTCCAGACTTAGTAGAAGTTGGAGAGGAAGTTGAGTATGACGGATCATGGAGTTATGATCCAGATAATCAAGCTCTAACTTATGAATGGGACTTTGATGGAGATGGAGTTACAGATAGTAATGATATTTATCCGTTAGTTACATTCAATTCAGTTGGTACTTACATTGTAACATTAAGAGTTACAGACACAGATGGATTGTATGATGAAGACTCAATAGAGGTTACAGCTGTAGATGATTTAGAAGAGCTAAATCCTACACCGGACAACGGAAGAGATCAGTATTTCATTGACACAATTCAGTTCAGAGATAGTGAAGTAGTAGAAGCAGGCAGTTATTTAGAGATTTATGTGAGTGCAGAAAACATTGGCGGAAGAGACAAAGATGATGTAATGGTAAGTGCCATTATACCTGAACTGCAAACATTTGCAAAGTCACCACAGTATAGTCTGGATGATGGCGAAGAAAACGGAGTATATTTATACCTCTGGATTCCTGAAGGCACAGCACCTGGTTATTATACTGTAAGAATGACTTTGAGTGATGACACAACAAAGAGAATTAGGCACAGAGATGTGATAGTTACAGAGTAAGCTACGAGTCTCACCTAGTGAATACAAGTAACTACTTTATAATACTAAATGAAGCGAAACATTTAAATATTATGAGTATTTACCAGGTGGGTAAGAGGTTACTCTAATAATAAAATAAACCGATTTAAATTGGGGGTAAGAAAATGAAGTGGACTAGTCTATTAGTATTGATGATTGTGGCTGTATTGGCTATGGTCAGCGTAAATGCTCAAATCGTAAGCATTGACAAGGTCAAGCTTGATGGAGATGAGCTAAGTGCATCTAGTACAAACTCAGTTAGACAAATTGAAAGAAATAACGAGTTTGAAGTAAGAGTTGAATTTACAGCTCTAGAAGATGCTGAAGAAGTTGAGTTGGAAGCAACTATTACAGGTTACGACAACGACGAAAGAATTTCTGACACAGTATATGTTGATGAAGTTGTTGAAGGAGTAACATATGTAAGAACAATGACATTAGATTTCCCGTACGATATTGACTGGGATGAAGATGGATATACACTAAAAGTAAGAATGGATCCAAGACAAGGAGAGACAGTAACAGAATATTTCGAATTATTGGTTGATCCAGAAGAACATGATTTTGTAATCAAAGATGTTGCATTCTCACCAGGTCTAACTGTGGAAGCAGGAAGAACACTTCTTACAACAGTAAGAATTGAAAACATTGGTGATGAAGACGATGTAGATGGAGTTAAGGTTGAAGTTAATGCAGATGCATTAGGACTTTCAGCTATTGACTATCTTGACGAAGTTGAACAAGATGATTCAATTTCAAGTGAAGAGTTGTATATGTTGATCCCATCAACTACTGCTGCAGGAGATTATGATCTTGATGTAACAGTAACATATGATGATGGAAGATACAGTGAAACTGCATCATACACATTAACAGTTACAGCATCAACAACAAGTGTTGTTGAAGAAGAAGCTTCAAAGACCATTATAACTGTTGGTCCAGAACTACAAGACGTTGTTGCTGGTGAAGGTGGAGTTGTTTATCCATTA
>CAYVNO010000003.1:13432-83739 GCA_964452935.1 uncultured Methanosarcinales archaeon | reverse complement strand
CAAACTCAGAAGGAGATGCAAAGACTTATGTTGTTAGCTTAGAAGGCTATGAAACATGGGGCGATGTAAGAGTGGATCCTTCAAACGTTGTTGTTTTGGAAGCTGGTGAAACAGAAGCAGTATACTTGTTTGTTTCAGCAAACGAAGGAGTAGAAGGCTTACAATCACTAGTTGTTTCAGTTGAATCAAACGGCGAAGAACTTGAAGACTTTGTACTACAAGCAAACGTTGTTGCAGGTGAAGGCGGAGAAACAACAGGTTGGGACTCAGTTAAGAGAGGCCTAGAAATTGGTTTAGTTGTATTAGTTATCCTATTAATCATTTTAGGACTAATCATTGCAGTTAACAAGCTTAGAGGCAATGATGAAGACGAAGATGACGAAGTAGGACAAACATACTACTGAGCTTTTTTATCTTTTTTTCTTTTATTTAACTTTTTATTTTTGTTAACATAATTTTTTTATAAAAAGGGAGAGGATGATTTAATGAGTAAAAAAGAAGGGATGGTCTTATTTCTATTTGTTCTAGTTTCTATTCTTAGTTGTACAATTTATGCTGAAGATGTTGAATCTGAAGTTATGGATTCTGGATTTAATGATTTTACTGCTTACTATTCTTCAAGTAAACTAAATCTTTGTGCATGTTCTCTATACACAGATGAGATAGATATGTATAACTCTGGAAATTTACCTAGTTTATACAATATTTATGCAGAAGGAGATGCACAAAACTGGGTGAGTATTGCTCCTAATTATTTTGATCTTCAGCCAGGAGAAGCTGAAGAGGTAAAGATGTATATTAATGTCCCTTGTGATGAACAAGGAGATAGTGATTTAAAGATAATAATGGAAGAAGGATCTGGTAAGAAAAAGGAAATTAACCAAGAGATAAATGTTAATAGATGTTCTGATATTGGTGTTGCAGCTGCTTATAATAAAGTAGAAAACTGTCCGTGTACTATTAATCCGTTTAAGTTTATGATTACAAATACTGGAAGTTATACAGATACTTTTTATTTATATTTGGAAGATGTTAATCCTAATTATTATGCAATAACTCATTCTCAGCTGACATTAGAACCAGGAGAGAGTGAGGAAGTTTTTCTTTACATAAAACTGCCTTGTGGAGAGTATGGAGAGAAATCTTTTGATTTCAGTGTTTATGGTAGCAAAAGTAAGATGAAGGCGTTGCTTCCTGTTTATTTGGATATAAAACAAAGTTGTTATAATTATGGAATTGCTTTGAGTGACTTTACTTTATTAACTCAACAAAATCAATCTGTGAAATTTAGTGAACATGTTGATTATAGTTTTGAGATGTGTGAGTATAATTCTGGAGTTATGCTTACAAAGCTAGAGAATTTTGCAGATATTGCTAACACATATACATTATTTGTTGAAGACGGAGAGGACATATCTTGGATTGATATTAATGAGAATAGTATTTATTTGCCTCCTGGAGAGGATTATACGACTGCTATTTTCTTTAATCCTGGAGAGGATACAGAAGGCTTGTATAACCTAGCGTTTAAGGTTGAGAGTGATAGAGGAGATTTGTTATCTGTTATTCCTTTTGATCTAGATGTTGTTGATTGTGTAGAAGAGGCAGAACAGGAAAAGAAATCCAGTTTATTGTGGTACTTATTGTTATTATTACTCTTATTATTTGTGCTTGGGATCATTGCATTCTTAGTTTATCTTCTTTTCTTTAAGGAAAAGGATGAAGATGATGCGGCTGTGCCTTTACCAGAAGAAAAACCAAAGCCCGTTAAAAAAGACCGGTTAGTAATTGAGAAGAGAAAGGCTGAAAAGAA
Source organism: uncultured Methanosarcinales archaeon (assembly GCA_964452935.1). Taxonomy (GTDB): domain Archaea; phylum Nanobdellota; class Nanobdellia; order Woesearchaeales; family DSVV01; genus CAYVNO01. The sequence continues at coordinate 81,926 of CAYVNO010000003.1, read as the reverse complement.
AAGTGAACCTGGCAAGTTTAAATGGTTATGGTTGTTGCTTCCTTTATTGCTTTTATTATTGTTGCTTCTTGGAACATTAAGTTATTGTACTTTTGTTCCTAGCGATGGTGTGAATGAGACAGAAGAAGTTGTTAGTGATCCTGTTTATGGAGAGATACCTCAAGAGATTTTAGATCTACAAGATGATATTGAGAAGTTAGAAGAGGAGATAGCTGCAGTTGAGGACCAGATTGATGAAGTAGAAGATGAAATTATTGCTTCTGCTACTGATGCAGATAAGGTTGCAGAGCTTGAAGCAGAGTTAATTGGGTTAGAACTTCAGAGAGATTTATTGAATATGTCCCTTGAAGATAAAGAAGAGCAGCTAGAGGAATTATTAGAACAGTATGGTTTAACTGAAGAAGATCTTGAAGTGGTTGAAGAAGACGAGGAGGAAGAGAAATCTTCAATATTTTCTGGATTGTTTGGTAAATTGAAAAGTTTACTCTTTTGGTTTATTTTGATTCCTCTGTTGTTATATTTATTATTAGGATTGTTAATTATATTCTTAGTTTGGTATTTTTCTAGAGATAAAAAAGAGAAGAAAGAAAAAGAGAAATTTAAGGTAGAAAAGGTAAAGAAAGAAAAGACTGTTAAAAAAGGAAGGAGTATTTGGGGATGGTTATTGCCGTTGTTATTACTTTTATTATTAGTTGGAGTACTTTTCTTAGGATTTTTATTTTTGCCGCAGTGTAGTTATTTTTCTAAAGAAGGTGTTAATGAGACCGAGGAAGTTGTTGATGAATTAATGAGTGAGGAAGAGTTTGAGGAGCTATTGAATGAGTTAGATGAATTAGATGAAATGATAAATGATAGAGAGGGTGAGCTTGAGGAGTTGCAAGAAGAGCTTATCCTTATTTCTGAAGAGAACGAATTCTCAGATTTATTAGAAGAAGAGATAGAAAAATTGGGAGAAGAGATAGATGATTTAAGAGATAGGAGAGATGAACTGGAAGCACGGGTTTATGATCATGAGAATAGAATAATCCAGTTGGAAGAGGATATCGATGGATTAGAGGAAGAAGTTGCTAGACTTTTGAGTGTAATTGAGTCAATGATTACTGCTGAAGATGAGGAACAAGAAGAGATTGTTGAAGAAGAGGTAGAAGAAGCTGATGAAGGAACAGAAGTTATGGAAGAGGAGGAAGAGTTTATTGATGTAATTTTAGAAGAGGTAGAATCTGATGGCAGGATAGATCTTCCTGAAGTTACTGTGCTAGTTATTGATACAAGTATTAGTGCTAAGATTATGGAAAACGGTAGGACTAGATTTGATAGAGTTATTGAGTCAGTTTATAATTATTTAGATAGATATGACGAGGGTGTGTTTACAGTCATAATCATTGGAAGGAATCCTCTTGTTTTAGAAAGAGAGGTAGACAGAGAGGCAGTTGAATATGTTGTAGATAGGTTAATTCCTTTTGGTGAAGAGTCAAGTATTGGGGCTTCTTTGAGAAGAGCAGGAGATCTGTTAGGTGAGAGAGATGGAAGGATTGTTGTTATTAGTGACTTTGTAACAACTGATGGTTCTGACCTTGAGTATGAGAAAGACTTGTTGGAAAATGAAGGTAAAACTGTGATATTTAATGATATTAGTGAGGGGTTTCAGGAAGAGGTCGAGGTGTTTGAGCCAGAAGTCATTGAAGAAGAGATTGAGGAGGTTATAGTTGAAGAACAAAAACTTGCTGTGATTATGGATAAGAATACAGTTTATGAGTTAGATTTAGGAGAACATTTTATTGATGCAGACAATGATGAGTTAATATTTAGTGTTCAAGAGCCAGATAATGTTAAGATAGAAATAGAAGGAAATATTGCACAATTTATTCCTGAAGAAGATTGGTATGGAACTACAAGTGCTGTGTTTACAGCTGATGATGGCAAAGGAGGAGTTGAAGAAGGCCAGGTAGTTATATTTGTAAATGATAAAGCGGAAGAGGTTCTTGGGCCACAAGAGATTGTTGCAGAGATTGTAGAGGAAGTTAATGGAGATGAAGAAGAGATGTTAGTAGATGCTGTTGAAGAGGTTCAAGAGTTACCAGAAATTGTATATGTTGAAGATGAGAAAAAAGGATATAACTGGTTTAAGATTTTTGGGTATGTAGCAGCAGCGTTAGCTGTTTGGTTATTATTAATATATGTAGTGGTTGCAGCCAGGAAATGATAATATTTATATATGGCAGATAGTTCTTTTAATTCTTAGATGGGGTTGTAGTATAACCTGGCTAGAAGGAAAATGGGTTTAGACCCTTTTCCGAGCAGATAGTTGGCTCCAGACTTTGTGGAGCGATGAGGTCTTTTGACTGATGACTTACAAAGGGCTATACCAACGGATCCTGGTAATTTGAGTTATTAGGAGTTGAAATCTGGGTTCGAATCAATCATTTCGCCGATTGGGAGCGAAGGCGACATGCGCTCATGTGCACTCGCTTAGTCACCAAGTAAAGAGGTGGTTACGAAAGTCCCAGCAACCCCATCCATTATTTTAATAAAAAATATAAACCCTAATTACTATGAGTTCTATATGAGGACATTTACTGTAATGATTTTAGTATTTGTGTTTGTTGTGTTGTTCTTAGAGTTAACTGGAATAGATTTCAATATGCCAACAAAAACAGAGTATGTTGAAGAGACAACAGTGGTGCTTGAGACTATTGATGAGGAAACAGGAGAGGTATTACATACAGAAGTTGTTAATAAGACTCTTGATTTGAATAGAACAAATAACTCATCTGAAGTCAATTAGATCATTTATTTCTGTGTTTGTTTGTTTTATTGTGTTGTTAGGAAGTTCTATTATGTATTTTGCTTTGTTTTTGGGAAAATAAATAGAAAATGGTCTGAAGTTTTGTTTTAATTCGACGACTTCTTTGTTCTTGTTTAAGAAAATAACATCAATGGGAAAGAATACAAAAAACATATGTAATGATTCTTTTATTTCTCTGTTGTAGTTGAATATTAATGATCTTGGTTTTGTAGAAAACATTAAACCTAAAGCTTTTGAGAAGATTGAATTGCATTTAGTGTGGGTGTTTGAGATTCTTCTGTTTTTTGTTTTATTGATTATCATTTTGGGTTGAGTTTGTTTTTGGCAATAACCTATAAACAACAGCTTTCTTTGTTTCTGGTTGTACATATTCATAAACTTTTTCAAATTTTGTTAAACCATATCCCTCTAAGTAGAGCATTTTTATGAAAATTGATTCTGAGGTTTCCTCGTCGACAAGTATTGCGTGATAGTTTCCTGCACGTTCGTACATAATTAAAACATAGGGCAGAGGGTTAGGGGTGTCGAACTCATTCAGATAAACATTTCCATTTTCTACAAAATAAAATTTTAATGGGTAAAAGTTTTTGTATGTTGCTTCCATTGTTTCTGTATTTATAACAAAATCATAGTTTTCTATTCTGCATATTGCGTTTGAACCTGATTTTAGACAATCGTATTGATCTATTGGAGGGGTTTGGATTGTGTTTATTTTTTCAGTCTTTATGTAGATGTTGTTAGCCTCTGTTTGTGTTGTGTTGTAAGTTTCTTGTATCATATTTACTGCATCTAAAGGTGATAAACCTTGAATTATTGAAGCTGCATCGTTTACAACTGGATCCCAAGATGCATAATGTTGGAGGAGATTAAAACGAAGGGCTAAATCATCTGTTAGTATTATAAACATATTTTCATAATTCTCGCAGAAAAGAGTTTTTAATGGATTATATATATTATTTTTTAAGACATAATCTTCATATTCTTCTTTAGTCATTCCTAGAATATTTTTTATATTGGTTAATAAGTTGGATAAATTATCATAATCTACTAAATTTTTTAAAATGTCTGCATCGCAATATAAAGCGTGATTTATGCCTGCTGAAAGTGTTTCATTGTTAGTTGTAAGAGCTAATGATTGAAGGTAAACTACTTCTGTTTGAGGGTATCCCCTTTGGAGAACTAATGTATCGCTTATAGATTCTAGAATGTAACCCTTATCCCACCAAGCATTAATGAAAATAATAAAAGAGGATGTTTTTGGGTATTCCTTTACAGAAACTGCTGCATTATAAATTGCGTCGTCGGTAATTGGTTTAATCTGTAATGTTTTTTGCAGGTTTGTATTTAGTGGTAATGTGATTGGAACTAATAACAAGAATATCATGACAATAGCAGAAATGGCTATTATTGTTCTACTTTCTGTAGAGAACCACTTCTTTAATGTTTTTGTTAGGAATATTATTGATTTAGAAAAACCTATTCCAAAGAGCATAAGAAAGAATGGAATAAAGAAAGGCAAGAATCTTATTGCGTTTAATGCTGAGAATAGTAAAAGCACTGAGATTATGATTATGAATATTGTGTTTTTTGATTCTTGATCATATTTTCTGTAAAGATGTGTATAACTCAAAGTTATTAATCCAATTAACGCAAAAAGTGTAATAATATTCCCCCCTAATTTGAATACTAATTCTGATATTGAGAGAGGTCTTAGCTCAGCTATTGAAAGTAAAGTGTCGGGGAATAGTCCTGAAGAAGTTCCTATATGCATGTAATTTGTAACTTTTTCTGGTAAATGTTCTACAAAGAAAGGTTTGAAGATGATAAATGAAAAGATAATTAATATTAATGTTCCCGCCAGTATCACGTATCTGTTTGATTTTTTTATGTTTCTTGTTAGATTGAAATATAGTTTTAAGAGATAATAAACCATAATTGTTGCTACAATGAAAAGCAGGACACTATAATAACCTGACCATGTGTATTTGAATAATAAAATTGTAGGGATTAATAGAATTCCTGCTATAATTGATGTTTTTAGTTTAAATTCAAAGAAATAGAGGAACAATAAAGCTATTAGTAGAGTAAATAAGATGTTTAATGCGTTTGTGTCTGTTAATCCTGGGAAGGAAAAGGCAAGAAATTCTGGATGAATGGAGATGAATAATGAAGAGATAAAGGCTGCAGTAGTTCCTGCAATCTTTTTTACAATGAAGAAGAGAGTTATTATGATTAATACTGCAAATAATATTGGTAGATAGAATACCACTTGCACAAGAGACACATCTTTGTTGAATATTGAGACTATTTTGTGTGAATAATGCTCTATAACTGGTAGAAATGATTCAAATTTCTTTTTTTGTGCTTGATCATAATAATGATATGGATCTATTCCTAGCAGATATGTGTCCCCGTTTGGGTCTTGATAGCTTTCTCTTAATTCATTTGCATGATTGTTTTTCCATTCTTGATATTCTTGAGTTTTTGATTCTTCTTTGATTTCATGTTCAATCATGTCCTTGACTTTTTCCTGAGAAAATATAAGTTGGTAACGTTCTGTTAGGTCTGCAGTTATTTGTTGCCTTAAGCTGTTTTCTAGGGATTCTTCTGCCCATTGATCCATAAGTGGTATTTCGGCTGCATGTAGTCTAATTCCAACTGCAAGAATTATACAGATTGTTAGTAAAATTGGAATTGCATACTTTTTTAGAAAAGGAGAGACATTATCATAAGTACTTTCTATAAGTTCTTCAGCTTTGTTTTTCTTAGATTTTTTGTCTTTGTGTGGCGAAGAGTGATGTTTTTGTGTCTTTTCTTTTTTTTCTGCTTCTATTTTCTTCCCTACATCTAGCTCATGCATAAATGGGTCGTTGTTATTCATGGTTTTTAGTGTTATTGCTGGTTTTAAATAGTTTTTGATGAGGAGTATATGATGAATAGTAATATTTATATATTAGATAAACAGAAAAATAGGTACAATGAAACAAAAAATACTATTTTTCGGATTAATACTACTATTAGTAGTTTATATAAGCGGTTGTAGCTTTGTTTTGCCTTTTGAGATGGCTATTTGTGGCAATGGCGTATGTGAGACTGATGAAGATGAGACCTGTCCAAGTGACTGTAGTTTGACTGAAACATGTGAAGATCTTGGTGGTGGAGAGTGTTCTGCAGCAAGTTATATGTGTGAAGGGATATGGTTACAAGATGAATGTTGTAAGGGTACATGTGGAGATGATATAACTGAGATTACTCTTAATGAAGGGAAGAATCATGTGTCTATCCCGTATGTTGAGTTAAATGATAATGTAGCAGATGTTGTATCAACTGATAGTATAACTTCTATATACACATATGTTGATGGAACTTGGAAAGTTTGGCATGCTGATGACACAATACCAAGTGATCTTGATACACTAGAAGCAGGTAGAGGTTATGTGTTTGTGATGGCAAGTGCAGCTACTTTTACTTTAGCAGATATTAAAGCAAATATGGATGCAGTTATTGCAACTGAATCAGGAGCAAGGTCTCCTCACAGTACTGCAGTATATGCTGGATGGAATTTAATAGGAGATACATATGGTGATGAAGAGGATAAAGAGAAGCCAATGTATGATCTGTTCTCAAATATTGATGGAAGTTATATTTCTCTGTGGATGTATAATGACGCAGGAAATCTAGAAGAAGTTGATATATCTGAGAATTACAATATAATTCCTACAAGAGCGTACTGGATTTATATGAATGCAGATGGTGTGATTGTACCATGAAAAGGTTAGTTATTTTTTTTATGTTCTTATTTTTGGTTAGTGTAGTTAGTGCTGTACCTGAAATAGGACACCAATTTTATGGTGATGTGACAGGAGATTGTAGTGAAATAAAGGTCAGTGTTAATGATTATGAAGAGACTGTTTCTGTTGTTAGTAATCAATATGGGTATGATACATTATTATTTGTGCCAGTGTATGATGCAGAAACTGCTGGTGCAAATGAAGGAGATACTGTTGAATTTTATGTTAGTGATGTATTAGTTGGTTCAGAAACATTTGCAAAGATGGGTATTACCAAACTAGATATTGATTGTACGGGCATTGATAGTAGCAGTACTAATGACACAAATACGTCTGATACAGGTTCTGATAATAATGATGATACGCCAAGTGATAGTGGTAGTGACAGCTCAAGTTCTTCTGATGGAGATAGTTGTGATGCTGATGAGGATTGTGGAGAAGGATCTGTGTGCATTGTAGGAATATGTGAAGTTGGTGTTAGGTCATCTGGCGGATGTGCACATGACTGGGATTGTGGAGATTGGAGTGATTGTAGATATGATAATTTACAGACAAGAGAGTGCATTTATATCGGAGATTGTAGTGCAGAAGGTACTTATCCTGAATTAAGTCAAGATTGTGTTTATCAAGAGACATGTTCTGATGGTCTGTTGAATCAAGGAGAAGAAGGAGTAGACTGTGGAGGACCTTGTAGTCCATGTTATGTAGCCCCTCCAAGTGAACCAGAAGAAACATGTTGGGATGAGGTACAGAATCAAGGAGAAGAAGGAGTGGACTGTGGAGGACCTTGTGCTGAGTGCGCTAGTAATGCATGGTTATGGTTATTACTGATAATTCTATTAATATTAGCTGTCTTAGGTGGAGTTGCTTATTGGAAGAAAGATGTTATCATGGGATGGTTTAGTTCTAGTCCGAAAACACCACCACCAACACCGCCTGCGTTTGGCGGGCAGTAGATATTTTTATTTCTGTTTATTTTTTCATTAGTAGTCGATGGATTCGAATACGGTCATGCTTTGCATGCCCTATTCCGAAAAGAGATTTCCACAATAAATCATGGAAATCACTTCTCCAGTCAATTCTCATCCAGAAATTTAGATCTTCAGAATTATCTCAGAATTCTTTTCATTCACTTTCTTTATTACTTTGTGATTTTTTAGTTTTGCTTTTAACTCTTTCCAAGTCATCTGTTTTCTAACAATGTTTAGTTGTTCAAGAATATCTTTGATTTGTGGATAGTTGTTGTAGATTATTTCTCCTTTTTCTGTGTTGTCTTTGTATTGTTTCTTTAGGTTGTCGACTTGTTTTTGTTGCTTCTTTATGATTTTGTTTAATTTTTCTATTTCCTTTTCGTGTTTTGATTTTGTGTCTGTGAGTACTTTTTCTGTTTCCTTCTTTGTGAATATTTGATCAAATGCTTGATTATATGATTTTGTTTTTGTTGATTCCTTGTCTTTGTAGAATTCTAATTCAAAAGGTACAATGTCTTTGTTTTTTATTATATGTGGAGAGATTTTTAGTTTTCTCAGCTCTTTTATTGCTGCAAAGATTTTTGAGATCATTTGAGGAGTTGCTGTTTTCTTATTTTTGTCTATCTTTGCTTTTAGACATAGCTCTTCTGCATAAACTCCTCCCAAATTTAGGTCTAGTGCTAATGTTTTTACAACAGATTCTTTTTTTGATTCTTTGAATAATGTTTTTAGTTGATTTTCTGTTAATTTTAGAATATTGTATTTTTGTTTGGGGTAAATATATTCTGTTTTTGCCCTAATTGTTCTATCTTTCCACTTCTGTATTTCCAATGGAGAAATTATCTGATATTCTGTATCTGTGAGAAGGATATTACCTTTACTAAACATTTCTACTATTAGTTTGTAGTTGTGATCTTTTGTTGAGAATTCTATTTCAAAGATTCTTTCGAAATCTAGTTGTTGAATGGATCTTATTCTGGCATTTTTTAATCTTTTTCTTAAGAACTGGCAGAAACCATGAGGTGTTTGAGGTGTTTCTGGTTTTGTTTCTGAGAGATACATATATTTTGGACAGTTAATTCTTAGCACTCTTTTGCCAGTGTTTGGTATATGAAGTTGTATAATTAACTCTTTGTCTGGGATTAGGTAAATTTTTTCTATTTTTGCACCTATTAGAAGTTTATTTAATTCCTTAATTAATGCTGCAAGTTCTATTGATGCTATTTGTGATTTCATATATGGAGAATAGATTAGGTCTTATTTAAAGGTTTAGATTGATTTCCTTAGCTAGCTCTAGTAATGCTTTCTTGATTTTCTTACCTTTTGCTGTCAGTTTGTTGTCTTTGTTCAGGATTTCTTTTTCTCTGAAGCGTTTTAGGATCCAATGAGAAGTTGTAGTTGATATCCCCATCAAAAACATAGCGGCTCCTGTCCTTAATAATCTGTCTATTGTTCTTCTCCTTCTCTTAGGATAATATTTGAATAGCTTATCCTTAAATAACAATATATTTTCAATTAATTCTGTTGAACCAATCCTGATGCTACACTTATTTTCTTTTTCATGATATCCCTTATGATTGAAATTAAGAACTTTGAAAACTTTTATTAATGTTTTTACTTCTTTTTTATTACTTGAGATCACAATATGTCCTCTTTGTTTAGCGCTTGGACAACCATCTCCTTCTAGAACACCGCATACAAAGTCAATAGCCAATTCAATATTTTTTTCTTCTACAATTATTTTTATCAGGTGGTTCAATAATCTAACATAATACAGAAGAACAAGTTGTCTGTGTTCCCTAATAGAAAGTGCACCATACTTATTCCTGTTGTGGGCATCTTTTGCTTCTGTTTTATAAATCCAAATCTTCTTTTTTAGGATGCTAATCTCAGTTTTTTGCAGCCAAATATTACTTAATCTTGTTCTTAACAGATCTTCATTTTCTTTATGAGGATCAGTATAAGTAAGTTCAACTTTTATGAATGGATTTTTAATTAGGGCTTTGTGCATTTTGATAAAGAAATTAGCCTGTTCAAAGGTAGACGCACATATTCCCCAACTATTTCCTTTTTTAGTTCCGTCTGAAAAATAACAACCAAGATAATAAGCAATATCTTTTAGATAAAGCTGTGTGTTGACTGAAATTGGGACCCTATTTCCATAATACAATATAATTTTGTTTTTATCTAAAGATCCATAATTGAATCCTTCAATTAAATGTTTTATTAAAATAAGGATATGAAACTGTCTTCTCGATATTATTGATTTAATATTGAAAACTCCTTCTTTTTTTATGATATTTGGGTTGAACATGCAGAAATATTCTGTTGTTTTAGGTTTTTTTCTTATTTTTACTTGACAAAACTCAGAATATTTTTCTTTATTTATTATGGCTTCAATTAAAACAATCTCATTTTGTTTTAGTTTTAATTTTTCAGCTTTTTGTTGTGGTAAATAAATCCTTCCATCATCTGAAGTTTTTGTAAAAAAACCATCAGTTTTTTCAATTGAAAAAATACAAGTTTTTCCAAATAAATTATTATCAATTGCAATATTGGCTGGAATATAAAAACCCAATTTATTGTAATATATTCTGGTTTTAGCATAAAACTTTACATTGTAATCATTTATTTTAATCAATATAGTGTCACTCTTGTTTAAACCTGTATTAGTTGGAAGAATTACAAAGCATGCCCCTTTATTGTTTCCTTTTTTAACTATTGATTTAAATTTCATTTTATACACCTCCAAACTTCAATACTTAAGTTTGGAGTTTTTTAAGAAAAAGACTTCTAGCGAATCTACTTAATTATTTTTTGTGTCTATTGACCAAAAAATATTATTTAGTAGATTTGCGTGTCTTTTTCGTATTTATAAATAATGCCGAACTAAAGTCGACATTATTAGACGCTTGCTATGCAAAGTAGAAAGAACTCATTATATATAAGCCTCACAGCAGCATGTCCAGTGCAAAATGAGGTGTCAGAGAAGAGCTGAGAGTGTAGAATTTGATGGTTTAAGGCCAGTGGACATTAGGTGTCCAGTGCTAATTTCCTGATTTGTTGGAAATTTTTCCAAAATGATACATTTTTGATAAACCCAGAAAATACGCCATTTACAAAACACTTACGCACTTAGCCAAGTTGCGAGGCCGATCTATTTCGTTTCCCCTAATAACGGCTATGTAATAGCTCAATAGATGGCCGATAATACATGAATAGATAGCGAATTCTGCGTTGTCTGATTCTGGGACTCTGAATTGTTCATATCCAGAGTTCATGTCTGTGTTTGTTATTGCGTAGATTTTTGCTCCCCTTGCTTCTACCTCTTTTGAGTTTGATCTCATTTCTGGATCTTTGTTTGGAATTAATGAGATCACTGGTGTTCCTTCTTCAATCAGTGCAATGGTTCCGTGCTTTAGTTCACCACCCATCATTCCTTCTGCGTGGACATATGATATTTCCTTAAATTTTAGTGCTATCTCTCTTGCCATAGGGTAGGATAACCCCCTTCCTAGAACAAACATATTTTGATGTTTGTTTATGTTTTCAGCTTGTTTTATTACTTTTCCTTCGTTTAGTGCGATTGTTTGTTGAATTTTTCTAGGAACATCTGTTAAGTTTATGTTGTAACCTAATCTTCTTGCGATTTCTAAGAGTGTGATTACTTGGTTTGTAAATGCTTTTGTTGATGCAACGCATATCTCCTGTCCTGCAAGTATTTCCAAAGAGGTTTCACTATGTCTTTGGATGGTTGAGAATGGAACGTTTACTATTGAAACAATCTTTGCTCCTGCTGCTTTTGCTCTCTTCATTGGGACAATGACATCCATTGTTTCTCCAGATTGTGAGATAGCTATAACTAGTGTGTCTTTGTTAAATGTTACAAATGTTTCTACTTCTGATGCGATTATTGATCTTGCATCATAACCAAGCCTATTAAGAACAATAGAACCAATTAATGATGCATGATAGCTAGTGCCACATGCTAAGAATAGTATTTTTTTATGTTGTTTTATTAGTTCTATGAATTTTTCTATCTTTGATTTTTGTGTAGTTGTGAATGAATCTAGTAATCTTTGTGCTACTTCTGGTTGTTCTTTTATCTCCTTGATCATATAATGAGGGAAATCGTCTTTTGTTTCTTCTTCTGAGCTCCACTTGAATTCTGTTGGTTGTTTTTGTAGTTCTTTTCCTTCTTGATTGTAGAATTGGTATGAAGTTGGTTTGATAATAGCAAACTCGTTGTCGTCGAAGAATATTGCTTTGTTAGTTTCGTTACTGAATGCGTAGATATCTGAACCAAGAATCATTTTGTCTTTACAGACACCTAGTGCTAATGGAGAATCTCTTTTTAGAGCGTAGATAGTTTGTTCATCTTTTTTGAATAAAAGAATAGCGAATGTTCCATGAATTTCCTTCATGAAATTTATTGCTGTTTTTATATCATTTCCTTGCTTTAGTTGGTTGTCAAAGTAGTGTGGAATTATTTCAGAATCTGTTTCTGTGATGAATTTGTAGCCTTCTTTTTGGAGTTGTTTTTTTATTTCTTGGAAGTTCTCTATAATCCCGTTATGAATAGCGAATAATGTTTTGTCTGTGTTAAAATGGGGGTGGGAGTTAATCTTTGTTACTCCGCCATGGGTGGCCCAACGAGTATGTGAGATTGCCAGTGTCGTCTTTAATTCTGGATCTATTGTTTTTCTGAATTTTTCTACATAACCAATGTCTTTGTCATAGTTTCCATTCAATTCTGCATAACCTACACTATCATATCCCCTATATTCTAATCTTTTTAGTGATTTAATTAGTTTATCTTTTATTGAAAATGGTTTTTCTGAGTTTATTCCTACAATTCCACACATTATTCTTCACCTAGTTTTATTATTATTTCAATGTTTATTTCTTCTAATGAATCTATTATTAAATCTGGGGAATGTTTTTCTAGTTTTTCTTTTGGAAAGCTGTTTGTTATTGCAATGCATTTTGTTCCTGCTGCTTTTGCTGAAATAATTCCATTAATTGCATCCTCAATAACAACACACTCTTCTGGTTTTAGTTTTAGTCTATTAATTGTTTTTGTGTACGGTTCTGGGTCTGGTTTTCCTACTTTTATCTGGTTGGCGTTAACTATAACATCGAATGATTCTTTGAGTTTATTTGGTAGTTGACATCTGATGTAATGTGATGTGTTTGAGGTTGTTAAAGCAACTTTTAGATCATTTTGTTTTATGTCTTGGAATAGTTTGTTGAATCCAGGAAATAGTTTTACTTTATCTGCGTATTTTTCAAATAGTTTTTCTCTTTTTTCGTAGAGTATTTTTGTTGAGTCGTTTAATTCTTGGAATATCTTTTTATAATGATCCCATTCTATTTTTTCGGGCATGCCTACAACTTCTGCTTTTAACTCTTTGTTTCTTTTTACACCATATTCTGCCATAACCATATCAAATGTTTTTTCGTGGATAGGTTCAGAGTTAGTTATAACTCCATCCATGTCGAATATTACTGCTTTTATTGTCATTTATTTGCCTCTTTATTCTGTTACATCTTTATTTACTATTGCTCCAGGTGGTGTTGATGTGTTTGGCCAGAGCTTTCTTCCTGGATATATTGATGTGTGTATGCCTGTGTGAACGTTATCCCCTATGATTGTTCCTAGTTTTCTTCTACCTGTGTCAATGATTGTGTCTTTTACCGGAGTTTTTACGTTTTTATTATCATGTCTTAGGTTTGCTGTTATTGTTCCTGCACCAAAGTTTACTTTATAACCTAAAACAGAATCACCAACATAGGATAGATGTCCTACTGAAGTATTGTCGAAGAGAATTGAGTTTTTTAATTCTACTGCGTTTCCAACTTTACAGTTATTTCCTATAGTTGTTGATGGACGGATGTAACAGTTTGGACCAATGTTACAGTTTTTTCCTATGTATACCGGGCCTTTGATATATGCCCCTGATTTTATTATTGTGCCAGTATCTATAAATACCTCACCTTTTATTCTCGTATTTGGTTCGATTGTTCCTTTGTTTTCTCCTTTTAGTTTTGAGAGAAGGAATTCGTTTGCTTCTAAAAGACTCCATGGAAATGTTATTGGGATCCAGTTCTGTGCTTGAATACATTTTACTTTGTGTGTTTTTGCGATTATGTTTAATGCGTCTGTTGCTTCGTATTCACCTCTTTCTGTTTTTGGAAGTGTTTCTAAATTTTCTAGAACTTCTTTTTGGAACATATAACATGCAGTATTTGCTAGGTTTGATTTTGGATTATTTGGTTTTTCTTCGACATTTGTTATGTTTTGTTCTTCGTCTAACTCAAAGATTCCAAAATTTTCTGGATTTTCTACTTTTTTTGCAAGAACTGCCCAGTCATATTTCAGAAGTTTTGTTAAATCTTCTTTTGATAATAAATCATCCCCCACCATGAATAAGAAGTTTTGTGTTATGTGACTTTTTGCTTGTAGAAGTGCGTGTGCTGTACCTAGTTGTTCTTTTTGTTCTACAAATGTAATCTTGGTTTTAGTGTAATTCTTTAGGTGTTCTTCAATCATTTCCTTTTTGTAGCCTACAACTATTATTATTTCTTCTACTAATCCTTCTAATTGTTCGATGTTGTGCTTCAGAATGGTTTTATTAGCTACTTTTAGTAATGGTTTTGGTCTTGTTAATGTTAATGGTTGTGTTCTTGTTGAAGAACCTGCCGCTAGTAGTACTGCTTGCATTAATTCACCTCTGGTGAATTTGAATTTTGCTTTGCAAAATTAGATTCGCCTATTTCTTCTTTTATTTTATTTGCTATTTGTTTTGCATAATTGTTTATATCTTCTTGGTTCTCTCCTTCGATCATTACTCTGCATTTATTTTGTGTTCCGGAGTATCTTACTAGAACACGTCCCTTTTCTGCTAATTTTGTTTCTATTTCTTTGATTAGTTCTTGTGCTTTGAGAGTTTTAACATCTGGTTTTTCTTTTACGTTGACGTTAATTAATGTCTGTGGGAACTTTTTCATACAGCTAGCTAGTTCTGAGAGTGGTTTATTGGTTTCTCTCATTATTTTAAGGACTTGCAGAGCACTTATTGTTCCGTCTCCTGTTGTTGAGTAGTCTGAGAATATAATGTGGCCAGATTGTTCTCCTCCTAAATTGTAGTTGTTCTTTTTCATTTCTTCTGTTACATAACGATCTCCAACTTTTGTTTTGATTATATTTATATCGTTGTTTTTCATAGCAAGGTCTAGTCCTATGTTAGCCATAACTGTTGTGACTAATGTGTTTTTGTTTAGTTTGTTTTTATTCTTTAGATGGATTGCTGAGAGTGCAAGAATATGATCTCCGTCTACAATATTTCCTTTTTCATCTACTAATATAACTCTATCTCCATCTCCATCTAATGCAATACCTATGTCTGCTTTGTGTCCTAGAACTGCTGCTTTTAGAATTTCTGGATGAAGTGAGCCACATTCTTTGTTTATGTTTAATCCGTCTGGTTTGTTGTTTAGTGTTACTATGTCTGCGTCTAGCTCCCTTAGGATTAATGGAGAGACATTATAAGTTGCTCCGTTTGCACAGTCTAGAACAATTTTTAGTTTTGATAATGAGTGAGGCATGGTCCCTTTTGCGTATTGGATATATCTTCCTTTTGCATCTTGGATTTTGTAAGCTTTACCAGCTTTTTCAATTGGAAGATCTTCTGTTGAAAGATCATTGTTTAAGATTAGTTGTTCTATTTCATATTCAACTTCATCTGGAAGTTTGAAACCTTCTGCTGAAAAGAACTTTATTCCGTTATCTCCTGCAGGATTATGTGAAGCAGAGATTACTATTCCTGCGTCTGCTCTGAATGATTTGGTTAGATGAGCAATTGCAGGGGTTGGCATTGGTCCGACAAAATATACATCAACACCTGCTGAGGTTAATCCTGCGGCTAAAGCGTACTCGAAAATGTATCCGCTGATTCTTGTGTCTTTGCCTATGATTACTTTATGTCTTTTGTGATTGTTCTTTGTAATTACTTTAGCTGCAGCTATTCCAAGCTTTAATGCGAGTTCTGCAGTCATTGGATATCTGTTTGTTTTTCCTCTGATTCCGTCTGTACCAAATAGCTTTCTTTCCATGTGAATTCTGACTTCAGTATGATTTATATAGTTAATTCAAAATAAGTTTATAGTAATAGCTGTCTTGGGAGGTGTTTTATTGGTTGTTTGTGTTTTAAGGCGATTTTTGAGTGTTTTTTTGGTTTTCCTTAGTTTTTTGTTGTTTTTTTGGTTTTTTGAGGCTATGGAGGAGACTTCATACGTTATCATATATAGAAAGTTATAATAATATTATAAATCTGTTCATAATAATAGAAAAGTATATATAATGGTGGTGTTTTCTACTTTGTATGGCAAAAGTGTATATTTTGAAGGAGAGTGAGAAAGGGTTAGTGTATAATGATGCAACTATGCTAGATAATCCTGGGAGTATTGAGTTAGTTAATAATGAGATTAGAGTTAAGATATTGAAACTTTTGTCTAAAGAACCGTTGTATCCTGCTGAGATTGCTAAGAAATTAAAGATGCATGAACAAAAAGTATATTATCACATCAAACAGTTGAATAATGCAGGAATTTTAGATATAGTTGAGAAGAAAGAAATAAGAGGAACAGTAGCGAAGAAGTTTAGGCCTAAAAATCTTAATTTCGTTGTTGCGTTGGAAAAAAACTGGAAAAATGCTGGAGAACTGTTTGGCAAGAAAATTGATTCAGAGTTGAGGGATTTTTTATCTGATTTTGTTTCTGATGGAAGATTTAGTGGTTATTTTGTCGTCGGAAGTCCTGATCCTCATGGACCACAGAAAGCAAGAGCTAGAGATGGACATTATACTATTGATTTGGCGTTGTTTTTTGGAAAGATCTGTGCTGTGCCTGAGAACTTTTCTGTTTCATTGGATGTTGACTTGAAATCAAGAGGTATTGAGAAAGAAAATTTAGTTGTTGTTGGTGGGCCTGTTACTAATTTAATTTCTGATTCTTTGAATGAACATTTACCTGTTAAGTTCAGTGATACTCAACCTTGGGAGTTGGTTTCTAAAAAAGGCCGGTATAATGATGAAAGTGTTGGAATGATTGCAAAGATTCCTAATCCGTTAGATAAATCAAAGAGTGTTTTATTTTTAGCTGGAATTAGTTCTCTTGGTACAAAGGCTGCAGTGATTGGGTTGACTAGACATTATAAAGAAATATTAGTTAGATATTCAGGACAGAAGAGTTTTGTTTCTGTTGTGCAAGGCTTTGATTTAGATGGAGATGGACATATTGATTCTGTTGAGATCTTAGAGTAATTTGTTATTATAATAACATAATGTTTATATCTGATGAATTGTTACTACTTCTATATATAATTAGCACTACTGCGACCGATTGCTCGATTCGGTGTTTCGAAGCCGAAACCGAGTTGAACCGTCGTTGTTCGCATTGATTTCAAGGCCGGTCTTGGCAGTAGTGCTAAAATAGGCGAAGGTGGTAAATATGGCAGAATGTACAGAATGTGGGGCAGATGTTCCGCTAGGAGAGAGTGTAGAAAATGGAGAGTTAATTGAGTGTCCTGAGTGCGGGGTTGAGTTAGAGATTACTAATGTTGATCCTATTGCGTTTCAGTTAGCTCCGCAAGAGGAAGAGGATTGGGGAGAATGAGAGTTGGATTTTTGAGATCGATTGTTAGGAAAGAAGAAAAACTTTTGTTAGAAGAGTTAAGGAGAAGAGATGTTGAGATTGTGGACTTAGATGATAGAAAACTATCATTTGATTTGCATGAACTAGAGAATGGTGTAGATGTTGTGTTAGAAAGATGTGTTAATCATGCAAGAGCTTTGCATGCGTTGAAAATCTTTAATGACAAAGGGATAAAAACTGTGAATAATTATAATGTTGCAGAGACATGTGGGAGTAAATTCCTAACAACGCAAGCTTTGATTAGAAATAATATTCCGACACCAAGATGTTTTATAGCTTTTACACCAGAGTCAGCTTTAGAGGCGATGGAAAAGTTAGGTTATCCTTGTGTTTTAAAGCCTGCAGTTGGTTCTTGGGGGAGATTGATTTCAAAAGTTAATGATAGAGAGACTGCTGAAAGTATTTTAGAACATAAGCAGATCTTAGGAAGTTATCATCATTCAATATTTTATATTCAAGAGTATGTTGATAAACCTCAAAAAAGAGATATAAGAAGTTTTGTTATTGGTGGTGAATGTGTTGCTGCGATTTATAGATCGTCAGAACATTGGATTACAAATACTTCGAGAGGAGGAAAGGCAGAGAATTGTGTTGTAACTCCGGAAATTGCAGAAATATCTGTAAATGCGGCTAAGGCTGTAGGTGGAGGAGTTGTTGCGATTGATCTGTTTGAAGTTGATGGAGGATATTTAGTTAATGAGGTTAATTACACAATGGAGTTTAGGAACAGCATAGAAACAACAGGAGTTAATATCCCTGCAAAGATTGTTGATTATGTTTTAAAGGTGGCTGAAAATGAAAGTTAGTATTGTTGGAGCGTCAGGATATGGCGGAGGAGAGTTGTTGAGGATATTGTTAGGACATAATCAAATAGAGGTTGCACAAGTTACTTCAGAAAGTAATACTGGAAAGTTTGTTTTTAGGATTCATCCTAATTTAAGAGGACAAACTATGTTGAAGTTTTGTAGTGTAAATGACTTAGAGCCATGTGATTTGTTGTTTTTAGCAATGCCTCATGGAAAAGCTCAGGAAAATATTTCCAGATTTAGAGAGATTGCTCCAAAAATTATTGATTTGAGTGCAGACTTTAGGTTGAATGATTCTAGTTTGTATAAGGAGTGGTATGGAGAAGAGCATGGATGTGCTGAGATGTTGAGTGAATTTGTTTATGGTCTTCCAGAATTGCATAGAGAAGATATTAGGAATGCAAATTATATTTCAGGAGTTGGTTGTAATGCAACATCTGTTAATCTACCTTTGTATCCGTTGTTTAAAGCTGGTGTTGTTGATAAGGTTGTTGTAGAAGTAAAAGTTGGATCATCAGAAGCTGGTAATAAAGCAAATTTGGGAAGTCATCATCCTGAAAGAAGCAGAGCTGTAAGATCTTTTGCTCCAACATTTCATAGGCATGTTGCAGAAATGGTGCAAGAGTTAGGTGTTGATAGAGATAGAATTCATTTTTCAGCAACATCTATTGAAATGGTTAGAGGAATCTTATCTACATCACATGTTTTTTTGAATCGGGATTTGAGTGAACTTGAGATAAGAAAGATTTACAGGGAAGCGTATGGTAGTGAACCGTTTATTAGAATAGTAAAAGATGTTTCAGGTGTTTATCGATATCCTGAACCAAAAATATTAGCTGGTTCGAATTACTGCGATATTGGGTTTGAAAGAGATGAGAATAGTAATAGGTTAGTTGTTATTTGTGCAATTGACAACCTTATGAAAGGCGCAGCAGGAAGTGCTGTTCAATGTATGAATCTAATGTGTGGTTTTGATGAGAAAGGAGGGTTAGAATTTAGTGGTTTACATCCGGTGTGAAAATGTGCAGAATGTTGTTTGTTAGGAAGAAGGAAGAGTTTAATGTTGTGAGTTATTTAGAGGAATTTTCAAGAATAGCAAAGAATGCAAGACACAATCAGAGAGATGGGTGGGGTTTTTGTTATTTGGATGGTGATACATGGAAACTTCATAGAAGTGTTAAACCAATGTGGGAAGATGAGATACCTGAGGTTAGTTCGAGAGTGATTATTGCACATGTTAGAGATGCACTTAGGTTGCATACTATTAATGCTGAGAATAATATGCCTTTTGTTAGGGAGGAGTATGCTTTTGCCTTTAACGGAAGGTTGAAAGGAGTTAGGATTAGTGCTGAGGGAGAAACAGGAGCACATAAGTTGTTTAATGTGTTTTTGGACCATATTGATAGATTGGGTTTTGATGAAGGGGTTAGAGAAGCTATTGATTATGTTCAAGATAATGTTAGGTACATCAGAGCATTTAATTTAATGATATCAAATAAAGAGAAAACTTATGTTTATTGTAGGTATTCAGAGGAAGAGGATTTTTTCCAGATTAGGTATGGTGAAGTAGTTTGTTCAGAGCCGTTTTTGGATTTGACTCCGGAGATTATGAATAATGGAGAGTTGATAGAATGTTAGTTGTTAAAGTTGGTGGAGCAGCAGGAATTGATTATGATAATCTTTTACAAGATTTAGTTAGACAGGAGAATTTTATTTTAGTGCATGGTGGAAAGGATGAGTTAAAGAGGATTTGCGAAGAGATGAATAGAGAGGTTAGATGGGTTACATCTGTTAGTGGACATACTAGCAGGTATACTGATAGAGAGACTATGGATTTATTTCAGATGACTTATTGTGGAAGAATGAATAAGATGATTGTTGAGAAAATGCAGAATTTAGGTGTTAATGCTATTGGGTTATCTGGAATGGATGGAAGGTTGGTTGAAGGGAGAAGGAAAGATGTGTTGAGGATAGTTGAGAATGGTAAAAAGAAATTATTAAGAGACCAATATACTGGAAAGCCTGAAAAAGTTAATGTTGATTTGATTAGAAGTTTGTTAGATAATGGTTTAGTACCTGTGATTACTCCTCCTGGAATTAGTTATAATAATGAACCGATAAATATTGATGGAGATCGAATGGCAGCGCTGATTGCTTCGTCTATTGATGGCGATACGTTGATATTATTTTCAAATGTTCCTGGGTTGTTGAGAGATGTGAATGATGAGACTAGTTTGATTCGTGAGATTGGTAAGGCTGACTTAGGTGAGTATGTGCAGTATGCAAAAGGTACGATGAAGAAAAAGATAATGGCTGCTCAAGAAGCTTTGCAAAATGGTGTTAGTAGAGTTATTTTTGCTTCAGCTAATGTCGAGAATCCTGTTACAAATGCTTTGAATGGTGAGAGGACAATAATAGAATGAGAAATATGATTGAGATTGAGAGAGGATTTACCTCAGGAGTATACCCTAAAAGAGAGGTAGCTATAGTTCGTGGGGAAGGAGTGTATATTTATGATTCAGAGGGAAGAAGATATATTGATTGTGTTGGAGGAATTGGTAGTGTTAATTTAGGGCATTGTAATGAGTATGTTGTTAATGCTGTTAGAGAACAGTGTGGAAAGTTAATAACTTGTATTGAGATTTTTTATAATGACGCAAGGGCTGAATTATTGGAGAGGTTAGCTGAAGTTAGTTCATTTAGTAGATTTTTCCTTTGTAATTCTGGCGCAGAAGCAAATGAGGCTGCAATAAAGTTTGCTAGAGTTTTGACTGGTCGGAGTGGGATAGTTTCTGCTAAAAGAGGATTTCATGGAAGAACAATGGGAGCGTTGAGTGCGACGCATAAGTTGAAGTATAGACAGCCGTTTGAACCGCTAGTTCCTGGTTTCAAGTTTGTGAATTATAATGATATAAATGATTTGAAAGAGAATGTAGATGAAAATACTGCTGCAGTTATTCTTGAGATTATTCAAGGCGAAGGTGGAATTATTATTGGTGATCATGAGTATTTCAGACAGGTTAGAGAGTTATGTGATGAAAAAGGAGTTATGCTAATAATCGATGAGGTTCAAACAGGTTTTGGTAGAACTGGAAGGTTTTTTGCTTCTGACGGTGTGGTTGTTCCTGATATGATAACAATGGCAAAGTCTATGGCTGGAGGAATTCCAATGGGTGCTGTTGCAATGAATGTTGAGATTCCAAAAATGTTACATGGCTCAACTTTTGGTGGGAATCCAGTTGCATGTGCTGCTTCATCTGCAGCGATTGATTTTATTAGAGATAAGAATATTCTTGAACATGTTAATGAGATGGGAGAATATTTTATCCAAGAGTTGAGAAAGATTGATTCAGATAAAATAAGAGATGTAAGGGGAGAAGGTTTAATGATTGGGGTTGAATTAAAAGAAAAACCAAGTAAGTATTTGAAAGCACTCATGGAAAGAGGAGTGATGGCAAATATTGCAGGAGTTAGTGTGATAAGGTTTTTGCCTCCTTTGGTCATTACAAAAGAACAAATAGATGAAGTAGTTAATGCTTTGAGGGAAGTGTTGGGTTAGAGTCAATTTCATATATGAAAATGTGCTAAAACTCACTTCTTTTATGGGCAAAATAAGGGGAAATTCCGAGTGCCTAATTTTGGCTTTGAGTATAGGAAATTGTGATATTTTGCTGATTTAGTTGCGAATATGCGGTTTAGTCCTCACTTTTAGTGTGATTATAGTGTTTTTTGATGCTGAAGTGTGTATTTTTGGGTGATTTTTAGTGAAAAATAGTGTATTTTGGGGCAAAAGTGAGTTTTAAGTGTGATTTTCTGGATAATCTGATGCTATGTGTGGATTGTTTACTCTATGAATTATCCCTCACTTTTAGGGGGTGTTTTATGTATGAAAGTAATTCAATTGTGAGAAATAGGTATTTTTTACCTGATTTTTCGTCAAAATAAGCCCATTTTTAGAGAATTATGTGTGAAATACTCATTTTATATATAAATAAGGCCGACTAAAGATCGACATTATTAAACTTGACTAGCGTCAAGTATGAAAATAAGTAAAAGTGAGGGTTAAATATAGATTTTTATATATAGCTAAGTATGAAAATATATATAATGCCGACTAAAGATCGACATTATAAGACATTTGCTGACGCAAAGTAATTAATTCGCTGGAAAGCCTCACTTTTGGTGTGTTTTTGAGTGTTTTTTGGAGATTTTTAGTATTTGACGGATTTTTTACTAGATTTCATCCCTCACTAACTGATTTTTTGTGGATTTTGAAGCTGATTTTGGAGGATTATTTTATCTATTTTTGAGGCTGATTTTCTTGATTTTTGAAGTGTATATTTTGGTGAGATTATGCATAAATCTTGATTTTTTAGGCTGAATTGGGCATTGTAATGCGTTGCAATGCATTGTAATGCGTTGCAATGGGCATTGTAATGCATTGCAATGGGCACCAGATTTTTTTAGGGACATTTTTACGAAAAATATAGGTATTTTTAGTGTAAATATGGTAAAAGGTGTGAAAATAGTGTATTTTAGAGGCTGAATAGGTGTAAATAGGACAAAAGTGAGGGTCAATTTAAGGGAAATTTGCCAAAAATAAGCTTATTTTTGGCAAAAGTGAGGGTCTATTTTGAGGCATTTTTTGCTAATGGCCATTATAATGCGTAAAAATAATAAAGTATATTGAAAGTGAGGCATTATACCTAGAAATATAGGCAAAAAGCGCTGAAAATGCCGAATTTAAGTGGAAGTGAGGGTTAATATGGAGAAAACATAGATTGTGTGTGTCGGATCCTCAAAGAAACAACAGTAATTAGGGCATTGCAATGCATTGGATGCATTGGCATTCTAACATTGGAAACATTATGAATATTACCAATGCATATGGCGAATTCTTGCAGTAGAAGCTCTGTAGAGGCATTATAATGCATTATAATGCATATGCACCATGAAATAGAATTTTAACAAAGAACAAGATGTTAGATCATTTGGAGATTGTACATCTTTTTGATCTTTTCTTTGTTAGAAATATTGAATAATTTAACTCCGGAGGGCAGTGTGTTTTCTTCAACTAGGTTTTTCTTCTTTAGCAAATTCATATTAACACGTACAGTGTTAACGCTATGCCCTGTTTGGTCAGATACCTGTTGATAAGACAAAGGATCTGATGAATTAAACAGCATTGTCAAGAGCTTTTTCTCTGGATTAGACAATGGAGCGTTAGAATAGTGATGTACTATCTTAGGCTCAGAAGGTGTTATTACTGGTTTTTCACGTATAACTTCCTTTGGTTTGAAGTCCTTTATTTTTGATGTAATCAATGACTCTGTATGTCTTTCTAGATGGTTTCTTAGTATATGTTTAGTATCGTTTTGGTGTGCTTCCATAAGTGGTTTAATGTGTGCGACAACCTCTCTTTTTAGATTATCTGTGTCTACCTCTTGTGGCTGAACCATCTCTACCTTCTTATGTAAGTCTAGTATATGTTTATTGTATAATTCGAATGCTCTGAGCATAGCAGTCTCTAAAGCTTCAATATTCTCTGTTTGGCTCTTTGAAGAAGAATGAAGATGTTTGACCCATTTATTGAGTTTATTTAGGTTAACTGTTACTTCAGATTTATGAGAATCGTGTTTTTTATGTATATTTTGGGTGTTTTTATGAAGATAATCTATCCATTCTGCTTGTTGAGATATGTCTTGTTTTATGGCTGAGAATGACTCCATTAGTCTACTGTTTAACTCATGTAGTTTAGATTTAGCTATAGCTTGATCTTCTGATCTTGGTTTGAATATGTCAAAAAACCCCATCCCAAAGGATTAATAATAGTAGAATTATATAAACTTTTCTAAGAATTTGGTTGTGTCAGAGAGTTTGTTTAGTATTACTATCTTAATCTTATGTTTGTTTTCTTTTGCCTCATTTAGGCAGATATCAAAGATTTCTGAGTCTAGATTTTCTCTGACTTTGGCTTGGTTATATCCTCTTTTTTCTAGACGCTTTTTTAGGATTTTTAGATCAGTCTTTGTTACAATGCATTGGTTTATGTATTTTTTAGGTAGATAATGGGAAAGATGGGAGTCTATAATGATACTTGTTTTTTCTTTATTTGCTTGCTTTATCATCTGAATCAATACTTTGTTTAGCTTATCTATATCTATGATATAACACCTCTTTGAACGGTCGTATTCTCCCTTTAGATTGTGTTCTCCTATTACCTTATTTACATCCAAATATGTGTAATTAAGTGCTTTTGCTAGCTTTTTTGAGAGTGTTGTCTTACCTGTTCCCGGTGTGCCTGTTACTGCGATTATCATATTCTAGTCTCCTTTTTATTGAATATTTGTTGGAATAACTCTATGAAATTCTCTTGAGGGATTTTTATTCCTGCTGTGACAAAGGCCTCTGCTAGGTCTACTGCTACTGCTTCCTGGTCTCCGTCTGACTTGAATTTCAATAGTTTTTTTAGTGTGCGTTCACACATGTGGTTATCGTTTATGTGTAAAACACAAGGTCTAGAACGTACTGAGATTTCCCCTCTTTCTGGTATTGCTGTAATCCTATCTTTGATCCATAGCTTTTGATATGTTGGAGATAAGGATGTATTTGGTTTCATGTATTGCTTTAGGTTTATGTTTTGTCTGCTGATTTCTTTGAATCCGTGCTTATGTAATTCCCACTTGATTAAGTTTGTAATTAGCTGTTTTGGCTTGCTTGTTTTGGGTAGAAATTCATGGAATTCTGGGTCGTTGATTTTGTCGATTTTATATACTCTTCCCAGGTATCCAAGCACTTTTTGTCTGGTGCCTACTTTAGTCCATTTGTTCTTTACTAAGTAAGCATACTCTTTTTTTTTAATCTTTTTTTTACGTATGAAGGCCATTGTTGAAATTAGGCACTAGTTCTTTAAATAGGTTGTTATTTTGAGTTGTAATGGGCGTTTCCAATATTAGAAATGTGTTGTAATGGCTATTTTCTTCTCCATTTGTGCATTATGAATTCAATTATTGTGTAAACTATTAATGTGAATACTGCTCCGATTATGAACCAAAGAATCAAGTTTGGTTCTGATTGTGTAATTGGTTCTGGAATTGCTTGTGCTGTTTCTTGAATTACTTCGTTGGTTACTTCTTCTGCTAGTTCTGGTGCTGCATCTGCTGCCATTACTGCACCTTCATCCATGGCTGCTTCTGCGACCATTACATCAGCATCTTCTAGTGCTCCTGCAGTTGCCACTCTTTCTGTTAGTGGAGCTGCTTTTGATTCGATTGGAGCTGATAACATTTTTGTTGATCCAAAGTTTAGGAAATTAAAAGCCTTGAGTAAGACTGCTCCTGCTGCTACAACAATTGTTACTGGGATAATTTTCTTTAGATTTTCCATAAATGAGGGTGGAGTTTCTGATGGAGTGATTATAACATATTTGTTAGCTAGTTTGTAATGATTCACTTCTTTACCTTTTTCGCTGTAATGAAATTCATCCACTGTTACAAGTTTTGCTTTCATAAGGTGTTTTAGGTTGTAATGTATTGTTGAGATTGCTATGCCTAATTCTTTTGCTAGCTCTGATTCTGAGTATTCCTTTTTTGATAAGGCATCTAGGATTTTTCTGCTTGTTTTGTTGCTAATTACTTCGGCTAGTTTTTTAGATTTCTCATCTTTCAGAGATACCATTACAAATGATTCTTCTGCCATAGAATATAGTATGTATAGCCTTTATAAATAGTTTTTGATGGTTTTAGGTGGGATTGAAGTTAAATTTATATATGGTAATACAAACCTTTGATATATGGTAGCTAATGGAATAGAACGAATAATTAAAGTTCATGAGTTAGAGATTAGTGAAGGTACTCACATAGTTGCAGATAATCCTTATGAATTTAGTGGGCAACAGATTCATGGTACTTGTGGTGGAACCCCTTTTCCTAGTAATGATGTTTATATTTTTCCTGTTGGTGATAAAGATGTTGTTTATGTTTACCATCAAAGAGGGCAAAGAAAGGAAGATATGAGTACGGTAAGTTATGCTGAAATTATTGGTTATTTAGTTAGTGGAGAGATTGAGTTGAATGACGGAGAAAGAGTTTCTTTTGATCAATTAAATCCTGCATCTTGGCAAAGTAAGGAAAGAGGACATTCTGGAAGGATTAAGCATTTGAGAATTGGTTGTGATGGGATTCCTAAAGAAGATTATTCTTTGGTTAGAGAAGCATGTCCTGTTAGTGAGTTACCTGTTGAGTATAGAGAAAAATAATCACTCAAACATTCTTTGCCAGTTGTTATATATTACTCTAGAAACTTCTTCTATATCCATTTTCTTGATTTCTGCTACTTTTTTATAAGATTCAACAACAAATGCTGGTTCATTTCTTTTGTCTTTGAATGGAGATAGGAAAGGGGCATCTGTTTCGCAGAATAGTTGAGATAATGGTGTTTTTTCAATCAGAACTTGGAATTGTATTAAATTTACAACATTTGTTGGGATTGAAAACGAATAGCCGTTATCAATAGCTCTTTGTACTAAATGTTTTCTTCCTGAAAAACAATGCAAAACAAACTTTGCTTTTGTGTTTTCTAACATGTCTAAAACATCTAGCTCTGCTTTTCTTGAGTGAATGATCATTGGTTTTTTTATTTTCTTTGATAACTCAATTATTTTTTTGAAATTGGCTTGTTGGTGTTTTCTGTCTTCAGTCATTTTGTAATCTAAGCCGATTTCACCTAATGCAAAAATCTTGTCTTTACTCTTTTTTATGAATTCTAACTCTTTGTCTAGATTATATCTGTACTTGTTGCCTGTTTCGTTTTCTAGAGCAAATGTTGGGTATGAGCCTAGAGCTGCTTTTACTATTTTGTATTTTTTTGCTAGTTCGAGAACTTTCCTATTTGCCTCAGGATGAGTGCCGTTTGCTAGAATTATTTTCAGGTTAGCTTTTTCTGCGTTTTTAATTACTTCATCGATTCTTTCTATAATTCCTTCGTAGTCCAGGTGTGCGTGTAGGTCAATGTACATTTTTTTGAAAAAAGAGGGTGGTAGTCGGGATTTGAATTCTCGGACCACAACTCATGTTAATGGTCTCCCGAGCTATAGGATATCTGCTCTGGCGATCCACATTCAGGCGTTAAAAACGTGTCCTATGTGCTGCCAGACTACACCACTACCACCATTAAATTTTGGGATACATTTCCTCCCATTTCCTCACTTTTTTCAAGTGTTTTGGGTTATTGAATCCAACGATATCCATGAAGTGTTTCAAGGAATTGTATCCATGTAGGCTAACGCTCGTAGCTTCCTTGCCAACATATATTGATGGCCTGAAACCTAACATTTTGAGTATTAATGCCACTTCTTTTATAAGTTTTTCTGATTTTTGAGCTACGGATATCCTAGGATAATAATGTCTATAACCATACCTAGACTGGAAGTAAATATTACCATCGGTATCGAATAATCCTCTCAAAAAAGAAGCCAATATTTTAGAATTATTTATTTTAATTTTCTCAGGTATCCTTATGTCTGATTTTCTTCCCTTTGGCAATTTCAGTACATTTGATTTGAATTCATGTAGTGCCTTTGAATAAACCTCAAAACCATATGTTGAATCATACTCTTTTATTTTTATGTTTAGATTGAATAATTTTTTGTATAAATTTCTTACATGGGTGTTGTAATATTCTTTTTCATCATGTTTATTGCCTTTTAATCTGTAATCATTCTTCTTCCCGGACAAGTAACCGTCACCAATATGCATCCCTATCTCCTCTGCTAATTCAACAGTTAATTTATTAGGAAGAAGTAGGTTCTTTTCTCTGTCAGCATTTGAATATTTTATATTTCTTATTTCTAATGAGTCATCACAATTCCTGAATGTTATCTTGATATTATTTATTTTTGTTCTTGTTTCACCCAACACTTTTCTGATCCTAATGTTTCCATCATTTGTGATCTTCCCATTGTATAATTTTAAAATTTCTTTGCTATCTGCGTTGAGTAGGCTGCATAATTTTAGAAATATCTTTTCAGGTATTCTGGATTTTTCAAATCTATATGTTTTAGAGAATGTGTTTATGTTCACATCCATTTTTTTTGCTAAATCCTGCCAAGTTATATCCAGATTGGATACTGTGTTTTCTAAAAATTGTTTTTGTTTATTCTTTGGAAACAATATTCTTTTTTTCATTTCAATTTTGAATAAGTTATTAATATTTATATTTTGTGCTATCAGGCTAAACTGATCACAAGATTTAAAATGCGTTTCCTCTAGAGTGAAAAAAAGTTATTTGAAGAATAAACATAATTTATCAATAAATTTATATATAAACGCACTCATAACTTTATAAATAGAATGGTAGTAAGGAAAAAGAGGTGTCAAGCTAGTTTAGAGTATATGGTTATAATAGGTTTCTCTGTATTATTGCTTATTCCTTTATTGCTTATTTATGCTAATGAGAAAAGTGATTTAGATATAAAAGTAAATAGTAATCAGGCTCAGATTATTTTGAGAAAGATTTGTGATTCTGCTGAATCTGTTTTTTATTTGGGTGAGCCGTCTAAAACAAGATTGAAAGTTTATATGCCTAAATATGTGGAAGATATTTATTTTATTAATAATACACTCATTTTTGATGTAATGGCAGGAGATAGTGTAACAGAGATCCCAAATGTTTGTTTGGTTAATATTACTGAAAATTTGACAACGAATGCTGGTTTTCAGTTCATAAATATTGAAGCTAGAGAGAATGATGTGTTAGTCTATAACTGAGTTTATTAAATTAGTTTTAAAAGGAGGGTGGGGATGAAAAAAGGCCAAGTTACGCCAGAATTTTTTATGTTCATTGGTGTTATATTCATAATTGCTGTAATTTTACTTAGTTTTATTGCTAGTGATTTAAGAGACGGAGTTAGAGAGAAAAGAAAAGAGGCAATGGATGACGTGGGGTTTTTTGTTCAAGGAGAGTTAGTGTTAGCTGCAGGAGTTCATGATGGATACATTAGGACATTTAACATCCCTGAACAGTCAGATATGATAACATATACCATCACTATTTTAGCTAGTAATAAACTAGTTGTTAGTGGGGAAGATTATGAAGAGGTATTTCACATCCCTTACATTGTCGGGAATGTACAAAAAGGGGATAATATTGTTAGAAAGATTAATGGAACTATCTATTTGAATACATAAAAATTTTAGTGATGAATATGATTAAGGGAAAAATAGGGCAGGCATGGTATATGGATTTTGTTGTTGCAGTAATTGTATTTTCAATTATGATAGTGATTTATTTTATTTATCTCCCTAATGTCAATAACCAAGAGTTAAATGCTATGGATGACATTTACCTTGATTCGCAGTTTATTGTTGAATCTTTAATGACCCCTGGTCTTCCCTATAACTGGACTGCTGTTGATGTTATTAAGATAGGGGTTGTTAGCAATGGTTCTTATTTGAATGAGACGTTAGTTGGTAGATTTAAGAATTTTGCTAATGCTGATTATGACTCTGCAAAGAATTTACTTGGGATTAGATCTGAGTTTGTTGTGTTTTTTGTTGATACAAATGGAAATTTGAGAAACATTAATGGAACTTACTACATTGGAGAGAGTGATGTTAATTATGAGTCTAATGCCAGTGATCTTAATTTAGCTTATTATTATAGAGATACAAAACAGAATTACTTATTTAATCATTATGATAATAACAACTTTAACATTAATGTTGACGAATTTAATACATCTGTTGTTACTAATCTTAATACAATCAGTGATTATGATTTTATTATAATGGAATCTCCAGAATTAACTGATGGTTCCCCAGACCAACAAGAACAGGTTGAAGATTATGTTTATGGAGGAGGAAATGTTTTTATCTCAGATAAGATGTTCCAGAGTGGAACTAATTTGTTTGGAGTTCGTCATAGTCAAGAGTCTTCTGGAACTGGAGGAGTTACTGTTACTGCGTTAGACCAGTATCTTGATCTTGAGATAGGGGATACAATGAATTGTTCTGACGGTTATGCTGTCGATAGTTCTTATGTTGGAGATCCTAATGCTAGTAATTTCCAGATACTTGCTGAGTATGATAATTCTGGAGAGACAGCAATTGCTAGCTGGGAGTATGGAAACGGTACTGTTTATTATTTTTGTAATTTTCAGACAGAGTTTAATAATGGAGGAGAAACAGACTTTCAATATATTCTGTATGATGCTTCAGAAAGATTTGTGCAGATAAATCATTTCGGAGGAAATATTTCAATGGAAAATGTTCAGAGAGACAATGTTGTTAAAATGATAAGATTAGTAAATTATAAGGGAGAACCAATTTCAATGGTGGTTTATGCATGGGAATGAATAAATCAAGGAAAGGGTTTATTTTTACGATTGATGCTATTTTAGGTCTTACACTTTTAATTATGGGGATAATAATCATCTCAAAGATTACTTATATTGAAACACAACCCAATAAACAAGTCTCTTATATCTCAGAAGACATTACTAATTATTTTGCAAATACAAAAATAGGGGAGTGTAAAAATCCTTATGTTATTGAATTAATTAATGAAGGAGTAATTACTGAATTAAACATTTCTGTTATTGAACAGATTGGTTATTTGTGGGCGGAGAATAATACTGAGATGGCGTTAGCAATTGCAAGTAATGTTACAGAAGGGATACTTCCAAGAAATATGGGTTTGAGAATGTTTGCTGAAGAGTCTGAGATATATTCGTTTAATACAACTGATTCAGATGAAGCAAAAGAGTTAGTAAGTTCTAAATCTTTAATTAGTGGGATAGCTCTTGCAAGACCGATAAGGGGAACAAGTTCTAGAATTTATTTAGCAGAGATGGACGAACAATCTAGAGTGGAATATATTTATTTTGGTGGTTTTGAAGGGGAAGGAAATATTACAAAATTTATTGATTTGCCTACATTTACTGGAATAGAAGAGTTAGAGATTGAGATTGATTCTGGAGCTGATTTTGATTTTTATATTAACGGAGATTTTTGTATGAATATTGATGTTAATACATCTAATGAGTCTGCAATTGTTGCCGAGAGATTTGATTTAATGAGTTGTAATGAGTCGCTGATTTCTGATACAGATAATTATTTTACAGTTGACTTTGAGGGTTCACTAAATGAGTCATATATCGGAGGAGGATTTATTAAAATTGAATATAGTACGAGTGAATTATATTCAAGAGATTTTAATTCGCATAATTATTATTTTCCAGGGATTATAGGAATTATTAACTTGTATTCTTCGATGTATGTTCCTGGTGAGTTAAATAATATGGAAATATATTTACATTATGAGATTAATAATAGTAATACATCTAATGTTCTTTTTTTGAATATAGGGAATACAACTGTTTATGAGGATAGAGGGACTAGCGGTGTTGTAACTACGACAATAAATAATTCTAATCTTTCTTCAATTTTGGATTATAATAGTATAAATGGTAGCACACTTCCTTTGAGACTTGGGTTTGAAAATCTTTCATTTCAACAGGTTGTTGCTGGAGGAGAAGGTAGAGGAGATGCTGTACTTATAACTGATGAGAGTGGAAGTATGGCGTGGAGAATGGATAATAATAATTATGGTTATACAAGAGATTGTGATGATGCTGATTTGGAAGAAGATAGTACAAGCAGAATGAGTGTTGCTAAATGTGTTGCTAAAGATTTTGTTAGGAATGTTCTTGAAAATGTTACAGGAAATAGGGTTGGTTTAGTAAGTTATGCATATTATGCTAACGAGAATACTTCTTTAACTACAGATATTGAAGCGTTAGAAGATGATATTGAAGGATATTCTGCAACTGGAGCAACATGTATTTCATGTGGAATTTACTCTGCAACACAGTTATTATTATCAGAAATTCAAGTAGAGTTACAAAATGATACATGGCTTTATAATTCAGATTATCAATATGTTTCTCCACCAAGTAATTGGACAGAGAGTGGGTTTGATGACAGTAATTGGAGTGCAGGTAGTGTTGTGTTAGGTTTTGGTACTGGTGTTGATACTGAAGTTAATACAACAAACACTTATCTAAATTTATGGGACATGGCTGCAGATAGTTCAACTCCAGAAGTTGATTTTACGTCAGGAATTAATTCTAGTGTAAATACATTTATAGGATCATTAGATGCATATACGGACGACGGATGGGATTGGGATACAGGGATTTATGATTATTCTAATGGACAGAATGATGGTGTTGTTTCAGGAAGATTGAGGCAATATAGTACTCATTATTATGATACTTCTGCTGCTTATGGTATACAAATTAATATCACTCAAGAGGCTTATGACTTAATCAGTAGTGGAGCTGTTGCGTTAGTTTCATTTGATTATGAATGGGATGGAAGAAATCCTTATTTTGAGAGTTCTGATCAGGTTTGGATTAAAGGAAGGTGGACAAGTCCTACTTCAGGAACACATTATCTAGGTTCAACTCTTGATAGTGGGCATTCACATAGTGATGGTACTTTTGAGATTGATACAGAAAATAATCCTGACAATGATTTTAGTGATAGTTTTTCACAGGATGTTTCAGAATGGATTGAAGGACCAGGTTATTATTATTTAGATTTTGGTGGAAAGTTGGATAGAAGTTGGTATTGGGAGTATGGATATTTTTATTTTGATAATATTTTGTTTTCTGTAAGAAATAATGTAGGAGATTTATATTTCAGAGATCATTTTGAAGTTGAGGATTTAGATGTGTTATCTGATATGGATTTATATGTTTATTCTGACGACAGAGCAGAGGTTTATTTGAATGGAAATTTAATCGATAATGATACAACTGTACATAATGCTAGTTATTGGAATAGAGATGTTTTTGTTAACAAAAGTTATCTTGTTGAAGGAGATAATGTTATGGCTGTTAAATTGTATAATAATGATTCAACTAGTGCGAAGTTTGATTTGGAATTGAAAGCAAATTCAAGTGGGAGAGTAAGGGCGATGCTTGTTATGAGTGATGGAGAAGCAAATAGATGTCATGGGCCTGATGACGGTTTAATGGATAATAATGGGTGGAGTGGTAGTTGTGGGTCAAGTAATTCAAAACAAGAGGCTATTGATTTTGCATGTTATGCCCATACAAATTATAATATTAGTATTTATGCTGTTGCGTTTAGTGCGAGTGCAGATACATCTACTTTACAGTCTATTGCTGATTGTGATAATTCAAGTCATTTTTATCAGAGTGATAATGTTAGTGGTTTGCAAGAGATTTATCAAGATATTGCAGAGAGCATGGTTGATATGTTTGTCGAGCAAGAAGCACAAGTTATAACTGTTAGTGGGAATTTTAGTGAAAACACACTTTATTCTGATTCATATATTTTATTGAATTACTCCAGGATTTTGACGACTCTTGAATATGGTGAGATGCCAATTTATTTTGAAGAAAGATCATTTACTGATTCGTGTAGTCCTAGTGTTGATATTCCAGAAGAGGTTAGAGTAATTGAGTCGAAGTTTACATCTTATTCTGGATCATATTGGACAAACTTTGTAGAGGTAAATTCAAATAATATATTTAATCTTAGTGGTTTTGGTTCTGATTATACTGATTTAGGGGATCCGTTTATTGTTAATATTGATCCTGACGTTTTTGTTGGAGGGAATAATGATTTAGGAATTAGTTTAGGTGTTAATGGAACAAACACCGGTTTATGTTCAATAAATGATTCATTTATGTACACTGGGTTGATTAACTTGTTGAATATTTCTCTTCCTTATAGCACTGTTTTGCCGTTAGGGATTGGATGCAGTTGGGAAGTTGAATTTGATGACGGTTCTACTACAAATATTTTAATTCCGACAAATTATACTGGGAACAAAACATGCAATTATACAAGCAGTAGCATATCTTATGACTCGACAGATTCATATGATGAAGCTGCATACAATTTATTTAATTATCTTGATTTTGATCAAGATGGAAGAGTTTATTTGAACTTTGAGTCAAGTGATTTAATTATAGAGACTTTAGCTGTCGAGAGAATACCTTATTTATGGGGGCCATCAGTAATTGAGTTTAGGGCGTGGCAATAAAAATGAGAGTAATGAAAAATAAAAAAGCGGTTTTGTTTACCATCATCAGCATAATATTATTATCAGTTGTAATTTATGGTTTAACTATTGAAACAGAAACAAGATTAAAAGAAAAAAGATTACCTGTCGAGGCGAGGGTAAACTCTGTTGATAATTTTATTGGAGATTTAGAGAGAGATATTTCGAGAGGATTATATATTGCTTCTTTTAGGGCTTTGCTCGGGTTACAGCAACAGATGACTGAGACAGGCGAGTTTGTAACAAATTTGAATAGTACATTTGAAGAGTTGGTTATGAATGGAACAATGGATGGAGATTATGTAGATGTTATTGATGATGCAGAGATGAATGAATGGATAGAAAGAATAGGAGAAAAGGCAGAAGAATTACTAATTGATTTAGAGTATGAAATCTTGAATATTAGAGTTATGCATGAAACGCCCTGGAGAATTGTTATTGAGATTGATGTAATGTTGAATATAACAGATACAAAAGGGACTGCAGAGTGGCAGAGGAATAGTACAATCATTTCTAATATAGATATAACTGATTTTGAAGATCCATTATATTTAGTTAATAGTAATGGAGGAATAATTAAAACAATACAACGAGCTAATGTTACTGATTTTGTTGTAGGTGATGATGGTATGAGTAATTTAATCAACCATATGAGTAACACTTTGTTTATTGCTTCAAATATTTCTCCAAGTTATTTGTATAGGATAGAAGGAAGACTTGATCCATCTCCGTACGGAATTGAAAGTCTTGTCAATTTACAAGAGTTTGAGAGTCTTGAAGGTTATGGGATTGTTATAAAAGATGAGTGCAGTATTGTTGATTTTGTTTATTTTAATGATTCTTGTGAAGACACAACCAGTTATTTAATTAATAACACATATAGTTGGTTTAAGTTAGATGATATCCAGATTAATGATAGTGATGCACATTTAGATCTGTATGATGTTAGAGATCTTGCAATTCCTTGATGGGTGCTCCTTCTGAGTGATTATTGATATGTTTTGTTTGGTGTATTTCTTATTTAGGTTAATATACTGGGCAAAGTCAAGTTAAGTGTGTTTGGCGGCTACGGGTCACCCCAAAGGGGGCGTCCCCCGACCACGTCAGCGTCGACCAGGTTTGCATTTGCAAACGCTGGTCCTGGTGACGGCTGACGCCACCACACATTAGTTGACTTTGCCAATAATATAGAAAGATATATAAATGGTAATAGTTGAAATAATAGTAGAAAATTCATTTTATTAGATATTAATAGGATTAATGCTATTATAAAAGGAAGGTGGGAAATAGATGAAGATAGAAACAGGTGTTGATAAGTTAGTTCACATTATCAAAGACAAGAAGAAGATAGAAATAGGGGAAGCTGCTAAGAAACTAGGTGTTTCAAAAGTAGTTGTTGAAGAATGGGCTGATTTTCTTGAAGAAGAAGGACTTATTAGTATTGATTATAATCTATCTAAAACATTTCTTGTTGAAAGAAAGTTAACCAAAAAAGAGGTAGTAACAAAGACTAAAGAGTTCCACAGTAATAAAGATGCATTTGTTAGAAAGATTGAATCCAGTATTCATAAATTAGATAAAGACACAAAAGGGTTGACTGATTTAAAAGAGCAGTTTTCTGATTTGAAAAAAGAGGTAGGTAAAGAGATCGAGATGGTCAAAGATGAATTAGTAAAACTAGAAGACTATGAAAAATTTAAGAGAAATGTCGATAAACGAGTATCACAACAGCAAGAATTCTTTAAGAAAAAGATGGGCGATTTTGATAAGATGGTTTTCTCTGAGCAAAAAAAATATGTTGATTTATTAGATAAAATAAATATAGAGAAAGATCATTTGCTGGAAGAAAGAAAGGATTTAGACTCATTAAAAGATTATGAAGAGAAATTAAAGAAAAGGGTTGTAGAATTTAGCAAACAGATTGAAGGATTAAAAGAGATTATTAAAAAAGAGGATCAGAAAATAGATGTAAGTGAAAATCATATAACTAAATTAGAAAAATTAGCAACAAATATAGAAAATACTATCGAGAAAAGGAAAGGGTCTCTTGATCCTTTAGTTGAAGAGAGTAAACAACATAAACAGAAAATAAATGATATTAAAAAAGAGGTTTTAGGGAAAATAATTGATAAACAGAATGAGATAGATGTGAAAGTTGGCAGTTATAATAAGGTCATTACTAGATTTAAGAAACTCTTTGATAAAAAGAATAAGATTGAGAATATGATTAAAGAAGTAGAATCAGAAAGAAATAATATGAAGAAAGATCTAAATGATCTTATAAAAAAAGCTGTTGCATTTAACTTAATATCTAAGAGTACAGATGTAAAGAAACATATCAGGGAGTTAGAGAAGAGATTTAACGAGATTGATAAGAAAAAGAAGTCGTTAAAAAGTAAATTGTTTAAATTGGTTTGCATTGTATCGGGAAAGATTTAGGTACAAAAAGTGAAGAATAAAAAAAGAGGTAAGGGTAAACCCAAAAAAACTAAGGGTAAGACTGTTAAAAGAAAGAAGAAAGTAAAGATTAAATCAAAGAAGAAGGTAGTGGTTGTCAGGAAGGTAAAAGCTGTTGGAAAACAAGGTGGAGTAAATAAAGAAAAGGTTATTGATGAATATTCCTTTAATTCTGATAATATGCCGATAAATATTAAGGTTATTTTAAAACCTAACGAGTTTGTTCCAACATATAGTGTTCATATTGCAAGTATTTCTAAAACAACAGAGATGATTCTTGAGAGAATAAGGAAGAAGTTAGTTAGTGAAGTAAGTTTGGGCATGATCGATATAACTGAGTTGAAAAAAACAAATGTTGTTGATGAGAAATTTCATGACGCAATTTATGTCCTTATCCAGAAGTATTTTCCAGATGTCGATGAAGCAACAAGGAAATATTTGACAACATACCTTGCACAGAAAAGTTTAGGTCTTGGTTCTATTGATATCCTTATGCATGATGTTAAGTTAGAAGAGATAACTATTAACTCTGCAGGAGAGTATATTTGGGTTTATCATAAAAAACATGGATGGTTGAAAACAACATTAAAGATAGAGAATGAAGATCAGATAAAGAATTATGCATCTATGATTGGGAGAAAAGTTGGAAGACAGTTAACAGTCTTAGAGCCATTGTTAGATGCTCATTTGGGACAAGGAGATAGGGTTAATGCTACATTGATGCCTATTTCTTCAGGAGGAAACACAATAACAATAAGAATGTTTTCCAGAGATCCGTTTACAATTACTAAGTTTTTAAAATTCAGAACAATAAGTGTGGATTCTGCTGCATTAATATGGATGGCTATGCAGTATGAGATGAGTGCTTTGATAACCGGAGGAACTGCTTCAGGTAAAACTTCTACATTAAATGTACTTGCAAGTTTTATTCCACCTAATCAGAGAGTTGTTTCTATTGAAGATACTAGGGAGTTGAGACTTCCAAAATTTTTACATTGGGTACCTATGCAGACTAGACAACCAAATCCTGAAGGAAAGGGAGAAGTTTCTATGGAAGATTTGTTAGTTAATTCATTAAGAATGAGACCAGATAGAATTTTAGTTGGTGAGATTAGAAGACAGAAACAAGCAGAAACATTATTTGAAGCTATTCATACAGGCCATAGTTGTTATGCAACGTTCCACGCTAATAATGTAAACGAGACCATTAATAGATTAACTCATCCGCCGATTAATGTTCCTGAATCACTATTGCCTGCAATCTCTATGGTAATTGTACAGTTCAGAAATAGAAGATCAGGTATCAGAAGGACGTTCCAGGTTGCAGAAATTCTACCTGATTCAAGAACAAATTTACTTATGCAGTATAATGCAAAAAAGGACGTGTTAGTGAATACAAATAAATCAAAATCATTGTTAAGTACTCTTCAATTATACACAGGTGATACTCCAAAAGAAATTAAGAAGGCACTTCATGGGAAATCTGATGTGTTAAAATACCTTGTAAAAAATAATTTAGAAGGAGTAGATCAAGTAGGAAGAGTAATGGCAGAATATTATACTAATCAGAGTAA
Organism: uncultured Methanosarcinales archaeon; assembly: GCA_964452935.1. GTDB lineage: Archaea > Nanobdellota > Nanobdellia > Woesearchaeales > DSVV01 > CAYVNO01. Next base: position 43,712 of record CAYVNO010000003.1, on the reverse strand, counting down.
CTTAATGAAATTAGTTAGGTCAAATAAGGTTCCTGCAGATTTTAGAGAAGGGTTATAATCGTGTCCCGCCCCTACATTAAGGATGGGTGTGACACAAACGATTAAAGAAGGGGTGAACAAGTAATGAATGTTATTTATAGAAAGATAGCTCTTAGTATGCCTAATCTAAAATTTAAACTTGCTCAAGCAGAGATGAGTGATTCACCTCATGTTTTTATTAAAAAAACTATAATGACTTCGTTTATGATATCGTTTGGTTTTTTTATTTTGTTTCTTGCCCCAGTGTTACATTCCTTAGAGATCTCAATAAAATTTCTTTTTCTTTTATTTCCGATTGGTTTTACTGTAATGACTTTTTATCTACTTAAGTTTCCTGATTTTAAGATTAGACAAAAAGAGAAAGCAGTTAATAAGGAGATTGTTTTTGCGACTAGGTTTTTACTTATTGAAGTTGGAAGTGGTGTGCCAATTTATGATGTGTTTGTTAATATCGCAAGAGAATATAAAGAGATTGGAAGATATTTTAAAGCCATAGTTGATAAAGTTAATTTAGGTACTAGTTTTGAGGATGCCCTTAGTGAGGTCGGAGAGTTAGTGCCATCCGATAGTTTAAGAAGAATATTTTGGCAGCTTTTGAATTCTATTAGAACTGGAGCAGATGTTGAAGGTTCTCTTAATGCAACATTAAATCAGATTATAAAAGAACAACAAATTGAAGTAGAACAGTATGGTAGAAAATTAAATCCTTTGGCAATGTTTTATATGATGATTGCTGTTATTATTCCATCTTTAGGTATAACTATGTTAATTATATTTGCTGTATTTATTGGTCTTGAGTTAAGACTTCCGTTTTTGTTAACACTTGCTGGATTGATTGCGTTTTTGCAATTCATGTTTTATGCGGCCATAAAATCTTCTAGACCGGCGGTTGAGATGTAAAATGATAAAGATAGATAAAGAGAATAATGTGTATAAACTTTTTGGGAGGTTTTTCAATGCTATTTCCCCCACTAGGATGCAGGCTGGTAGAGATAAATTACAGCATATGATTGATGCTGCAGGTTTGCCTTTAACAACAGACCAAGTTTCAAAAGCAATATTATCTACTGATATTGCTTTAAGCATGACACTAACTCTCTTTGAGATTTATTTTTTTATGATGGAAGGTGTTGAATCTTATTTAGATATTGCTGTTTATGTAGGAGTTGTTTGGATTCTCTCATTTGTTTTGTTTTTGCTGTTGTTGTGGATGGGATTTTTCTTTTATTTGGATTTAAGAAAGATCAAATTAAAGAAAGAGTTGAGTAGACTTCACAACATTGTTAAGGGAGGTGATGAAGAAAAAGACATGAAGAAAGAAGTGAAGCCAATTTTATGGAGGAAATCTGTTGTAGCAAAAGTTGCAGGGATGTTTAAGAAAAAAGGAGAAAATAAAGAAGAGGAAGAAAAAGAGATTAAATTTGAGGTACAAAAACAAAAGATAACTAAACATGATAGGATTAGAAGGATGCATGGGTATTTTGAAAAAGCAGATTATGCGTTTGATTTTTATCATGCTTCAAAACACATCTTTAGATTAGTTATTATTTTGATGGGAATTATAACAGTTTATCAGTTAGCTTATTTTTCTATCACACATAGTGCAGAATCAATAAAATATGTTATAGCAATTGCTGTAATAATCTGGGTTCCTGTATTTTTAATTACATTGATTGTTTTATGGATGGCGTTTGTTATTTATGTAGATATTAGAATATTCAAGAGAAGATTGGCCATTGAGGCAGTTTTGCCTGATTTTTTACAGCTTACATCATCCAATATTCGGGCAGGGATGACTATTGATAGAGCGTTGTGGTTTGCAGTTAGGCCAAGATTTGGTGTTTTAGCTAAAGAGATTGAAGAGGTTGCAAAAAGAACATTGAGTGGGGAACCTTTGAAAGATAGTTTAAAATTATTTGCTAATAAATATGATTCTACAATATTAAAAAGATCTATTGATATTCTTATTGAAGGAGTAGAGGCAGGAGGAGATGTTGGAGATTTATTAAATAAAATTTCTATTAACATACAAGAGATTTCTTCGATGAAAAAAGAGATGAGTGCGAATGTTACAACATATGTCATATTTATTGGGTTTGCATCAATTGTTGCTGCCCCTGTGTTGTTTGCTTTATCAACTCATTTGTTGATAGTTGTTAATAGTATTACTGCCAACTTGGACACAACTAGTACTGCTGGAGGATCATTTATGTTATCTGTTAGTACAGAAGGAGGGATTAATCTAGGTGATTATAAGTGGTTTTCAAGAGTTAGTTTATTATTAACTGCAATATTCTCTAGTATGATTGTAGGAACGATTACAAAGGGCAATATTAAAGAGACTGCACATTATATCCCTATATTCATTGTGACTTCTCAAGTTACGTACCTAATCGGGTATTTTATACTTGGTTTAATGCTTGGCGGAATGTTTTAGTATACAAAATACCCTACTACTATATATAATCGAAACATTTATATAGTAAGTAGTTGATAAATGACGTTAGATAGTTTAAAAGCATGATATCGTGCTAATTAGTGTATAAAAAAGAGGTGATATTTGTGAGAAAAGGTCAAGCAGCTATGGAGTTTCTGATGACTTACGGCTGGGCAATACTAGTAGTATTGGCAGCAATTGGTGCATTAGCTTACTTCGGTGTGTTAAACCCAGGTCAGTTGTTACCTGATAAATGTACATTCCCTGCAAGTTTTGACTGTGTTGATAAACCAGTTGTAAACTTTGATACAGGTGTTGTACAGTTAGCTATCAGGAATGATGTTGGTTATCCAATTGATACAATTGGAGCAACACTTACAGGAGACGGTGATTGTGAAACTATATCATTAACAAGTGTAACTGATCCAGTAAACACATCATTGGATTATACAGGAACCACTGATCTCCAACAAGGTGGAAAAGCAACCGTAACATTTGCATGCGGCGGCGGATCAGGTATCTCAGGTGACTTTGAAAGTGATATTGAGTTAACATATGTTAATACAGAAACATCGTTAACACACACTGCAAAAGGCGCATTGAGAGCAAAGAGACCATAAATAAATTTTTAATTTTTTTTATCTTTCTATTTTTGTCATGACTAAATAGCAAGATTTATATATAAATACTTCAATAAATTCTATATTATATTTAAAGAGGTGATTATTATGTTAAAATGTCTAAAATCAAAGATTTTGGAGCACATTAGAAAATTACATTTTCAAATGAAAGGACAGGCAGCTATGGAGTTTCTGATGACTTATGGCTGGGCAATTCTAGTGGTATTAGCAGCTATTGGTGCTGTAGCTTATTTTGGGATTCTTCAACCTGGGCAGTTATTGCCTGATAAATGTGCTTTTGTAGCTGGTTTTGATTGCATTGATAAGCCTGTTGTAAACTTTAATACTGGACAAATTCAGTTTGCTATTAAGAATGATTTAGGAATTCCTGTGAATTATGTTGGAGCAACAATTACTGGAGATGGAGATTGTTCAACTTTGTCTGTTACAAGTGTGAATCTTATGGGTAATAACTCTGTTGATTTAACTGCAACTACACCATTCCAACCTTCTGAGAAAGCTATATTCACTATAGTTTGCGGAGGAGACATGGCAATATCTGGGGATCTTGAAGCAAACATTGATGTGTCATATACAAATATAGATACATCTTTAGTACATAGTGTCAAAGGGATATTAAGAGCAAAAAGAACTTAATTTTTCCTTCTTTTTTCTATTTTTCTTGTAGTTTTACTAGTAACGCTAGTGCGCTTCGTGTCTATGTATTGAACACATATTGTCAGTAACTTTTAGCTTAAGTGCTATTATTCCCATGAACTCCGCTTGGCACTAGCGTTACAGTAGAGGGAAATAATGGTAACATTTATAAATGATATATTAATCCATCCTATTAACCCGAGTCATAAGGCGTATTTAGGGCAAACCTATTAATTCTTATGACTATATGAAGTGCAAGGTGTATAATAATATGGCAGAAGAAAAGTCAAATTTCAGGTATATTGTTAGGATAGCTAACACAGATCTAGATGGAAATAGATCAATTGGTAATTCTATGTTGAAAATAAAAGGCGTTGGTCCTGTTTATGCAAATATGGTATGTAAATTAGCAGGAGTTAATAAAAGAAAGAAGACAGGAGAGCTAATGGATCAAGAGATTGAACAGATACAAAAAGTTATTGAGAATCCAAAAGTGGCTGGAACTCCTTCATGGATGTTTAATAGAAGAAAAGATTATGAGACCGGAGAAGATAAACACTTATTAGGGCCTGATTTAAAATATGTTCAAGATAATGATTTAAGAAGATTACAAAAAATAAAATCTAATAGAGGACTAAGACATTCATGGGGCTTACCTGTTAGAGGTCAAAGAACAAGATCAAATTTCAGAAAGAGTAAAGGAAAGGCTGTTGGTGTAAAAAGAGCAAAACCGGCACAAAGTAAGAAGAAAAAGTGATAAAAAATGGGCGATCCAAGAAAAACAAGGAAAAAATATACAACTCCAGGACATCCGTGGAATAAAGCTAGAATTGAAGAAGAAAAAGCTTTGGTAAAAGATTATGGATTAAGGAATAAGAAAGAAGTATGGAGAATGGCATCATTTCTTAAGAATGCTCAGATGCAAGCAAAGAGACTTATTGTTACAACAACTAAACAAGCAGAGATTGAAAAACAGAATCTAGTAAACAAGCTTAAGAGATACGGATTAGTAAGTGAAAGTTCATCAATAGAAGACATTCTTGGTTTGACACTTAAAGATATTTTAGATAGAAGACTTCAATCAATCTTATTGAAAAGAGGACTTGCAAGAACTGTAAAACAGTCAAGACAATTTATTGTTCATGGACATGTTAAAGTTGGAGATAAACTTATTGATTCACCAAGTTTTCTTGTTCCTGTGAGTGATGAAGAGACTATCTGCTTTATGGATAGATCAAGTTTGTCAAACTCAGAACATCCTGAAAGATCAATACCTGAAAAAGTGGAGAAGAAAAAATAAAATGGAAGCAAGAAAAGGATTCAAAAAACATAATACCTATGAGAGAAAAGGTGGCAATTTTAATAGAGGGGAAAGAAGACCCATGAGATGGGGTTTATGTCATATTTATGCTTCGTATAATGATACAATAATCCATATTACAGATATAACAGGATCAGAAACAATATCTAGATGCTCAGGAGGACAAGTTGTGAAAGCACATAGAATGGAAAGTTCTCCTACTGCAGCAATGACTGCTGCTAAAAGAGCAGCTGAAACTGCAAAAGAAAGAGGAATTAATGCTATACATGTTAAGATAAGGGCAAGAGGAGGACATAATGGTCCGACTAATCCTGGGCCAGGAGCTCAAGCAGCTGTTAGAGCAATATCAAGAATGGGCCTAAGAATTGGCATAATTGAGGATGTTACACCCATACCTCATGATGGCTGCAGAAAAAAAGGTGGAAAAAGAGGGAGAAGGGTATAAAAATGGAAATAAGGCTTTTAGAAAAAAATAAGGATAAAACAAAGCTTTCATTTATGGTTAAAGGGATTACTCCTGCATATGCAAATAGCATAAGGAGGGTATTGATAAATAAAGTACCAACAATGGCTATTGAAGATGTTGAGTTTAAGAAGAATAACTCTGCATTATATGATGAAGTTGTTGCACATAGGTTGGGTTTAATACCCCTAAAGACAGACTTGAAGTCATATAACCTATTAAAAAAATGCAAGTGTGAAGGAAAAGGTTGTGCACAATGTCAATGCAAATTAACATTGAAAGGAAAAGGTCCAAAAGTGATTTATGCGTCAGATCTTAAATCAGCAGACCCTAAAGTAATGCCAGCATATCCAGACACACCTATTGTTAAGTTATTAAAAAATCAAGATATAGAGTTTGAAGCAACAGCTGTTTTAGGAGTTGGGAAAGAACACATTAAATGGTGTCCTGGCTTAGTTTTTTATAAGCATAAATCAGATGTTAAAATAAAAAAAGATGTTGATAATGCAAACGATGTTGTTAAATGTTGCCATGCAAAGATTTTCCAGTTAAAAAAAGGGAAACTGACTGTTGTACAAGATAATTTATTGAAATGTACATTATGTGATGCTTGTAAAGATTTAACAAATGGAGATGTTTATGCAGAAAAAGGAGAAGATACATTCATATTCAGTTTAGAATCATGGGGCCAATTGAATGCAAGAGACATTATTGGAAAAGGAGTAGAATTATTTAATGAAACTCTTGATGAATTTGCAGACAAGGTAAAAGAACTCAAATGAAAACAAATAAATATCTAGAAATGTTGGTAATAGAGTTAAGGAAGCATTCAAATAAAGAGGGTGCTAAGATTTGGAAAAGAGTTGCAAGTGATTTAGAAAAACCTACTTCTAGAAGAAGAATTGTAAATTTAGCTAAAATACAGAGATTTACTAAAGAGAATGAAACTATTGTTGTTCCTGGAAAAGTTTTGGGAGCTGGAGATATTGATCATACTGTTAATGTCGCTGCATTTAATTTCTCTTCGCAAGCAAAAGAGAAAATACAGAAAGCAAATGGAAAAGCGTTATCTATATTAGATTTAGTAAAAATAAATCCAAAAGGAAAACAAGTGAGGATTATAGGATAAAATGATAATCGATGCATCAAATTTAATTGTTGGAAGATTTGCAACAGTCGCTGCAAAGAATGCTTTATTAGGAGAGAAAGTAGATATTATTAATTGTGAAAAAGCGTTTATGACAGGCAGTAGAGCAGAGATTGTCGAGAGATATAAAAAAAAGAGAGCAATGGGTATACCTTCAAAAGGTCCATTTATTCCTAGAATGCCAGACAGATTTGTTAGAAGAGTGATTAGAGGTATGCTTCCGCATAGACAAGCTAAAGGGAGAGAAGCGTTTAAGAGAATCATGTGTTATATTGGTGTTCCAGATAATTTTAAAGATCAAGAAAAAGAGACATTTGAAAAAGCAAATGTTAAGAAAGTTCCAAACTTAAAGTATATGTGTATTGGAGATATTTGTAGAATAATGGGTGGAAAATTATGAAAATAGTTCATGCGTCAGGAAAAAGGAAAACAGCTATTGCAAGAGCAACATTAAGAGAAGGAAGTGGTAGAGTAAAGATTAATAATATTGCGCTAGAACAGTATTCACCTAGAATGCATAGATTAAAATTAATGGAACCACTATTAATTGCTGATAAATTTAGTGCAAAAGTAGATATTAGTATCAATGTTATGGGTGGTGGAAGAAGTAGTCAAACTGAGGCTGCAAGATTAGCAATTGCAAAGGCATTTGTTGAGTATACAAAAAGTGATGTATTGAAAAGTGCGTATTTAGAATATGATAGAAATCTTTTAGTTGCTGATAGTAGAAGAAGAGAATGTGTAAAACCAAATAGCCATTCTAAGGCTAGATCAAAACGACAAAAATCCTATAGGTGATTTAAAAATGATGATTCCAATAAGATGTATAAGCTGTGGGAAACCAATTGCGCAATGCTGGGATGAGTACAGAGAAAGAGTTGGAGATGGCGAAGATAGAAAGAAGGTGCTAGATAGCTTAGGTTTAGAAAGATACTGTTGTAGACAGATGTTTTTAGGACAAGTTGAGTTAATTGACACAATTGCTCAGTTCAAGAAGGTTTGATTTGATTCTTTAGTTGTTTTGTTTATTATTTTATAGATTATTAGAAGTTATTGGATTCGAATACGGTCATGCTACGCATGCCCTATTCCGAAAAGAGATTTCCATAATAAGTTTGTCACTTTGTGCCAAACTCAGATTTCACTACGTAAAATCTGATCATGGAAATCCCTTCTCCAGTCAGTTCTCATCCCATGTGTTTATGTCTTCTGTTAATAGTAATATTTATATAATCATAGAGTATTGTTTATTCTATGATCAATACGCAAGAGATTGAGAAGAAGTGGAGAGATAGGTGGGAGAAAGATAAGGTTTTTGAGTCTAATGTCAATAAGAAGAAGAATAAGTTCTTTCTTACATTTCCTTACCCATATATCAATGCATATCCTCACATTGGACATTTGTATACACTAATGAGAGTAGAAGCTCTTGCTAGATATAAAAGAATGAAGGGGTTTAATGTTTTATTTCCTCAAGGATGGCATGCTACTGGTAGTCCAATTGTTTCTGCTGCAAATAGAGTCAAAGAGAAGGAAGAGAAGCAGATCAAAATAATGAAAGATATGGGATTTAATGATAAAGAGATTAAGAAGTTTGAAGAGCCTAGAGAATGGTTAGATTATTTTGCACCTGAGTTTGAGAAAGATTTTAGAGAGATGGGGTTAAGTATAGATTGGAGAAGACAATTCTTTACAACAGATATTAATAAACATTATGATAAATTTATTAGATGGCAGTTTAATAAGTTGAAAGAGAAGAGGTATGTTGTTAAAGGAAAATTCCCTGTTGTTTGGGATCCCGTAAAGAAGTGTCCTGTTGGTGATCATGATAGGGCAGAAGGAGAGGGCGTAACCCATAAAGATTTTATTTGGGCAAAATTTAAGATTGATGATTCTGATTTGATTATAATGTCTGGTACGACAAGACCAGATGCATTATATGGGCAATCTAATCTATGGATTGATCCTGAAGGAGAGTATGTTATTGTTGAAGTTGACGGTGAGAAATGGGTTGTAGGAAATGGTGTTGTTGATAAGATAAAAGACCAACATACTGACGTAAAAGTTATTGAGGATATTAAACCTGAAGAGTTAATTGGAAAATGGGTGCAAGGTCCATTAGTTAATAGGAGATTATATATTTTACCTGCAGGTTTTATTGATTCGAATGTTGGATCAGGTATTGTTTATTCTGCTCTTGAAGATCCTGTTGATTTATATGAATTAGATAAGATACAAAAGGATGTTGAGACGCAAGAAAAATATAATTTAGATAAAGATGTTGTTGCAAAGCTCGCTCCAATTAGTATAATTAAGATCCCTGGCATGGGAGATGATTTAGGAAGAGATATTGGAGAAGAGTTTGGAGTTAAGTCTGCAAAAGATGTTGCTAAATTAGAGAAAGCAAAAGGTGAGTTGAATAAAAGGGTCTTTAGAAAGGGAGTTATGAAAGATAATTGTGGAGTGTGTAAAGGGATGAGTGTTCCTGAGGCTCAAGAATTATTAAAGAAAAAACTGATAGACGACAAAGATGCTATTATGTTTTATGAGTTAGATGGGAAGGTTGTTTCTAGGGATTTGAATGAGTGTGTTATTAAGATTGTTGAAGATCAATGGTTTATGGCCTATGGAGATAAAGAGTGGAAAGATACTGTTCGTGACGCTTTTGGTAAAATGAAATTATATCCAGAAAAGGTAAGACCTCAGTTCGAGTATGTAATAGGTTGGTTGCATAACTGGGCTTGCACAAGAGAAGAAGGATTGGGTACAAGATTACCTTGGGATGAGAAATGGTTAATTGAGAGTCTTAGTGATAGTACTATCTACATGGCTTATTATACAATTGTACATTTATTAAAAGATGTTGATCCTTATGATATTGATGATAATTTCTTTGATTATGTTTTATTAGGGAAAGGTAAATTGGATGATATTAAAGTTGATAGTGATTTGGTTCTTAGAATGAAAGATGAGTTTGATTATTGGTATCCTGTTGATTTTAGAAACTCTGGCAAAGATTTAGTACAAAATCATTTAACATTCTATGTTTTTAATCATTGCGCTATTTTTCCAGAGGACAAATGGCCAAAAGGTATTGGTGTTAATGGTTGGGTGACTGTCGACGGGCAGAAGATGAGCAAAAGTTTAGGTAATATGATTCCTCTTCGTGATATGTCATCTAAATTTTCAGTTGATTCTGCTAGGTTTACTATACTGAATGGTGGAGAAGGGATGGATGATCCAAATTGGGACAGTGAGTTTGCTAAGACATTTATTGTTAAATTAGATCAATTCTATAATTTTTGTGTTGAGCACTATGGAAAAGGAAGAGAAGAGTATAAAAAAGTGGATAGATGGATGGAGTCAAAGCTGAATGAGGTTGTGTTGAAAGTTAATTCATTTATGGAGGCGACATTATTTAGAAGTTCTGCACAACAGATTTATTTTGAGTTAGGAAATTCGTTGAGATGGTATATTAGAAGATGTAATGGAGATTATAATAAAGATCTTATGAAAAAAGTTATTGAAAGTCAGCTTTTAATGTTATCTGTTTATTGTCCGTTTATTTGCGAAGAAATATGGGAGAAATTAGAGATCGGTGGTTATGTGTCATTGAGTAAATGGCCTGGTGTTGATAAGAAAAAAATTAACTATAAACTTGATTTGGGGGAAGACATGGTTAGGAATAGTGTTTCTGATATTAATTCTGTATTGAAATTAGTTAAGATTAAGCCAAAAAGGATTAGATTATTTGTTTCATTGCCTTGGAAATATGAGTTGTTTAAATTGTTGGGCGAGGAGATGAAGAAGACAAGGAATCCTGGAGAGGTAATGAAGGTTGTTATGAGTAAGAATGAGTTTAAGAGGTATGGTGGAGAAATATCCAAATTTGTTCCTAAATTGGTTGCATCTGGAAAGGTTTCTGATAGAGTTAGTAGTTGTCAAGAAGAGTTTGATTATTTAATGGAGGCAAAAGGATTCTTAGAGAAAGAGTTTGATTGTGTTGTTGATGTGATCAAGGCAGAAGATGCTGCTGAAAAGAAAGCCCTACAAGCAGCACCTGGAAAGGTTGGAGTGCTAGTTGATTGAGTCTCCTGGCTGCTTAATGAGAGTAAACTTTTTAAATGCTCACAGTTATCTTGTTCTATGGATGTAAAGAACGTATTATTAGTACATAAACAGGATATGTGTAATATAGGGAATGAGACTACCAATATTGTTAAGAGTGTTCTAGAGAAAAATAATATCAATTATAATGAGGTTTGTAGAAGCAAACTAACAAAGGACTGTGTTAAGAATGTTAGTTTAATCATGGTTGTAGGAGGAGATGGTACTTTCTTGAAAGCTGCTCAGTTTGTTTTAGATGAGACTCCGACGATGGGTGTTAATTCTAACATTGAAGAGACTGAAGGTAATTTTACTTGTTGTGATAAAGGTAATTTTGAGAAGATTTTTGGAAAACTATTGAAAGGAAAATTTAGAAATTTTAAGTTACATCGCTTGAAAGCAGAAGTTGATGGAAAGTTTGTTGGGAGAGCTTTGAATGAATTTTATATTGGACATAAAGATGTTAGCGGAACATCGAGGTATGTATTGAGAGTTGGTAAGAAAGAAGAGGAACAGAAAAGTAGTGGTGTTTTAATAGGGGCTGCTGCTGGGTCAACTGCTTGGATATATAGTGCTGGTGGGAAAAAGTTAAGTTTAAACTCTGATAAATTTCAGTATGTTGTTAGAGATGCTTATTCTGGAAGATTAACAAAAGCAAAGATGACAAGAGATGTGTTGAAGAAAGATAAGAAAGTGGAGATAGACTCAAAGTCAGATAATCTTATTTTAATAGCTGATAGTATTGGATTTAGATTGAATTTGAAGAACGGGCAGAAGATAGTTTTCAGTGTTGATGATAAAATAATTAATTTGATTATGAAAAGCTTTTTCTAGAGGCTTTGTAGAATTGCTTTAAAAATAGCACCGAAGCAGACATAAAGTCAAACCCATCGCAATAATTAAAATTTCAATAGAAATTTTAATGCTCGGGTTTAGTTTATTCTTGAATCTTATTCTTCCCACCCACCTCCCCTAGGCAGGTGCTTTAAATAGCAATTCTACAGAGCTTTTTCTGAGAGTAAAGCTTATATATGGTAGCAGTATTCTTTATGATTATGGGATGTGAAAAAGAAGACCTAAAGTGTGGGTTTGTTGATCCACATAAATTGGGATTGAAACCGTTGGAATCTTTAGATGTGAATAAATGTGATAGTGCGTTGAAACTAGTGCAAGCTATGGGCAAAACTTCTTTTGGTGGAAGAACAGTTGGAGAGGCACATGAAGTTTTATATAGGATGATAAAAGACCCTGATTGTACAGTTGTTATGACTTTATCAGGTGCGATGACTATTGCAAAGATGGGTTTAGTTATTTCTGAGATGATTGATAGAGGCTATGTTGATGCTATTGTTAGTACTGGTGCACTTATGGCTCACGGATTTGTTGAAGCAGCAGGTATGGAGCATTTTAAGTATGAATTTGGACAGATGGATGATAAAGAGTTGTTTAAGAAGGATTACAATAGAGTTTATGATACTTTGGAGTTAGAAAAGAATCTTGATGATGCTGAAGTTATGGTAAATGAGGTTTTAGAATCATTTCCAGAAGGAGCTATTACGTGCAGTTATGAATTAAATAATAAGTTGGGCGAGTTTTTAGTTAAAAAATTTGAAGGCAGAGGTGTTTTGAAGTCTGCGTTTGAGAAAAATGTCCCTGTGTTTATTCCTGCGTTTACTGATTCTGAGTTTGGGTTAGATTTTGGTTTGTTTAATAGAAAACAGAAGATGGATGGGAAGAAAGAGTTGATGTTTAATCCGTTCTTAGATTTGGAAAAGTATACTGATATGATTTACAATGCAAAGAAGATTGGGATATTTACGATTGGTGGCGGTGTTCCAAGGAATTGGGCACAACAGGTTGCACCATATTTAGACATTATTAGGTTTAGGTTAATTGATAACTCAAAATCAGGTAGGTATTATGCTCCAAAAGACAGTCCTTGGAATAAAAGATTTTATTACGGAGTTAGAATCTGTCCAGAACCGGTACATTGGGGCGGATTAAGTGGTTGCACATACGAAGAAGGTGTTTCTTGGGGGAAGTTTGTTCCTAAAGAAGAAGGCGGAATGTGGGCAGAAGTTCATGCAGATGCAACAATAGTCTGGCCATTATTACTTAGATCAGTTATTGAAAGAATTGAACAAGAAAAGAATTAATCTTCTTCTGGTTTTTCAGAAATCTCCGATTTCTGTAAACCGTTTTCACTTTCGTTCAAAAGTTTTGATTCAGATTTATTCTCTATAGCCTTATTTAAGTCTTTTAGGATTGCTTCTACATCTATTCCGTGTGCTGTGCAACCTTGTTCTAGTGTTTCGAAGTGAGCTGCTGCACAACCTAAACAATGCATTCCATGCTTGAAAAATACTTCAGCTACTTGTGGGTATTTCTGAACTATTTCAGTGATATTCATGTCTTTTGTTATTGTTTCTGCCATAAGGTTGAGTTTGCTTGAAGTATTTATAAATGTTTATGTTTGAAATATTAATGATAGGGATATATTTAAAAAAGACTAAATCTTCCATTTTGAGAGATGATATACTTAGTTACAAGCGAGGAATATTCTGATAGATCGACTTTAGAGATAGTTAAAGAAGCGGTTTCTGGTGTAGACTATGTTCAGATGAGAGAGAAAGGAAAAAGTAGAGAAGAGTTGCTTAAGTTAGGCAGAGAGTTGAAGAAGATTTGTAGAGAAGTTAAGTTTATTGTTAATGATGATCCATATCTAGCAAAAGATTTAGATGCAGATGGAGTACATGTTGGGCAAGAAGATATTCAGAAGTTTTCTATTGAAAAGATAAGAGAAGTTGTTGGAGATAAAATAATTGGTTTGTCTACACATTCTTTAGAACAAGTTAGAGAAGCAAATGAGTTAGATATTGATTATATTGGTTTTGGTCCTGTTTTTTCTACACAGACAAAGGAGTATAATGTTGGGTTAGATGATGTTAGGAAAGTAGTGGAGTTGTCTAAACATCCTGTATTTTTTATAGGAGGGATTAAAGAGTTGAATGTTAAAAGTTTGTATGAATTAGGTGCAGAAAATATTGCAGTAATTACTGCGATAACTAAAGCAGAAGATGTTAAAGCAGCTATTGAGGAATTAAAATGCAATTAAAGATAAATGGGAAGTTAGAGGATATTAGTGGTGAGTTTATTAGAGAGATTGTTAATAATAAGGGGTTAAATGATGATAGGATTGTTGTTGAACATAATATGAAAATAGTTCCTAAAGAAGAGTGGGAGAATGTTCAGGTGAAAGAAGGAGATGTTATTGAGATTGTTAGTTTTGTTGGAGGAGGATGAGTTTGGATAAATTAATTATTGGTGGAAGAGAGGTAAAAAGTAGGTTACTTATTGGTTCTGGTAAATTTCCTGATAAAAAGATGATTAAAGATATCTTATTAGAGTCTGAGGCAGAGATTATTACTGTGGCTTTGAGGAGGGTAGATCAAGATTCAGAAGATCAAAATATTTTAGATCATATTCCTGAAGGAAAGATATTAATGCCAAATACATCTGGAGCAAGGAATGCAGAAGAAGCAATAAGGATTGCAAGATTAGCAAAAGCTTCTGGTTGTGGTAATTGGATAAAGATTGAGATTATTCCTGACAGTAAATATTTAATGCCTGATAATTTAGAGACGTTGAAGGCGATTGAAGTTTTATCAAAAGAAGGATTTATTGTTTTGCCTTATATAACACCTGATTTAGTTATGGCGAGAAAGATGGAAGAGGCAGGAGCTGCAGCAATTATGCCGTTAGGTGCACCAATCGGAAGTAATCGTGGTGTAAAAACAAAAGAGCTTGTTAAGTTAATAATAGATGAGATTAAGATTCCGGTTATTGTTGATGCAGGAATAGGAAAGCCATCAGATGCTGCACTTTGTATGGAGATGGGTTGTGATGCTGTTTTATTAAACACTGCTATTGCTACTGCAAAAGATCCTGTTGGAATGGCAAAGGCATTTTCTATGGCAGTAAAAGCTGGAAGACTTGCTTATTTATCTGGGTTGGGGAGAGAGAGGAATGCTACAGCTTCATCTCCACTTACTGGTTTTCTGAGGGAATAGTATGAAAGCAATTATTGATAAAGATTTGAAAGCGTTGTTGTCTAAGGAGGCGCAGAATTATTTAGAGGAGATGGCTCAAGAGGCGCAGAAAATTTCTTTGCAGTATTTTGGGAAAGCTGTTCTTCTTTACACACCGTTGTATTTATCAAATTATTGTGATAACAAATGTTCTTATTGTGGGTTTAATGTTAGCAATAATATAAAGAGGAGAAAGTTAAGTTTAGAAGATGTTGAGGAAGAAGGGAGGGTGATTGCATCTACTGGACTTAAGCATGTTTTAATTCTTACAGGGGAGTCAAGAGAGATGAGTCCTGTTTCATATATTAAGGAGTGTGTTAGAGTGTTGAAAAAGTATTTTACTTCTATATCTATTGAGGTTTATCCGTTGAGTGAGGAAGAGTATAAAGAGTTAGTGGAAGTTGGTGTTGATGGATTAACAATTTATCAAGAAACATATGATGGGGAAAAATATAAAGAGGTTCATTTGTCTGGGCCAAAGACTGATTATGATTATAGATTAGAAGCGGCAGAGAGAGCGTGTAAAGCTAGAATGCGTACTGTTAATATTGGATGTTTGTTGGGTTTGTCGTCATGGAGAGATGATGTTTTAAATGTGGGGATGCATGCTAAATATTTGCAGGACAAATATCCTGATGTTGAGTTAAGTGTAAGTGTTCCAAGAATTAGACCACATGAAGGAGAGTTTGATGATATAAAAGAAGTTAGTGATAAAGATTTAATACAGATAATATTGGCTCTTAGGATTTTTTTACCTAGAGTGGGGATTACTTTATCCACTAGAGAAAGAGATCATATAAGGGATAATGTTATTGGGTTAGGAATTACAAAGATGTCTGCTGGTTCTTGTACAAAGGTTGGTGGACGTATTATGAATGATGATGTTGGACAGTTTGATATCTCTGATAAAAGAGGTGTTGAGGAAATTAAAAATTTATTATTATCAAAAGGTTATCAGCCTGTGCTGAAGGATTGGTGTTAAGATGTTTGAAGAAATTATTAAGGATGCAATCGGTGAGAAAGGGTATGAAAAAGTTAGGTCTGTGAAGATTGGAATTGCTGGTTGTGGTGGTTTAGGTTCGAATTGTGCGTTTAATTTAGTCAGAGCTGGGTTTAGAAAGTTTATTATTGCAGATCATGACCAGATAGAGTTATCAAATCTAAATAGGCAGTTTTATTTTTTTGATCAGGTTGGAAGGAGGAAAACAGAGGTGTTAAGAGAGAATTTACTTCGTATAAATCCTGATTTAGAGATTGAAGTTTGTGGTAGAGTTGAAGAAGAGAATGTTCTTGAGACGTTTAGTGATTGTGAGGTAATAGTTGAGGCTTTTGATACTCCTGAGTATAAGAGTATGATTGTTGGAAAGATGATTCCAACTGGTAAACTCATTGTTACAGCATCCGGTTTATGTGGGGTTGGAAAAAGTGATGATATCAAAGTTCATCGATTAAGAGAAAATTTAATAATGATCGGAGATTTGCAAACTAGTTCAGAGTGTGTTGCACCAATATCACCAAGAGTTAATATTGCTGCAGCAAAACAGGCAAATGTTATATTGGAATGGGTGTTAAAATGACGCAGTTAATTTCAGCTAAGAATGGAATAATTACTAAAGAGATGGAAGAGGTTGCTAGGTATGAAGAAATTGATAGTGAAGTAGTTAGAGAAGAGATTGCAAAAGGTAGGCTTGTTATTCCGTGTAATAAGAACTCTGTTAAAAAGGTTTTTGGTGTTGGAAGATTGTTGAGGACTAAAATAAATGCAAACATTGGTAGTTCTCCTCTAAAGAATTGTATGAATACTGAGTTGAGGAAGTTAAAGGTTGCTGTTGAAAATGGTGCAGAGTTTGTTATGGATTTGAGTACTGGTGGAGATTTGAATAAGATAAGAGAGGAAATGATTAAAAATAGTGATGTTCCGTTAGGTACTGTGCCAATTTATCAGTTAATGGTTGATTATGAGAATAGAACAGATGTTGGAATTGAGGAGTTTTTGAAGATTTTAGAGGAACAAGGAGAACAAGGAGTTGATTTTGTTACAATACACTGCGGAATTGTTAGAGATTGTGTTCCTATGTTGGATAGTAGGATCGGTGGTGTTGTTAGTCGAGGAGGAAGTTATTTAATCAAATGGATGAAGGATAATGATAAAGAGAATTTTCTTTATGAGTATTTTGATAGGATTTTGGATGTTTGTAATAAGTATGATATGACTTTGAGTCTTGGAGATGGTTTAAGGCCTGGATGTTTAGCAGATGCAACTGATGAAGCACAGATTCATGAGTTGAAAGTTTTAGGAGAGTTGACGTTAAGAGCGTGGGAGAAAGGTGTACAGGTGATAATTGAAGGACCTGGACATGTTCCAATGGACCAGATTAAGAAAAATATGGATTTACAGAAAGAGTATTGTCATTCTGCACCGTTTTATGTTTTAGGACCAATTGTTACAGACATTGCACCTGGTTATGATCATGTTACGTCAGCAATTGGTGGAGCAATGGCTGCTTATTATGGAGCAAGTTTTTTATGTTATGTTACAAGAGCAGAGCATTTGAGATTGCCTAGTGTTGAAGACGTTAAAGAAGGAGTTGTTTGTACAAAAATAGCTGCACATTCTGCTGATGTTGCTCGGGGGTTAGGACGTAAAAGAGATGATGAGTTAAGTAGATTAAGGGCAAAGCTTGATTGGGAGAATGAGTTGAAGTTAGCAATTGATCCAGAGACTGCAATCAAAATGAGAAAAGAGGACAATCCTGAAGATGATGTTTGTAGTATGTGTGGAGAGTTCTGTTCTGTGAAAAGAATTAGGGATTTGAAAAATTAATATTCTTTTTGGAATAATTATTTCATGATGTATTATAAACCTTAATCAATTATCTGTTAACATGCTAACAGCTGTATTTACACCAGAACAATTAGAAAGACAGGCAGAATCAGGGAGAAGAAATCCTGGACGTAATGGGAACTATTTTGGATATGATAGAGTAAAAACAAGGCTAACAGATAAGTTAACAATCCAAGATCCGCTAGGAGAAAGAAAGACATTAAACGGAGTATTTGTTCTTGAAGATCCAACATTAATTAAAACACGTTCTGGAGAGTATATTGCGATAGAGGTAACTCCTAATTGTAATGTTGCCTGCCACACTTGTTTTAATGAATCAAACAGGAGACATATCAGATCTGAAGATATCCAATATATGGGTCTAGGTTTTGCTTCAGAACTTGCTCAATTATTGGGAGATAATCCGTTTGCACGTAGGACAAGAAACATATGTGTAAGTGGGGGAGAACCAACATTGGATATTGATAAACTTGTAACAATAACAGATTATTTAACAGCGCTTGGGGGGAGAAATTATGTGGAGGTTGCAACAAATGCTACTGTTTTTCCAATTGATGAGATGGAGCTTGAAGAAACGCTTAGAGGATTTGACAAAAGAGTAAATTGGCAATTATCATTTAATAATCCGTTAAGAGCACAATATAAACTGCATAGGGGAGAACAAAGTCACTATTACCAAATACCCGATAGAGATGATCCATTGTTATATAAAATAGGATTAGTAAAAATGGTGGCTCAAGAGATAGGGATAAATGTTACAATAAGGGTTGGTGGACTAACTCATGAAATAAATGATACGTATGCTTATGTTGTTGCAAATTTAGGAGAGAAGGAACCACATTTCCGTGTCTATAAATCTGCTGTTTGTGCAATTGGTTCTGCAAAAGGGATTGAAGGAGCATATGAAAGGAGTGATGAGTTGTGTTCTTCACACGAAGAATTGTATGTTTGTGCTGATGGAACAATGTACCCTTCTATGCACTGGGTAGGAACAGATCTACAGTTAGGAAAAGTCTGCAGGATTGACAAGGTGGCTTAATCAACAACTTTTATAAAATCTAATTCTTTCCTTTAGGATATGACAGATATTAAAGATATTGGAGGAGAGTTTGCTCTTATTGATAGAATTAAAGGAGATAATAAGGATGCGAAAGTTGTAGTTGGCATAGGTGATGATTGTAGTGTTCTAGAGATTGGTGGAGAAGAATACATGTTAGTTACAACTGATATGATTGTTGAGAAGGATCA
The DNA here is from genome assembly GCA_964452935.1 of uncultured Methanosarcinales archaeon. GTDB lineage: Archaea > Nanobdellota > Nanobdellia > Woesearchaeales > DSVV01 > CAYVNO01. The sequence continues at coordinate 24,740 of CAYVNO010000003.1, read as the reverse complement.
CTTTAGAACAGAGTGGAGTTCTCCTTTTCAGATTGGTGTTAAGTTGATGTCAATTAATATTAGTGATATTGCTGCAATGGGTGGGAAACCAAAGTATTGTGTTGTTGCAGGTTGTTTGACAAAAGATGTTAGTGTTGAGTTTGTTGAAGAGATGTTTAGAGGTATGAAATCTGTTGGTGATAAGTTGGGTGTTGAGATAATTGGAGGAGATACAACACATGGTGGATCACTGGTGTTTAATTTAACAATGATTGGTTTTGTTGAGAAGGATAAGTTATGTTTGAGGTCTGGTGCTAAGAAAAATGATCTTATTTTAGTGAGTGGTTATTTAGGGAGAAGTACTGCTGGATTGAATTTATTATTGGATGGTGTTTATGAAGGAGAGGATGTTATTGATCACAAAGAACCTAAACATAGGTTAGATGTTTCTTCCAGGATTGCTGGAAAGGTGAATGCGATGATTGATATTTCAGATGGGTTAGCTAGTGAGGTTAAACATATTTGTAGGATGAGTAATGTTGGAGCTATTGTGTATAAAGAGAAGATTCCGATTAAAGAGTGTACTTTAAAGAGTGCTTCATTGGTTGGGAAAGATGCTTATGACTTTGCGTTGAATGGTGGAGAGGATTTTGAGTTGTTATTTACTGTTTCTGAGAATGTATTTGAGGAGAATAAGGATTTGTTTAAGGATTGTTTTGTTGTTGGAAAGATAATTGATAAAGAGGATGGAATCTGGTTGATTGATGGAGAAAAGAAAGAAGAGTTAGGGAAAGGGTATGATCATTTTGAAACATAATCACTTTTTCCTTGGTGTAAACTTATAATTAATTAATCTATAAATTAATTTTGCGCAAGCGAATGCTGAGTTGTTGGAGTTTTGTGTTTGTGATAGTTCAACTATATCAAAGCCAACTACATTCTTGTTTTCAAAGATTGTTCTCAGTATTTCTAAAGCTTTGTACCAGTGGATTCCACCTGGTTCTGGGGTTCCTGTGTCTGATATTACATCCCATGAAAAGAAATCTACATCTATTGTTAAGAATACATTGTTAGGCATGTTTTTTATAGCTGCGTTTAGCCATCCTGTGTTTTTATTGTAGATATAATGTGCGTAGAACATTGGTATTTTTTCTTTCCTTATTAAATCTGATTCTTCTTTTGAATGACTCCTTATTCCAATCTGTAGTGTGTCTTTGCATGTCTCTCTGATTCTCCTCATAACACAAGCGTGGCTGAATTTTGAATCTTCGTATTCATTTCTTAGATCTGCGTGTGCGTCTAGTTGGATAACTGCTAGATCTGGATATTTTTCTTTCAGAGCCCAGTAATAACCAAAAGAGATTGAGTGTTCTCCACCAAGCATTATTACAAATTTTTCATCATCTATAAATTTTTTACATGCTTCTTTGATAATTTGTACTGTTTTTTTAGGATCTTTGTCTAGTTTTAGTGGTTTTGTGGTGTGGATTCCTATTCTGTCAAAGTTTTCTACTCTTAGTTCCTCGTCGTATGTTTCTAGTTGTGATGAAGCATCTATAATTGCTTGTGGACCTTTTGATGTTCCTTTTCCGTATGTAACTGTTCCTTCATATGGCACAGGAAGTATAACTACTTTTGATTTTCTTAGTTCTGGGTTTGGTTCAATATCTAGGTAATTCATTTTCTTTTCCTCTTATATGCATCGTCTTGCCATACTTTGTCTATGTTTGTTCTTGTTAAGTTATAGAACTTTTTTAGTTGGTATGGATCTGCTCTTTTTAGTACATTTAGTTCTGGAGCAAACATTTCTGAATAACGATCTCTTCTTCTTATAAGTTTTGCTCTACCTGATTCTTTGATCATTACCATTGGAGCTTTTTTTAGTGTGTTAAAGTTTGAGGCCATTACGTTGCTGTAAGCACCACAGTCCATTACTGCTAGTAAATCATCTGCTTCCATCTCTGGGAGAAGTATATTTTTTCCTATGATATCTATTGAGTCGCATGTGCAACCCGCAATTTGGTATTTTTTAGTTCTTCTTCCTTTCATGCTTGTTGCAGGAAGTATTTCATATTCACAACCATAGATTAATGGGTCTGGTACAAAAGCGTATGTTGATCCGTCTGTAACTAGTATTTTCTTTTTTCCTATTTGTTTATCGCTCACTATTTTCATAAGTCCAATCCCAGTATTTGCTGTAATCAGTTTCCCTGGTTCAAAGATTAGGGTTGGTGGGAGTAAATTATGTTTTTTTAGTAGAGATTTGAAATATCTTATGAAAGGTTTTCCCATAGATTCTGGTGTGAATATGTCCTCATCTCTGTACTGTATCGGGAATCCTCCACCTAAATCAATGTGAGTTATGTTTATGTTTCTATCTTTACTGTGTTTCATTAAGTATAATAGTTTTTTAGCTGCTGCATGATAAACTTTTGGTGACTTAATGTAACCACCATGAAAATGGAATCCGATTAGTTGTATGTATCTTCTTTTTTTAGCTAGTTCGATTGCTTCTTTTGCTTGTGTCCACGGGATTCCGTATTGTTGATCTTTTGTTGTGTATCCACCATTTAATTTTATTAAAGGGTTAATTCTTAGGAAGAGTCTAATCTTTTTTCCTAGTTTTTCTCCTACTAACGCTATTCTTCTTATTTCTTCAATTGAATCTGCTGTTATTGCTTGCACACCAACTTTTGCTGCAAAGCTTATATCTTGTCCTGATTTGTATAAATTTGTGAATGTTATTTGATGGGGTTCAAAATCTGCTAGTAATGCGAGAATTATTTCTCCTGTGCTACTTGCATCAATGTCAAAACCTTCTTCTCTGGCTATTTTTAGAATTTCTAGATTAGTGTTATTTTTAGAAGCGTATTGTGGGCGAAGATTTTTGTATGGAAAAGCTTTTTTGAATCTTCGTAGATTTTTTCTTATTTCGCTTTCAACCAAGATGTAGAGAGGAGTACCATATTTTTTAGATAGATCCCAAACTGAATGGTCTTCAATTACTAAATCACCCCACCTGTCTTGCGACAGATAACTCCACCTTGGCTTAAAGTATCTTTTTGATAGTTTAGCCATTGCAATATTAGATTATTCAGGTTTATTTATAAAGTTAATGGTTGATTTATATATCAATGGAGAACTGAACATACTTAACTAAATCAGATGTTTTCTTGACTCTAATTTTATTTTGTTTTTCAAAATGTTTATCATCAGACCAAATATCAGACTTAGTTGCCAATGCTGCAGTTATAAATGGTGTGTCATCAGGATCAATTTTGTCCATTATTTTGCTTGCTTCTTTTATTCTTAAATTTATTATGTTATCATCAAGGATAGTTAATTTTTCTTTTAATTTTTCTAAGATGAGTTCTAATTCTTCTTCAGTTATTTTTGCTTTTTTTAGAATTAATTTTTTATATTTTTGTATTTCCTTGTCTGAAAAACCAATTGTGATTAATTCTGCATCTATGTGTGTGATTATTCTCCTGGAAGTTGAATCTTTGATTAACGCAGCAATTATCCTGTTTGTATCTACAACTAACCTCATCTAGAAAACCTTTTTCTGATCTGATGTTTTATTTTGTGACCAATCTTTTCTGCATCTTTTTCTGTCATTGTACTTCTTTCTAAAAGTTTATCTGTCCAGTGAAGTTCTTTAATCTTTTTTTCGAATGCAGTTCTAGCTACATCACTCCACTTTATTTCTGAATGAACTGCCATTTCTTTATGTATTTCCTCAGGTATTGATAATGTCATGTTTACCATTTATATCACCTATGTGTATTATGTGTTAACACATATTTAAATCTTTCGGTTTTTTTGCTTAAATTGGCAGTTAGATAATAGAAAATAAAGTGGACAAGCATCTCTGGATGGATACACATTCCCAATATTAGTGAATCCTAATTTCTCCTCATTCCCGCGACCCTGCAAGCACCAGATCTTACAGTTAGTGCTGCTGCATTCCTGCCCTGACACGGTTCCTCTAAGAACCAATCCTGCAGGACGAGATTTCACAGTTGAAATCAGGACTAATACTGGAAACACATACCGCTCCAGAGACATAACCCCTCCATAAGTCCGTTAAAGGTATAGGTGAGGACTAACCACCCGGTATAGCCTGTCCAATAGGATAGAATTTAAAGGGCTTTTTAAATGTTTTGGGGATTATGTGTAGAAATGGTTAAATTGCTTCTTTGTATAATTTAGCTCTAACTTGCTCCCTCATAGGAGAAGTTTCAGAATGATCAAAAAGAGTTTGTCTGTATTTTTTACGTTCATCGTAAGGCATTACTTTTCTGAATAGTTTACATGTTGTTAATGACACAGCGTTTAATAAATTGCCTTCTTTAATGAATCCATCTGTAATTCTTTCTAATAAATCACAAGTAGTGATTTGGGTATCTCTGTCAAATGTACCATCTTGATTACGTTTGTAAACGCTTGGCAGTATTCTGTCATAATTCATCAAGATATTATATGCACCATCATATGATCCTTGTTCAATGAATTGGTCTATAATCTCTACGACGTAGACAAGTTTATTATTAGTAATAGGCATATTACAACCAACAATTCTCCATGCCGATTGTGTATCATTAGTTGAAAGATAGTGATCTATTGCTCTTGTAACTTGTTTACCTTGTAATAAATCATGATATTGTGGTAGTTGGTCGTCTTGGCATCCATCTATAACTTTTTGTACTAATAAGTCTACTGCACCTTGATTACGATGCTCGATATAGTTACGAAATGTGTCGATGGAATCTGTTTCTCCCATAGATAATCTGTAATGTAACATGTCTAGTAAAACTGCATCTTTGTGATCTGGACTTAATAATCTGAATGCATCTTGAGCTACAGTATCACTTAATACATCGTCCACATGGTCTTCTTCATTCATACCTGAAGATCCTTGAGTGAATCCTCCAAATTCATCAAAATGTGCTGAGATATCAGAATGTATTGGAGCGTAGCGAACATCATCTTCGTCATTGTTTGAATTTCTTGATCTGTTTAATACATAGGCGACTCCTTTTGATACTCCTACTGATATCATTGCCAATAATGTGGTGGCCCCAGCATAATTACCTATAGAACGAAATTCTTTTGATTGATAAATTGGAGCATCTGGAGGATTAGCTATTAAATGTAATGCTGTAGCTACTACCCCTACTGCAACTGCTCCTGGCACTAAAATTTTTATTGCTAAGTTTGCTGCTTTATCTACTTGAGAATCTTGGTATTGTCTTAGTAATTCTAACCCAATGTTTTCTAAAGATTTAGGTTGTTCTAATTTTTCAGCTGTTGCTGCTCCTGGCATGAATTTGGTGTGGTCTTCATATTTTTAAATGTTTTTAGGGCATTTATATATAGTTTTGGAGAGTTAAGCAAAAGATTTATTAATTTTAGATAGTTCTTGGTTTCAGGGGGATGTAATGTGGAACCAAAGCTTATATTTTTAGGAACAGGGGGAGATTCTTTAGTTGTTGGAAAGCAGATGAGAACTTCTGGTGGTTTAATTATTCAGACAGATAATAATCAGTTCCATATTGATCCAGGACCAGGTTCTTTGACATGTGCAAGATGTTATGGTGTTAATCCTAGGAACTCTATGGCGATTGTTGCTACAAATAATTTAGTAAATAATTGTAATGATATTAATGCAGCAATTGATGCGATGACTCATGGAGGACTTGATAGAAAGGGGGTTTTTATTGGAAATAAATCAGTTATACATGGAGATGATAACAATTATCCATTTCTTACAAGACATCATAGGAAGTGTGTTGAAAAGATTATTACAATGGAACCTGGAAACAGAGTAGGAATTAATAATATTGAGATTAAATCCTTTGAAACAAGAGAAGGTATTGATAATAACGGAATTATCTTGAGATTCTTAACTCCTTATTTTAGTTTAGGTTATATCTCAAATACTGCATATTATAATGGATTGATTGAAAAGTTTAAGGGTGTTGATTTGTTGATTATGAAAGTAGTATCGCCAAAGGATTTTAAAGAAGAAGGAAGTTTAAGTTCAGAAGATGCTATGAAGATTATTAGTAATGTTAAACCTAAGTTAGCTATTCTTACGGGATTTGGTGTTAAAATGGTTCAAGGAGATCCGTTAGAAGAGGCAAGAGCTATACAGAGAGCTACAGGAGTACAAACAATTGCTGCAAAAGATGGGATGGTTATTAATCCGTTGTCTTATTCTGTGAATTTAAGGCAGAAGACGTTGAATTTCTTCTGAATTTATGTAATTAAATTTAAAAATAGGTAACGAGTTCTTTATAATATGGGAGTTATAAGGTGCGGGGAGGATCCTGGCAGGTATAATAATGTAGGTCAGCTAGGAGGTAAAGGAATTAATTTGCATAGACTTTATAATGCTGCACAGAATTCTGAATGGTATAATGTTCCTAGGTTTTTTATTATTCCAAAAGATTGTGCTTCAGGACATGTTAGCAGAGGATTTGATGATAATGAAACTGTTGAAAAATATTTTGATGAACTTAGAAAACCTGTTGCTGTAAGATCTTCTTCTCCACTTGAGGATGGAACAACAGCTACTTTTGCAGGAATGTTTAAATCAGTGTTAGGTGTAAATGATTATAAAGGATTAGTGTATCACGCTTTTGAAGATGTTCTTTTATCAGGTTATAGTAGAAATGTTGAAAGACATGCAGAGAGAGTAGGTGTTGAACATGATCCAAGAATGGCTATTATTGTTCAAGAACAGGTTGTTAATCCAGATTATTATGGGATAATAAAAATTAATGGAGATCTTATAACTATAAATTCCATATGTGAAGGGGAGGAGTTTAATCATGAAACAGAATGGGGCGATATGATAAAGAGAGATAGTCCGCATAGATTAGAAGGATTGCCTACAGATTATATAGCTGAGGGACATACATATCATATTTGTGAAGCAGCGTTAAATGCAATGAATGATTTAGAGTTAGATGGAGTGGTACAGATCGAGTTTTGTTTTTCATTAGGAAAACCTGTTGACTTTGTTCAGATAAGAAGATTACCTGATGTAGACCCCTTGTTAGATGCTCTAGGGTTGATTGTTCCTGAAGAGGTTCCTGAAGGAGCGCCATATTTTAAGAGCAAAGTGTGTAATGGGATTCCTGGAGAGGTTGTGTTACCTGCATATGTTACTGTGACGCCTCATGCAGCAGAGATGATTCTTGTTGCAGCCCGCAGAAGAGGTAGGATTGATGAAGAGAGTAGGATTTTTCACAATAGAGATTTTTATGAAATGTGTAGACTTATTGAAGTAGAAATGTTGTTGCGTGAGAAATTTAAGTTGGGAAGAAGGTTATGGGAAGAGGGAGATGCATTATTTGATAGATATGCTTTAGTTTGTGATCGATTAGATGAAGTTAACGATGTACATGATGTTATGAATCATGCAACTCCAAACAAAGGTGCGATAATTGCTGTGAGTGATATGAGGGGAGATTCACATGCAATGACTGTTGCAAGAGATTTAAAAATAATTGGGATGGGAGGAACGGATGATTTATTTGAAGCGCAATCATTTCTTCATCAGGTTGAGACTGGAGACCTTATTTATATTAAGAGTGATGGGAGAGAAGGTATTGCTTGGTTAGAGAAAAGAAGAGATAGTAATCCCTATGGACCTAGAGAAGAAGTAGATATAACTTTTTTTGATATTATATTGTAGTCAATATTATAAGAATTAAACCCCAGCCTGCGAAACAACCCATTGATATGAATGGCATTGCTGGGTAGAAGGTGTCTTTCTTTGAGTATAGGAAAAGTAATAATAAACCTAATCCTGCACCTAGTGTGATTGAGAATGAGAGGAATAAAGCCATAAGTTTTGTAAGTCCAACAACAGTTATTAGGTGTTCCATTACTGCAGCTCCGAATATCAGTGGGAATGCAATATCTCCTCCGCCGAGGATAGCGTTCTTTGTTTCTGATTTTTTTAGTTTACGTTTTCCTTTTGTTTTCTTTGGAACCGAGTAGTTCATTGATAGTCCTGCAAACATTTTTGATTTAAGTTGAAATTTTGCCATCTTTATCATGTGTTTACTTTTCCAGACTGCAATCATATCATAAATTGATATTAGTACAAGTAAAATAATTGCTGCATTTACATTTAACAGTGGGAGAATAATGATTGTTATTCCGGTGTAGACAAAGATTTCTGTCATATTATGTACAAACACGTTTGGTTTGAATATTCTGATTAATGCTAATGCAAACCCCAGTGTTAATGCAAACCATTTGGTTAAGTATACTCCAAATGAAATTGATAGAGTTAATGCGATTGCTAAGAAGAACCATAGTTTCCATAATTTTCCGAGTCGGAATTTAATTAATAAGAGAATTAATCCTGTACCAAAGAGGATTGCTAGTACTATGAATAAAACCATTTTTGGTTTTTCTTCATTGGGGATATCTGGTTGTTCTCCTACGACTGTGTCGACATGAACTATCTCTATTGTTCCATCTAATTGGGTCTCAACTTGGATATAATTATTAACAGTTAATAATCCTACAATTTGAGCTACAAAGAATAGTAATACAAGCATTAATGTTATTTTTAGTGTGTGTTTCATTTATTTGCTCCGCAAATGTCAAAATTACTTGACGCGATTTTGTATATTGACATATTTATTTAATATATTTGTTTATTATCTCTTCTTTCCAGCCAGTTATTCTCAACATTCGCTTAATTGATTCTTTAGGCACTTTTTTCTTTTTTAGATCTTTGATATACTTCTTTAGATCGTCTAATGGGTTTATATATTTATTGATATATTTCTCATCCCAACCTGCTTTTAGAAGGTTATTTCTTATTTCCTGATTTGGTGTGTTGTTATTTTGTTCATGTTTGATATATTTCTTTAAATCCTCTAGTGGGCTTAAGTATTTGTCAATATATTCTTCTTTCCATCCTTTTTTGAGTAGAGCGTCCCTTATTTTTTGGTGTTGGATTCCTTTCAGTTCTTCCATTTCAATGTATGCTTTTATGTGTTTCTTGTTTAGTTTCTTCTTTTTCTTTATTGAGATATGGTTTTTTATCTTTCTTCTCAATGTTCCTGTTAAAGATGGTTTGTATTTCTTTAGGTGCTTTAGTATTAGGTCTTTTCTCCATCCATTTACTAGAAGTATTTTTAATAGTTTTTTTGTTGGTGTTCCTAGTTTTTTGTGTGTGTTTATGTATTCTTTTAGATCTACTTCTGGGTTTAGGAATCTTATTATATACTGTTCGTTCCAGCCTGAGTTAATTAATTCTTCTCTTATCTGTGACCTAGATATTCCTCTTTTTTCTGCTGCTTTTATGAATGTGATTATATTTTGTTTGTCTTTTTCATCTTGTTGTTTTAGTTTTGTTATTCTTTTTTCTAGTGATTTTATTATATACGTTAAGGAAGGTTTGTATCCTTTTGTGAGTTTTGTTATTATTGATTTTTTCCATCCTGCTTTCTTCAGTATCTGTGTTAGTTGTTTCTTTGGTGTGCCCAAGCTGCTGTGATGTCTAATGAATTCTTCTAAGTCTTCTTCTGGGTCAAGGTATTTTAGTATGTATGCAGTATCCCAACCTGCATTGATTAGGTTGTTTCTGATTTTTTGATTGGATAAGTTTTGTTTTCTTGCGTTCAGTATGTAGTTTAGTATTAGTTTCTCGTCTGTTATATCTCTCTGTTTTAGATCATTTATTTTTTGTTCTAGTGCTTTTATTCTATATTCTATTAAAGGAGTGTATTTTTCTGTGTGTTTATCTATTATGTCATGTCTCCACCCTGCGTTTTTGAGTATTTGGGTTAGTTGTTTCTTTGGTGTTGCAAGTTTACTGTGGTTAGAGATGAATTCTTTTAATTCTTCAAGTGGGTTTAGGAATTTAGTTACGTGTTCTTCTTCCCAACCTGCGTTTTGTAGTGATTCTCTGATTTCATGGCTGTGGAATCCTTTGTCTTTATGTGATTTGATGTATTTCTTTAGTTCCTGTTTCTTCTTTAGTTCTTTTGGCTTTGATAGTATGCCAGATAATTTATGTTTGAATTCATGGATAGTTAACTCTTTATCAATTGTTGATTTCTTCCATTCTGTGGTATGGAGTATTTTTCTGATCTCTTCTTTTGATTTTCCTTTCTTTCTGTGGTGAGAGATGAATTCTCTTAGATCATGTATTGGGTGAAGGAATTTATGGATGTGGTCTTCACTCCATTGAGCTTCCAATAATGAGTCTCTAATTTGTTGGTTTGTGAATCCTAATAATTTCTGACGTTTTATGTAATCAACTAGTTGTTGTTCTCTTATTGTATTGCTAGTATCTACAAAGAAGATTCTTCTAAAGCGATGTCTTACCTCTTTTGGAACTTCTTGTGTTGTTAATACTCTTGGGATTAATCTCTTGTTTGCAAATATAATTAATGATGCAAGCTCGTAATCTAAGTTATATCTTCTGGTTATGTAATTAATCTTATTTAGTTCTGTTACAGATGGCTTTAATGGATTAAGGTTTCTTATTTCATTGTATTTTGACTGTGTACGATCTGTTACATGTATTGATTGGTATGTTGATAGTTTTCTTCTTTTAACTAGTCTTCTTACTACATCTTCCTGAGCAAATGTTGTTATCTGGAATAATAGTATTAATGGAATTAAAGCTAATACAAACATCCATTTATATGAGACGACTGCTATCTCTCTTGTTTGTCTGATTATCCTTTCTCTCTGAATTCTTTTTTCTTTCTCTACTACTTTTTCAAGCATAACATTAATTGATAATGTAGCAAATGCTTCATTTGAGTTTACTATTATTTCTATAAAGAATGGTTTTTCTATTGTTGTTGTGGAGAGTGTAAACTTGAATGTTGCTTCTTCGTCTGGCAATAAGTTTGCTGCGGATGGTTCTTCTGTAATAATTACTGATTCTGGAAGACCAAATATCTTTGGAAGTATTTCAGTTAGATATCCTGTTCCGTTGTTTTCTATTGTAATCTCTATTTCTATTGTGTCATTATCTTTCATTATTATACTATCTGTTGGTGTGTTTTTCTTTGCAACTGTATTTCCGTTTACTTTAATTTTATCAGTCGAGATACTGTAAATATAACCAGGAGTTTGCCATTCGGTTTTGTTTCTAGCTATTCCGTGCCCATCTCCACTGCCTGAATCAGATGTTGGTTGCGATTCTCCTGATTCTGTTTCTGATTCTTCTGTTTCTTCAGGGAGTTCTTCAGGGAGTTCTTCAGGGAGTTCTTCTGGAACTTCCTCTTCTTCTGGAACTTCCTCTTCTTCTGGAACTTCCTCTTCTTCTGGAACTTCCTCT
>CAYVNO010000003.1:0-13332 GCA_964452935.1 uncultured Methanosarcinales archaeon | reverse complement strand
TCTTCTGGAACTTCTTCTGGTTCAGGAGGAGGAGTTTCTCCTTCACCTTCTCCTTCACCTTCTCCTTCTCCTTCGCCGTCTCCACCGCCTCCGCCTCCGCCTCCGCCGGCAGTACAGCTGGATGTGTCAAAAACACATAGGGCAGAACAAACTAATGTTCCTGATGCAAATCCTTTTGTTACACATGTTTCGCTGTTTAGGTCTGTTCCATCACATTCTTCTGTTCCTTCTTTTACATTATTTCCACAGCTTGCATTAATTATTGTTGTGACAGAGACGTTGTATGAGACTGTTTTATCTCCTTGTGAAGTTATGTTTACTAATGTTGTGTAATTTCCTATTGTGTATGATCCAACATTTAATGTTACATTTGTCGAGGATAGTGATGGTAAAGCTATTTGGGTTGCATTTAGTTCTGATGTGTTTGAATTGTTTGTGTTTGTTGCAGATAAGTTAAATGTATCTGATAAAGTTCCGTTGTTTGTAACTTTAATTGTGTATGTTGCGTTTGTTATTGTGTCTACAGATTGGTTTGCTGGTTGAGTTAGATTTGTTCCATACATGTATTCTCTAACATTTAATGTTCTGTTTGATGAAGCGAATGCTGAGTTATCTGCTTCATCTTTTGCTAGACAGTTCCATATGTATCCTCCGTAAGGTGTGTTGTTTAGTGTGAAATTAGTTTGTGCTGTTGTTCCTGTTACGTTTATTGTATAATTTGCAGCAAATGTCCCAGAGATATTGTGGTACAGGGTTATGTTTGTTAAATTATAGTTGGTTGCATTACAGGTAAATGTGATGTTTGTTATGTTTGTTAAATTATTATTTGCTGGAGATATTAGTATGACTGTTGGGTTTGTCGAGTCTAGAACAGTAAATGTGCTAGTTGTTGTGTTTGAGTTGCCTGCAGTGTCGTTAACGAATGCAGTAATTGTGTAGGTTCCTGTGAAAGTTAGGTTTGTAGGAGTTAAAGTTAGGTTGTTTGAATCGTCTGTTGTTGAACCAATCAAGTTACCATTTGGATATGTTATGTTTATTGTTTTTATGTGTCGATTGATATCGTCTGCGCTCCAATTTATATTTAGACTACTGGAACCAAATTCTAATGTAGTTGTATTTAATGTTATGTTTGCATCTGGAATTGTTGTGTCTACAATGAATGTTCTATTTGTGGATGCGAATGCTGAGTTGTTTGCTTGGTCATAAGCTAGACAGTTCCAAATGTAAAATCCGTCTGGGGTGTTGTTTAAGTTAAAGGAAGGTTGTGATGTGTTTCCTGTAACATTTATTGTGTAATTTTTAGTGAATGTTCCTGAGATATTATGGTATAAAGAGATGTTTGTTAAGTTGTAGTTTGTTGCGTTACAAGTAAAAGTAATATTATTGATATTAGTTGCATTACCGAGTTCCGGTGAGATTAATGTGACTACTGGGTCACTTGTGTCTGTTATTGTTATTGTATCTGATGCAAATTGATCATGGAAATATGAAGAGTTACATGTAACATTCCAGTTAACTAGTCCTGTTGAAGAGAAGCTTCTATTATACTTCCACATTCCATCTCCTGTTGAGTTGAATACCATGGATTGTACTATGGCTGATCCATCAAAGCTGATTGAACAGTTTGCGTATGTACTATTAATTACATCTTGAGGAGCTGCAGCTGTGAAGTTTGTATAATTTGCTGTGAAGTTTATCTGCATGTTTGGTTCAGCTGTTATTCCTCCACCAAGTGCATCTGCACTGTCGAATATTGATAGATTAGAGTTGTTTCCTGCGCTGTAGTTGCTAAAGCCATTTACTTTGAATAGGTATGTCCCCAAAACGGAGACATAACTTATTGGTGTACACACTGTTGTTGGACATAGTTCTCCATCTTTTAGAATTGCTGGTGGACCTGTGAATGTAAATGGAAGTGAGTACATTGTTACATTCGCTGTTGTGTTGAATGCTGTCGGTGTTGATGTGTCAATACCTACTAAATTGTTTTGCATGATTATTCTGCTTGTTGTGTTAAAGAATTCAGAGCTGTTTAGGTTTACTGTGTCAAAGTATATTGTTCCATTTGTATTTGCAAATGTTAGTTTTGTCAATGTTGCATTTGTTCTGTTTATGAAAAAATTTGATTTGTTTACTGTTATATCTGATAAAGTTAGGTTATGTATTCTATCTAGGTGAAGTGCGGAGGTGTTTATATTTGTTAAATCTAGGTTGCTTATTGTGATTAAGCTGTTTGAATCTGTGCTGTTGTATATGTATATTCCCCCTTTTCCTGCTATAAATGTATTATTAGTTATATTTATGTATCCTTTTGTACGATTGATGTATAAATGATATTCTTCACTAGAGATAAACGTGTTGTTAACTATACTTACATTTTCCATATTGAATTGTGGTTCTGAATCAGCTGCGAAGATGGTGTAGTTAGTATTTGTGCTGTTAAATGTGTTACGTTGTATTAATGAGTTTGTTAGATTGAATTTTGCTGCTCCCCTTACAGAAATTAATCTATTTCTAGGTGTAAATGGTGCAAAGAATGTGTTGTTTTCTATTAATTTATTATCTCCTTGTATACGGAATTCTCCTGTTGAGCGATGGAAGGTGTTGTTAATTAGTTGTACAGAACCGTTTGATTCAATTGTTAAGTTTACATCCATTGTGTTGTTTTCGAATATTACTGGCAATTTATTTATGTCGGCATAAAATCCTGTAGCTCCGGTGATATTATTTCTGGTTATAGTTATGTTCCCTGCTGGACCAAAAATTGTCATTTCGTATATGTATTGATTTGAATCAACATAAGCGTTGCTTCCCATTGATCTAATGGAAGCAAATGTGTTGTTTAAGAATCTAATTGTTGCTGCATAAAGGTTACTGAAAGGTGCATTTATTGTACTGTTTATTATTAGTAAGTTGTCTCCTCCGTTTGTATCGAAGATTGTGTAGTTGTTGCTTACACTTATTGATGTGTTTTGTAATGTTAATGAGTCTGCTATGTTACTTATTTTACCTACTGCTTCTACAAAATTACTAATGTTACAGTTTTTGATTGTTAAATTATTGTATGCACTGTCTGCAACAATTCCTATTGATGAGTCGTTTCCTAAAATAGTTGAATCATTACAATCTAAGATCAAGTCAGAGTTTCTAAATGCTATTGCACTTGCTCCACTAGGCACGTTAGATATATTGAATTTATAAGTTCCTGTGCAGATAGTTGTGCTAGCTGTGATGTTATCAAGTGCATTTTCTAATAAACCGGTTCCGTTGTTTAATGGTCTGACATTTGCGTCATTGTCGTCGCAGTCTATTGGACCACATCCTCCTCCTGTTGTGTTGAATCCGTCTCCGTCAGAGTCCAGACACCCAATTGTTAGCGTATTACTCCATTTTGTTGTTCCATCAACTGATCCATCATTTGGTGTAATTGTTGCGTTCCAGATTTCATTCACTGATGTTTCATTTGAAACTATTAGATCTGTTCTGTTTTGATAGAGTGCGAAAACTTGTTCTTTTGTTAAAGAAGTATTCCAGATTCTAAATTCATCTATTGATCCATTAAATAGTTGACCATCTTCATCAATTTCATCTCCTATAACAATTTTTACAGGAGAGGTGTTATATGCAAGAGTTGTGTTAGAAGCTTGTTCTACACCATCAATGTAAAACCATGTAGTATTAGTATCATAAGTTACAACATAGTGGTGCCAAGTATCCAAATAAGATGATGTACTGACCCCAGTATCCCAATCATATGCCCATCCCCATATCTTAAAGTTATCATTGCTTTCAGTTCCAAGTTGGAAATTGTTTCCGGCAGAGGTATTACCAAATCCACCAATGTTACACATAAATCCAGAGCAGATTGAGTCAATGTTGGCCCATACTTCTATCGACTTGGAAACATCTCCGGATGGTAGGCCTGTAGGAGAAGAGACAACAATATTTGATCTACTAAAGTTATATGCTCCTTTTCCATCATACCCTCCTGTTGACTGCCATGTTGCATTTGTTACTGTACCATTGTTTCCTAAAGAAGAATAATCTTTTGCACCGTTTGCTACTCCACCTGCCGTCCCATTTAATGACCCTCCTTCAAATGGCAGATTTAATACAATCAATGGATTACTATCTTTATACCAGTTAATGATATTTTTAACAGAATCTCCATCTCCATCGGTTGTTGAAATGTTGTAGACTGTTAGGTTTTCTGTTGTTAGGTTTGTGTTTAGTGTTGAGTTTAGGATTGGTGTTCCGTGAGTTGGTGCAACATTTTCTGCTACTTCTATTTCATGTTCTGAACCGAGAAGTACGCTGAATAATGGTAGTTTACCTTCTGCATTAGTTGTTAGTGGGGAGATCCCCATCCTAAGTGAGTTATTTAATATTGTGTAAGAGGTTGATGCTTTTAGTCCTGAAATATTGTAAGTTGCCCAGACTGATGAATTACTTGCAGAGTCGTTCCAGACCATTGATGTGTTTGTCCATGAGGAAAATGTTGTTCTGTTTATTATTTGAGATGTGTTTGTTGAGTAGTTTGTTATTAATTGGATTGAGCCATTTTCTGTTAATAATAATGAATCGTTGAATGGGTGACAGTTGAATCCTGATGTGACGTTACAGTAGAAGAATGATCCCATGTTTCCATTTTCTGCGGCGTCTGGTCCAAGTCCTCCTGAGATATTTATCTTTCCGCTGAAGGATCCTCCTTCAGAATAGATTGTTATTCTTCCTCCTGAACCTCCACCACCGAATGCATCAGTGTTACTTGCTCCGTTACCACCTAATGAAGTAAGGTTTCCTGTTCCAGTTAGTGTTGATGTGTTTATCCAGATTGTACCACCTGAACCTCCACCGCCTGCTGCGTTCCTATTTGGATCTAAGAATCCTGTAGCACCGTTTCCTCCTACTGTTATTATTTTTCCATCGAGAGTAAATGTGTTGCTAATGTTTAAGAATATTAATCCTCCACCTCTTCCACCACTTGTTGCACAACCTCCTTGACCACATAGTCCTCCTCCTGAACCAAATATTCTTGGGTTTAACATTGTTCCATGTAAAGATCCACCTGCTTTACCTGCTTCTCCGTCTCCACCTGTTCCACCATAACCTGCACCGCCAGCACCGTTATCGTCTGATCCTGTTGTTCCTGTACCATCTCCGTTTCCTGGAAGGTATCCTCTTTGTTTTGCTGATATGTATGAAGTTCTATCAATTGTTAAGTTTCCTGTTGTTAAGTTTATGTTTCCAATTGCGTAGGATATGTTCTCTAGATGCAATGAATTAGGGGCGTAGATAATAATATCATCTGGATAATCATCTACAAATAGTTGTGAAGCGTCTGTTAGATTTAGATTAGTTGAAACATTGATTATTATTGCGTTTGTTGCTTGAATAACTAATTTAGTGAAGTTTTCAGGAGCTTGGTTCTTTACAATAAATGTCCAGTTTCTACAATCGTTATGTCTATCAGTGTCTTTGAATCTTGAATTTGATAGATTCATTGACTCATTTGAGTATAATGTAAAGTTGAATGTTGCACCTCTGCAAGAGAAGTTTGTGAATCCGTGTTTTCTGTAATAACTTGTGTTTATGAAGACAGACTTGTTTATTCTAATCATTGCGTTTGTGTTTATTGTTATGTTAGTGTAGTTGTGGTTTGTGAAGAAATCAAAACCTTCGTCAATGTAAAGTTTGCTGTCGTCTTCATCAATAAATGCTAATGATCCTGGTTTTCCTGGTTCTGCACCTAAAGTTGTGTCTCCTGTTCCTCCTGCAACTGTTGATGAAGTGAAACTAAAGTCTGTGAAATTGTAGTGTATAGCAATTCTTCCTCCTGAACCGCCTCCGCCTGCTGCTATGCTATCAATTGTTCCTCCATTTCCTCCGTTTGCAGAGAAACTTCCTGTTCCGTTTAATGAATTAGTTATAACCCAGATAGATCCTCCTGAACCTCCGCCTGCAGAGTATCTTTGTCCTCCACAATTTTGGGATCCTCCTTGAGTTCCTTTAGATGTAACTGTTCCGTTTATTATTAAGGTGTCTGTTATAGATAGTTTTAATGCCCCACCACCATCTCCTGCAGTTGCACCACAAGCCTCAGATTCTCCACCGGATCCCATCTCTCCTGGTTCTAGTGGGTGTCCATATGTATCTCCTCCTGTAGCCCCACTAGCTGAGTCTCCTCCGTAATCTCCGTGTCCTGCACCATAACCTCCAGAACCTGCATCACCAGTACCCTGTCCTGGCCCGTTGTCTTGTTGGTAACCATAAGCGTCTGAATTAATTGTTCCGCCTGATTGGATTGTTAAGTTTGTTGCGTTGACTGTTATCATTCCTGCTTTTGTTGCTGAGTCTATGTTTAATGTTCCTGAACCGTTGATGTGGATTATTAAACATTCTAAGTCGTCTGTTATTGTTTGTGAACTAGTTATGTTCCATACTCCACCAGACATGTTTGCTGAACATGTTGGATAACCTGGAGCAACTTCTATTTCATGTTCTGAGCTTAATGATATGTTGAATAAAGGAAGTTTTCCGTTTGCGTCTGTTGTTAATGGTGATGCACCAATTTCTACTGAGTTATTTTTTATTTCATATTGTGTTGAAGCCAATAATCCTGAAAGGTTGTAAACACCCCATGTTGATGAGTTCAGAGCTGAGTCGTTCCACTTCACAGATAGTTGAGACCATGTTGTTGTTAATGTTCTGTTGATTTCTTGAGTGTAGTTTATTGAAAAGTTTGATTTTAGTAATATACTTCCGTTTGTTGTGGACAATGTTTTGTCGTCAATTGGTTCACAAGTCATTCCTGCTAACCTGTTGCATCTGAAGATTGTACCGTTAGTTCCGTTTACTCCGTCAGGTGATGTACCTCTTGAAACATTTATTACTCCTGTCAGTGATGTTATTCCGTAGATAGCTACTCTTCCTCCACCACCTCCTCCTCCGTCTTGTAGTTGTACTCCTTGTTCTTTTCCTCCTATTCCTCCTGTTGCTGTAATGTTACCTCTTCCTGTTATTGTTTCTGCAATTAAAAGGACAGAACCTCCTGAACCTCCTCCTGATCCTTCGTTAACAGCAGCAGATCCGTTAATTCCCTTTGCATTTATTGTTCCGTTGAAATTAAATGTGTCGCTAACATTAATTATTACAACTCCCCCTCCATCTCCTCCTGCAGCTTGATCAGAACCTGCACCACCTGATCCCCATAGAGTTGGTTTTATTTGTGAACCGTATGGTGAACCTCCTGCGCCAGGTATTCCTCCTCCACCAGCTCCACCTACTCCACCATAAGCAGAACCTCCTCCTGAAGTTGTTCCGTGGAGTCCTTTACCAGGTCCGTTACCGTCTTTAGTTGCAGATCCTTTGTTATATCCAAATCCTGAAGCGTTAATAAAACTGGTGTCATCCATTGTTAGGTTTGCTAATTTCCAGATAACACTTGAGTTTATTATTGTTGATCTAAGAGTTAGTGTGGATGAAAGAGCAGTTATATTTATTTGGTTACAATCTGTTCCGTTGTTTTCTAGTGAACTTATTCTACTGTCAGAAAGATTAATATCTCCTTCTGAGATATTTAATGAGATATTAAAGTCAGTTCTGTAACATGTAAAGTTCAGGTATCTACCAACTTTTTTTATGGAGGTTGTGTTTATGGTTGCTGATTTATTGAATCTAATTGTTGCATCAATTGTTGTAATATTTGCATATTGTACATGGTCTTGTATTTCCCATGCATCTTTTATTGTGATGTTATTATTTGTTCTATCAATTAATGCTAGTGTTCCAAAGTCTCCATTTTGTCCTCCTGGTGAGGTTCCTCCTGCGACACTGTATTTACTTATAACATTCCCTGAAATTGTGTTGTAGTAGACAGCGATTCTTCCACCTGATCCACCACCACCATCTTGATTTTGTACTCCTGCTTCTTCTCCACCATTTCCTCCTGCTGCAATAAGTTTTCCTGCTCCTGTAAAATTATTTGTCCAGATTAAGATAGAACCGGCTGAGCCGCCGCCGCCGCCTTCGTTAACAGCGTCAAAACCTTTTGAACCGTTTGCTACTATTGAACCAGAGATATTTAGGATGTTTGTGATGTTTAGTTTTACAGCTCCACCACCTCTTCCACCAATAGCTTGATCACTACCTGATCCACCTGAACCAAAGTCTGTTGGATTTAATGCTGAACCGTAATCAGGACCTCCTGTTCCCGGGATCCCTCCTCCGCCATCTCCTCCGGTTCCACCATACCCACTTCCGGCTCCAGATGTAACTCCATCTATTCCCGCACCAGGACCAACACCTGGGTTGTTTACTGCTCCGCCGAGATAACCAAATCCACTAACATTTATTATTCCTCCTTGATAGATCGTTAGATTAGTTGCGTTTATTGTTATTTGTGAACCTTTTGCAGACGAATTTACTAATAATTTTCCAGTTATGTTTATGACAGCACATTTTATGTCTGCTGTTATTGTTGATGATCCTGTTAGTGTCCAAACTCCTTCAGTTATGTTTCCGGGACATTTAGGGAAGCCTGTTATTAGTTGATTACTTGTTTTTGTTCCGCCGTCTACATATCCATCGTTTGGTGTTATGTTTACTTCCCAATATTCTCTAGTCGAGATTTCTTCTGCAACAATTATATCTGTTCTATTGCTGTATATTGCTACTAATTGTTCTGGAGTTAAACCCATGTTATAAATTAATACATCATCTATGTAACCGTTATACCAGTTAGTTTGTGAAGCTTCTGTTTCTGCACCCACATATACATTTTCAAGATTTGCTGATTTAATTCCTCCTGTGTATGGTACAATTTGTTCCACAACACCATCTACAAAGATAAAGGCGTGTGTGGTATTATAAACTCCTGCTACAAAGTGCCAGCTTCCGTCTGTAACATTTGTTGTTGAGTTAACTGTTACGTTGTTGTATGTTCCGTTTGCACTTAATCTGAATGCAACGCTTCCGTTGAGAGTTGCTAGGTTATTAGTTAATATGTAAGCTTTTTCATGATTTGCAGCATCCCACTTAGCAATTATGGTATCTATATCATCATCGTTAGTTGCATTTATCCATGCGGCAACTGTAATTTCTCCTGTAATATCTAATGTATTATCTTGGCCTAAATCAATAAGTGCGCTAGTACCATCAAAGTTGAATGCACCTTTTCCATCGTATCCTCCTGCTGAGTTCCATGTTGCGTCAGTAACTGTTCCGTTGTTTTCATAACCTGAATAGTCGCTTGCGTTAACATCCCCGTCTGCTTCGAATGGCATGTTGATCACTGCCATTGATATGTTGTTTTTGTACCAGTTGATTATATTCTTAACACTGTCTCCATCTAGGTCTTCTGTTGAGGTGTTGTAGACTGTTAGGTTTTCTGTGGATAGGTTTGTGTTTAATGTTGAATTTAAGATTGGCACTCCTTGTGTTGGTGGGTTTGTTGCGTCGTTGTGTGCGTAGCCTATTTCATCTCCGAATCTGAACATTAAGTCGTGTACTCCATCTGTTATAACTCTGGAGATTTCATAACCTGTTTCTGAACAGTTGTAGTTAGGATATAACACACTTGTTGAGTTGTGGAGTGTTGTTGTTAAAGTTGTGTTTCCACATCTTAGTTCAAGGAATTCTAGATCATCTGGTAGTTCAGTTCCAAAAGTTGTTTCATTGATTGCTGTTATTGTTAGATCTGCTGTTCCTGTTGTTGTGAATCTTACTTCCCAGTTTCCTCCGACGATTGGATATGATTGTACATTTAAGATTGTTAAAGTTATTTCTACTTCAAACTCTTGTTCTGATAGTTGTGGGATTGTCCATTCTATTGTGTCAATTAATTCGTTGTTATTTGTATCTAATAGTTGTACATTGAATTCTGGATTGTTTACTATGTTAACTTTTGTTCCGTTAATTTTCCAGTATAGTTTAACTTGTTCAGGTTTTACATCTGGGATTTGTGTTGTTGTTTTGACGTTTTTATAGTGTACAGAGGCGTTTGATTTCACAGTTATGTTTTTGTTTAGTGATTCTGATGTTTCTGTGAAGTCTGTTTCCTCTTTTTCTGGAGGAGGTGTTGTGTACTCTATTTTGTATTCTTTTTCTTCTTCAGGTTCAAAATCGTCGTTTATTGTGATTAGTTTGATTTCATCTTTTTCTTTTTCTAGGTTTAATGTTTGTATTTCTTCATTGTTTATTTCTGTTGATTCAATTATTTCTTCTTCTATTATTTCTTGTATCTCTTCAGTTGTTTCTATTATCTCTTGTATTGTTTCTTCTGTTTTGTTTATCTTAGTTATTATTGCTTCTTCTGGTATTGTGAAGTTTATTTCTAAGTTTGTATCTGTGGTTTCGTTGTTTGTTATTACTATTGTTTGTGTCCATGTTACATTTTCTCCCACAATTGCTTCTCCTTGTTCTATCATCTTTGTTGTTGTGTTTGTTATGTTTAGTGTTGTGGTTGTAAGGTTAATTGTTATATTCGATGTGGTGTTTATTGGAACGATTGTTGTGTTTGTGGTGTTTAGTGTTGTATTGGTTATTGTTGTTACTTCTGTTTCTATGTAACCCAAAGTTTCATCTAACTCTTTTGCTAGCTCTTTGATTTCATTGTCTGTTTCTTCTCCGATGAACTCTCCTTTATTTTCAACGGATCTATCTACTCTTTTTAGTGTGTTGTAAATGTCTTTCAGTATTTTGTTTGCTTCTATTGCTGTCTCTGTTGTTATGAAATTTAGATTGTTGTTTAGTTTGTTCAATGCTCTGTCTAGAGTTCTAATTGTGTCTGTTGTCATGTAGACTTCTTTGTAGTCAAGTTTGTAGAACACTTTGTCTAGTTTTTCTAGTGTTTTATTTATGTCTTCAATTGCTTCTGAAGTTGTAATTAAATCTGCGTTTGTGTAGTCTAATGTTACTAATCCTGTTATTCCTCCTTTTTGTGCAACTAATGGTATAATGCACAAGCTAATTAAAATTAGAGAGATTAAAATAGCTTTAACCAGATACTGATTTTGATTTTTGGTTTTAGTCAAGCTATGTATCCCTCCTTTTCTTTTTTGCTCTATTGTATGCGGTCCAGATTGTTCTCTCATCTCTGTTTAGTAGAACAGCTAGTTCATGGTAAGACAACTTATAGTGGTCTTTTAGATATAGACAGAGATTCTCAAGAACACTGAATCGTTTATTAGAGAATATGAATGTTGGAACTGAATATTTGTAATCTAGTTTTTTGAATGGTTCTGGGTGTTTTTGTTTTGCTTTTCTATATGAACCTGCTAAACTTATATTGTTTTTATCTAGTTTTTTTGCGATTTGTATTAGTTTTAGGTTTTGATTCTCTCTTAGAAATTTGACGATTGCCTCTAACGGGCCTAGTTGTTTTGTGAATATAGAAGTTGGGATTTGATTTGGTTTTGGCTTTTGTTTGTTTAGAAATTGAGTGATATCTCTAGGAGTAATTCCTTGTTTTTCTAACTCCCTGAGCCATTTCTCTAGTACTTGTGTCTTATCCATGATTTAGTTAGCTGTTTTTTAATTATTATGTCAGTAATCACTATATAAATCTTATGGTTTTTTTAGTACTATGTAGGTGTTTTTTGTTGAGAAATAGGCTTTTTTATGTATTATGTCAGTATTTTAATACTTGTTTATTATTATGTAAGTAGTTTGTGTGTGTTTGTTAGTTTATATTATTTATTATGTAAGTATGTGGGGGGCTATCGTGTATAGAAACATTTATATACATGGTGTATATACCAAATATATAAATTCTGCATTACATAGAATTGAGCAGAATACCAAATTCACTGGAGGCGAATTTGATGGTACAAGCTATGATTAATATATCAGAGAATGCAAATCAAGTTTTGAATATTGTAAAAGCTAAGTTTAGTTTAAAGGATAAATCGCAAGCGATTGAGAGAGTTGTTCTAGAGTATGGTGAAGAGTTGTTAGAGCCGCAGTTAAGACCAGAGTATGAAGAGAAGTTGGGAAAGATAAAGAAGCAGAAAGGAATTCGTTTCAAAAACATCGCAGAGTTGAGAGATTCGATAGAAAATGCGTGAGTTTGAAATAAAACCAGATTTACACAAAAAACTGGTTAAGTTGTCTAAGAAGGACAAGACTGCTTATAGAACTGTTATGAAAAAGATAGATGAGATACTTAGTTCTTATGACATTGAACATTATAAGAATTTAAGACATGATATGAAAGATTCTAAAAGAGTACATATTGGACATTTTGTTTTGATTTTTAGTTATGATAAAAGAGAAGATTTTGTATCTTTTGAAGACTTTGATCATCATGATAGGATTTATTTATAAATCAAACAATTTACCTTTTTCAGGCAGAGCTATTGGTGATTCTCCGCCGTGCCAGGTGAATCTTGGTCTGACTTTTATTGGGAACATTCTTTCGTTTGTGTCATCGAAGATGATTGCTGCTCCTTTTTCTCTTGGCAGGTCATCTAGTTGTTTTGTTAGTCCTTCTCTCATATAACTCTGCATTAATAATCCCAATGCTTCAACATCCATTTTTGCGGTTATTCTGTGAGAGAGAACAATATCACTCTGTGTCATGACATCTGTGTGAATCTTTGCTGGTTGTTGTGTTGCTAAGATTAAAGATATACCTGGTTGTCGACCTTCTCTGAGAATTGTTATTAATGGGTCTGATGCGGTTGTTTTTCCTTCTCTTGGTAAAAGTTCGTGTGCTTCATCTACAACTAACCACACCATTGGGAATTTTTGTTTTGTTTCTTCTTCTTCGCTGAAATAGTGTAATGCAGAATGAACTTGTTGAAATTCTTCATCTTTTCTTGAAACCATTCTTTCTAAGAAAAGTTTTTGTGAGATTAATCCCACAACTAATGCTTTTATTTTCCAACCGTTAGGCATTGTTGCGTAACAAGAAACATCTAACACTGTTACTTGTCCACCTTTTGCTAACTCTTTCAAAGGTGTTCCGTTTACATCGAAAACTCCCCACATTTTTGTGTTTTCAAACATGTTTTCAACTGCAAATCTTACGTGTTGTTCTGATTTATCATCTGCTTTAACTAATTCTATTATATCATCAATCCCATATTCTGGTTTTTTTTCTTGTAGAATATTTAATATTCTTGCAAGAAGAACTCCTTCTCGTGAAGTTGCAGTTATTTCAAAAGTCATACACCAATCGGTAGCTGATAACTCGTTTGGTTTAATTGTAAATGGATAATCTGTTGGAATTCCTTTTTCTTTGTATTGTTTGTAGAACATAGTTGGGGTGTAGATTCTTATGTCTAACGCTTTTGGATCAATATTCCACTCTTTTAGAAATATTGCTTCTTT
>CAYVNO010000002.1:15550-94623 GCA_964452935.1 uncultured Methanosarcinales archaeon | reverse complement strand
TGGCCAAATTCTTAAGATTTAGGTACTCTAGCACAATTATTCGCAGTTTATAAATGTTTCTGTTTGTTACTACTTATGTATAGTTAAAATAGAAAGGTTTATATATGAATGGAAGTTGAGGGTGTCTATGTCAAATATCTCGTTGAATGATATGGTTGAAGATGGTTTTGGGGTTTTTAGAGAGAGGGATGACTTCAAAACAGAGTTTGATCTCGATGATAGAATGCCAGAGTCTTTTCCTCCAAATGATGGGCAAGTATATACTGTTTATGATGCAGTTGTACAGCATGTATATCAGGAATGCTTTAATTACAGGGAAGGAGATGTGAGATTAACTACTAGATTAACTGATGATAAACAGGTTCTTGAAGTAGATCATTGTGGAGAACATATTTCTGATATAGACTTTCTAAATGAAACATTGAGAAGAATTTCTAAAGGTGAAGGCGGAGAGTTAGTTGGCGGGGGAAGATTTAGGTCTAGCGGAAATAACATGGCAGCGAGAGGGTTAAGAGAAGCTGACGGGATTCTACAATATGAAAATATTAATGATGGCAATTATAGAGTTAGATGTACAGTTACTTTACCTCTGTGATTATCTAAACAATTTCTTCAAAGTTTTTGATCAATTCTTCAGATTCTTGTAAATCTTCTATGTCTTTTGGGTTTTCTGGGTGGAATTGGGTGCCATAAATTGGTTTATCTTTGTGTTTCATCATTGCATTCTCACATCTTTGAGTGTGGGCAAGTTGAATGAAGTCAGAAGGCAGAGTTATGGCATCTTTGTGTTGTGAGTAAGCTTTGAATGTTTTTAATCCTCTAATGATTGGATCTTCAATGTCTACAATGACATCATACACACCCTCTTCTTCAGATGTTATTACTTCAGATCCATAAATTATTCCAATAACTTGATGTCCTCCACAGATTCCCAGTAATGGGACCTGGATGTCTTTAACCCATGCGTAATCTCTTTGTACTTGTTCAGTCTCATAAGATGGATCATCAATTGGTTGTCCGGATAAGATTATTCCATCATAATTCTCTAATGAATCTGATATTTCTGTGTAATGTTTGATGTCTGTGTTTGCATTAAGTTTATCGACGATAGAATTAACATGTTCAATATTACTAGGATCGACTGATGTGTTTACAATTAAGATTCTTTTTGATTCCATAATTGGTAAGAAATTTGGTGCGATTTATAAATTATCGTCAAAAGAGGCAATTTGTTTGTATTCTTTTTTATTCATCATAAAATCAGCTTTTTCAGGGTCTTTTTGTTTAATTTTTTCTAATTCTTTTTTGTTTGGGTGCCCTTCTTTGATCAATTTAGCTAAGTATTCATCTATTCTTTCTTCGTCTATTTCAATTGCTTTGTCAATCTCTTCTTTTGTCCATTCGAATGCATTAAGTAGTCTGTCATACTCTGTAAAGATTCTTAATTTACATCCGTTATGTTTAATCATAAAAGCTAAAATCATACATGTTTCTTTCTTTACAAACTCTTCTTTAGAAAATATATTTTCTTTAACTTCTCCAAGAATGTCCAAGTAAGGTCTTTGAAATGGGTCTCCTATCAAAGAAATTAATCTATTCCCTCCTTTATAAGCGTCAATTGTTTCTTTATGTTTTGTACACACAATATCATGAAATGTTCCCATATCAACATGGAATATGTCGAATAATATAAATATTTCTATAGTTTATTCTATTGTTAAATAATTATTATACAAACCATTATAAACCACCTATGGATTGGATTAATATGGAATTTAACCCGGATGGGAGTATTAAACTTCCGGAGAAGTTTGCAAAAATAAAAGAGGAAAATAAGTTAAAATTAAAACAACAGAGATGTATTCAGGTAAAGAGAAGTATTGCAAGTTTTACAGCACCTAAGAAGTGTGTTCTTAAGATTACTCTTTCAGATGTTATTTCTGACAATAGGTTTGTAGAAACTATCTATAATTATTTTAAAGAAAAAGCGAGTGTTCCTAGTAAACTAATTAAAATCAATGAAAGACAGTTTGAGGTTGAGATTGGAACTGACTTTAGGAGGTGTAGTGACTGTAATTCTTTGATTAATGAGTATCGAGAGTTTCTTAACAGCAATATCATTGAAGAGAAAGGAAGTTGTACATTTGAGGGAAGAAAACAGAGTTTTTGTTATGAAGACTATTTTGATTGATTAATAATGCATATATTTATAATAAACACTTCTTTCTTACTATAATTATGGGAGATTTTACTAAATTAGGCTTAAAAAAAGAAATTCTTGAGGTTTTATCTAAATTAAAGCTTAATAAGTCATTCGAGGTGCAGGATAAAATAGTGCCTTTGGCAATAAAAGGAAAAAATGTTGTGTTTACTTCTAGAACAGGGAGTGGAAAGACGCTTGCATATCTTTTGGGTTTCTTAGGAAAAATCAATAAAAAACAAAGCACCCAGATGATAGTTCTTGTACCTACTAGAGAACTTTGTATCCAGGTAGGTAAAGAGATGAAAACTGTTTGTGATTGTTTAGGAATTAATGTTGGGATGCTTTATGGTGGCAGAGATGTTCCAGGTGATTATAGGACGTTAAATAAAAAGAACCAGATTATAGTTGGAACTCCAGGAAGACTTCTTTTGCATGTAAATGAGAAAAAGCTTAAGGTTGGTGAAGTTAAATATCTTGTGTATGACGAGTCTGATCAGATGTTTGATAACGGGTTTTATGATAATTGTGTTTATCTGAAGAAGAGAGTTAGTAAAGATGCACAGATAATTTTTTCCTCGGCAACAATGACTGATAATGTTAAAAATTTTATCGAGAATGTGATAATTGATTATGAATTATTAAGGATTGGAGAATTAATTCCTAAGAATATTGTACAAGAAAAATTATATTGTGAAAAAATAGAGAAAAATGAAATATTGCTTAATATATTCTCAAAAAAGAGGTTCAAACGTGCGATGGTGTTCTGTAACACAAAACAAAAGGTGTACAATATATCTGAGTTTTTACAAAGAAATAAATTCAATGCTAAGTTATTGAGCAGTGATCTTGAGCAAACAGAGAGGTTGAATCATCTTAATTTGTTCAAAGATGGGAAAATTAGGATTTTAGTTACAACAGATGTTGCCGCACGTGGTCTTCACATTGAAAAGGTGGATATAATCATAAATTATGATGTGCCTACAAAAGAGGAATTCTATATACATAGGATAGGGAGGACAGGAAGAATTGATAAGAAAGGATATTCTTTAACATTTATATGTCCAGAAGATGTTGATAGATTTTATAATCTTGAGTTTGAGTATGAATTGAAGGTTAAGGAAATTAAATTCTGAGGTGTTTTTTTACATAGATTTATAAACTGATGCACTTTTTATCATAATTATGGCAAGATTTGAACGTTCAAGGAATGGTAACAGGGATTTCAAAGATAATTTTTCAAAAGGAAAACCTAAGGGTAGAAGAGGTTCTAGGGGTAATTATTCAAAAGGAAGTTCTAGAGGCGGAAGAGATTCTGGTCGAGGTAGAAGAGATTCTGGTAGGGGTAGACGTGATGTCGAGATGACTAAAGTTACTTGTTCTTCATGCGGTTCTAAATGTGAAGTTCCATTCAAACCAACTTCAACAAAGCCTGTTTATTGTGATGATTGTTTTTCAAAGAAGGATAAAGGTAGTTCTAGTAAAGATTTAGAAGTGATTAATGAAAAGCTCGATAAAATAATGAAAGCTTTGAAGATTAAGTGAATTAATTCTTTTGTTAAGAAAAAATATAATAAAAAAAATAGAAATAATTTTGTGATTATAAATCGTAGTTGAGTAACTATTCTTTTTTCACATTAACTGCTTTTGGGCCTCTATCTCCTTCCTCTACATCGAATGTAACTGCGTCATTCTCTTGTAAAGTCATGCCTTCTTCCAGTGCTGATTGATGTACAAATACTTCTTTGCCATCTTCTCCTGCTATGAAGCCAAATCCCTTCATATCGTTAAAAAATTTTACTGTTCCTTTCATTTTATTACCTTCTTGTTCTATTTATTTATCTACTCTCAGAATCGGCCTAACAAATGGGCAAATTGATTCTGATTCTGATGTAAAATACGACTCCTTTTTAAATGCTTCTATTTGGGAAAAAGGGTAGATATATAAAGCATATATGATTACTCCTATATCTATTGTTACTTTCGAGTACTAAAAAGCGAAAGCTTTATATATACCTAGGGCTTTCCCAAGGTTAGTTGCTGATATACATTTATTTAATATTCAAATGGGGGCATAAATATGATCGTTGAAACAAGACTTTTAAACAAACTAAAGGAGTTCGGGCTTAATAGTTACGAAGCAAAAATATGGACAGCTTTGCTGTCAAGAGGCGTGTCAAGTGCTGGTGAATTAAGTGATATTTCAAATGTACCAAGGTCAAGAGCTTATGATGTTCTAGAAAGTCTTGAGAAAAAAGGATTCATTGTTATGAAATTGGGAAAACCAATCAAATATATTGCGGTTAAACCCCAAGAAGTTCTTGAAAGAGTAAAACAAAAGGTTAAAGATGATGCTGAAAAGCAAGCTAAGGTTATAGATGATCTAAAAGACGATGAAGTTTTACAAGAGCTAGAGTCATTATACACACATGGTGTTGATGTTATCGAACCAACTGATCTCTCAGGAGCTATGAGGGACAGAACAAATTTTTATAATAATTTAAATTCAATGATTAATTCTGCTCAGGAAAGAGTTGTTTTTATGACAACTGGAAAAGGTCTTGTAAGAAAGGCTGACAGTTTGAAAAGAAGTCTTGAAAGAGCAAAGAAGAGAGGAGTTAAAATACAGGTAGCAGCTGCAGTAACAAAAGAGAATAAGAAAGCAGTTGAATACTTCAAAAGTTTAGGAGAATTCAAATCAGTACCTAGTATTAGAGCAAGATTTTGTATTGTAGATGAAAAACAAGTTGCATTTTCTCTGTTAGATGACGATAAAGCAGTTCCAGCATATGATGTTGGTGTCTGGGTTAACACAGAGTTCTTTGCAGGCGCTCTACAAAATATGTTTGATCAAGTTTGGAAATAGTTTTTTATTTTTCTCTTAATCAATAATAATATTCGTTAGCCATAACACTCTGTGTTAATTTTAGGTAATCTTTTGCGCCTCTTGAGCTTTTTGCAAAGTCAAAGATGTCTTTACCAACACTTGGAGCTTCTTTTAGTTTTGTGTTAACTCTGATGGGTTCTGTGACTAAGTCTTCATACCCTATCCTGATCTGTTCTAGTGTTTGCTTGCTTGCTTTACTTCTTTTGTCAAACATTGTTGGTATGACATTTGTTATTCTCAAATCATGATCAAATAGCTCGTTGATTTCATCAATAATATTAGTCATCTTTTTCAGTGCTTCTAAAGCTAAGAAATCTGTTGCTACAGGCACAAATGCTTCTTGTGAGAATATTAATGCATTTATATTCAATAGACTTAATGATGGTGGACAATCAATAAAGATATAATCATAGTTAAAGACAGGCTCCAGCTTTCTTCTTAATACTGTTTCCCTGCTTGTTTGTCCTGCAAGGATTAGTTCTGCTTTTGCTAGTGAACTATCACTAATTATTGCGTCAAAATTTTCACTTACATTAATTATACATTCTGATACTTCTTCTTCATTTACTAATAAATCATAAACTGTTTTTTCGTGTTTTATACATAAACTTGTACCAACATTGCCTTGGGGATCAAGATCAATTACAAGAACTCTTTTGCCTTTTACTGCCAAGCATGTGGCAAGACTGATTGTTGTGGTTGTTTTTGCAACACCACCCTTTTGATTAATAATACAGATTTTTCTCATCATTGTTCACCTTCTTTATTTTACGTTAATTCTGATTTTCTATACTGTTTGAATTCGGGGGTCTGAGGGGGTATTTAAAGCTTTTTGTTTTTTTAGAGTTAGGGCATATTTTTAGAACCAGTAGATAACAAATTAATAATTTTTGGCAAAATAGATTTCTACAGTGGATTTCTTATTACAATGTACACATTTGCTCTTTTTTGGTTTGTTATTTCTTAGCGGAATGCAGCGGGAGGTTGCTCCTCCTGTTTTTTCTTTTATGAAATCCTCACATTCAATATCTCCACAGAAACTTGTTTTTACTAGTTTCTTGTTTTTTATTGCTTTTTGAAAGTCCTTCCATGAATGAGTTTCAATGGTGTTTTGTTTCAGAAATTTCTTTGCTTTTTTGAATAGGTTGTCTTGAATATCTTCTAATGTTTTTTCAACTTCTTTTTTTATGTCTTTTATCTTTATGAATCTCTTTTGAGAGGTATCCCTTCTTACTAGTACGCATTGTTTCTTTTCAATGTCTTTTGGCCCTATTTCAATCCTTATTGGGACTCCTTTTATTTCCCATTCATTAAATTTCCATCCAGGGCTGTATCCATCTCTGTCGTCTATAAATATTGAATATTCATTTAATTCTTTTGTTATCTTTTCTGCTTCTTTTAGTACCTTGTTTTTTGTTTTATCAAATATTATTGGTATGATTACTACTTGGGTTTCTGCAACTTTTGGTGGAATTATTAATCCTTTATTATCTGAGTGCATCATTACTGTTGCACCAATCATTCTTGTTGATATCCCCCATGAGTTTTGCCATGGATGATGTTTTTGTGTGTCTTTCCCGACATATTCTATTTCAAATGCTTTACCAAAACCTTGTCCCAGATTATGTGATGTTCCAAGTTGCAATCCTTTTCCGTCTGGCATAAGTGTTTCTATTGTATATGTGGTTTTTGCTCCTGCAAATCTTTCTTTTTCTGTTTTCTTTCCTTTGATTACTGGGATAGCGAGTAGGTTTTCTGCAAGTTTTTTGTATTCTTCTAGATATTTTTGAGCTTCTCTATCACATTCTTTCTCAGTTACATAAGCACAATGTCCTTCTTGCCATAGAAACTCTCTTGATCTTAAGAATAGTTTACAATCCTGTACCTCCCATCTGCAGATATTACACCATTGGTTGATTTTTAGTGGTAGGTCTCTCCATGATCTTACCCAATTTTGAAATGCGTCATAGATGATTGTTTCAGATGTTGGTCTGATTGCGTATTTTGCTTTGTCCTCATTCTTTGGTTCAACCCATGCTACTTCTGGTTTGAAACCTTTTGCATGCTCAGATTCTTTGTAGAAGAAGTCTTCTGGAATAAACATTGGGAAATATGCGTTTTTAACTCCGTATGTTTTGATACGTTCGTTAAAGTAATCCATTATCTTTTGCCAGATTGAATAACCTAATGGCCTTATAACCATACATCCTTTGATAGGAGCATGTTCTGCTAGCTCCCCTTTTAGAATAACTTGTTCATACCATTCTGGCATGTTTTCTTCTTTTTTTACTGTAATTCCTTTTGATTTTTCTTTTGGCATAGTGTAAGTAATGAGGATGTTATATAATAATCTTTTCTTTTAGAAGCCTGATTTCTTAATTAGATCTTTGTATTCTTTAGGCATTACTATCTTTCCGTTCTCTTTTACATATCTGTATGGGAGGATGATTTCTTCGCCAGGACCTACCGGGATTACTAGTTTTGGAGCAAATTTCAGGTCTTTTAGTTTTTTGCCTTTTTCTATTTTGTGTGCAACGTAGACTGCTGTGTTTGTGGACATTTGTTTATTCCCCAAATTCCTTCTTTCATATTTCAAATCTTTTGGGAACTCTTCTATTGTTCTATGTTTTCTTGGATGGTCTCCGAGAATTCCTCCGAATAAGAGATAGTTAAATTTTTTGCAGTCGTTTGTTGTCAGTGTTTTTTTAGCGTCTGGGTCTAGAAGACAGATCTTTTTGTATTTTAGGTCTTTTATGCTTGATTTTTTTACATCTCCAAGTTTTTTTAGTTTGTTTGTTTCTGATTGTTTTTTTATGTTTGTGAAAATTAGGTTCTTTTTATTAACTGTATCTGATGCATGTTTGTACTCTACAACACACCATTTGTATAACTTTGGTTCAAGATGTTCGATAATGTATTTCATTGGATTATTTTTATTTTAGAGGTATTTATATGTTTTGGTTTATATACTCAATAATAAATTTTAAATATGGATTTATGTTTCTTTGGGAGATGATTGGAAGAACAGTGTCTACGGTTGTTAATTCGTTAACTGATTTAGTATTGGGATGGAGAAAGGCTTCATTTGATCAAGTTGTTAAGAATCATGTCTCTGGTTCTACTAATGGTATGTTAGACGGTGCTGTTAATGAGTTATTGACTGAAACAAACTATCTTCAAAGAAGGATGAGGAAGGCTTTATCTGATGGAGATTATGCTACGTTAGAGGCTATGAGAAAGAATTTTCCAAAAATTGTTCCAAATCCTAGCGAGCTTCAAGGTGCATATGAGAGACATATGGAAGCAGGAAGAGGTGAATTTGCTCAGAAGTTGATGGATCTATATGGTGATATGGAGAAGAGTGATAGACCCTATGAGAGTGCTGATTGTTAATATTACTTCTAATTAGTGGTAACATAATAGAAAGATTTATAAATGGAGTCATATGATCTTAATATATGGCCAGGAGATTAAAAGTTGTTGCGAGTGTTCATGAAAAGGGTGGCAGTGGTAAGACTGCGACATTAGGTTCTTTGGGACTTTATCTTGATTGGCATTATTTTCAAAGGCATGAGGATAGATATGATTCTGAAAGAGATTTAGGAGTAGGAGTTGCTCTTCTTGATTTAGATAAGCAAGGTTCGTTATATAGGGATTTCGAAAGTGATCACGTTAGTGAAGTTCCTTTTGTAAAATATAGAAGTAGAAGAAATAGGGATGAAATTATTGAAAGATTTGTTGAAGGGGGCTTTTCTGAAGTTTTAGGTACAAATTCATCTATAGCTTATTTACCTACAGAGATTGGTGATGAGCCTACTGTTATGAAAAAATTAAAACAAGAAGTGCAAAGGATGCTTGATGATGAGAATTGTGATCATGATCTTGTTTTGTTATGTGATTATAGGCCAGCTGAAATAGGTCCAAATATGGTTTCATCTTTAGCTTGCCTCAGTGAATTAGTAGATGAATATTTTATACTTACTGTATCAAGAAATGTTCAGAGTGATATTGTGGGTGGACTTGAAACTTACGAAGATTTTAATGATGAAATGGTTGATCGAGGAATTGATCCAGAGAAAATAGAACACATTCAAGTTGTTAATTTTGCTCCATTAGTAAATATTTTAGCTGAAGAAGAAGATCAGTTTTGGGAAGATAGTGTTAGAGAAACTTTAGCTACTGCTAGAGACTTCTATGAGATGCTATTACCACCAAATAATCCTACAGATGAAGAGAATGCAAGGTTTAAAGAAAGATTAACAGCATTTACTGAAGAATTTGGAAAACCACGTTTATTATATACTTACAATCCTGAAATAGGCCCAGGTTATTTTCCATCTTGGATTATTTTAGATGTTTTTAAAGAGGGTGGTCTTGAACAAGAATATTTAACTCATAAATTAAATGCTGGATCTATAAAAAGGCCGATAGATCCCCTTGATTTTAATGAACGTTCTGAAGTTGAAGTTCCTGAAGGAGCCATAGTGCTTCCTGAAGTAAAGATGTATAGAAATACCATTAAATTTGCAGAAATACCATTGCATTCTTGTAGTGGTGCTATGGATGGAATTCCACCACAAATTAAATATGTACTTCAAGGACCCACAATTGAGAATACTCCAGTGTGGTTAGTTGAAGAAAGATTAAAAGTTATTGATGCTGTTGCAAATGGCAAGTTATTTGACCCATTTGGTGCACAAAAAAAATTTACTTCACAAGCAATGTATGTTGCAGGAATTAAACAAATTGCTGAAAGAATAATGGGTGGATTATAATGGTGCAAATAGTTACAACACCTTCGATGGTCTTATTATTAGCAACAATGTATGGTTGTTGTGGTGCAGATGAGGATGTTGTAGATGAGTTAGTAAGCGAGTTAGATGGAGAAGAGGTTGCTATAGTTGATTCTAATACAAATGAACGTCTTGAAGCTAGAACAGATGAAACTTATCCAATGGATTGTGATTTGTATGTTTGGGTTACTACTAATGTTTATGATGGTGGATTGGTTGGAGTATATACTCAGCCAGAGGATGCTAATGCACATAATGCTAGGCCACTATGGGCAGGTACTAGACCTCTTTTATGTTCTGAAGAGTTTATGTTAGAGAATAAAGATGGTGTTTGGGAAGTTAAAGGAGTGAAAATAAGTACGTATTGTTCTTCAGTTTATGGAGAAGATTTAAGAGATAAATTAACTTTTACTGGCGATGTTGTCGATACCAATTCTTTGTATAATGATGAAAGGGATTTTGTAAATGAGAGAGCTAGAGATGTAATTAAAGATGGTGTCCCAAAGGTTAGAAAAGAGTTAAAACATCAACAAAGTTATAATTCTGGAAGAAGGTGAGCCCAAGGGGATTCGAACCCCTATTATCCGGTCCGAAGCCGGATGCACTTTCTGTTGCCAATATAAAAGTATATCCAGGTTATGCTATGGGCCCATTGATAAATTTAATAGACTAATTCCTATATAAACTTAATCAAAAAGAAAATATGATTAGTTCTTGCTTAATACTATTTCTATTGTGCTAACTCGGACTTGTTTGCCTTCTTTGTTTTCGAATTCTTCAGAATCTATTTTTATGTCTTTTATACTGATTTGATCCTTTAGAAATCTCTTTGAAGCAACTTCTGCGATGTCTACAGCTCTAGAAATGAACTTTCCTCTTGCTTTTACTATTACGTCTTTTGCATCCTTTGTTGTAAATTGCATTACTACGCTGGTTACATAGTTCATAAATGGTTTACTGCCAACAAAAATTGAGTTGTCTGCTGCCATTTGCCACACCTCCATACCCAGTTATTACTAGATAAGCTTAAATCTCTTTGGAATTCTTCATCAACCTTGTTATATACCCTGCTATGCTATTTATAAGCTTTTTAGATGGTATATCAACTAATTGAGACATTACTTTCTTGTTCTTACTATAATATTTACCGAACTGGTCTCTGTGTTCTTTTACAAGTTGATTTGAGGTCCTTTTGACCAATGTTGTCTTAATTCTTCCCATTATCTCACCGTTAATACTTGAGGTTTAGATATACGCTTTATTTATAAAGCTTTCCAATAGATTATTAAATATAAGGCTATTAGAAGCTTTTATGTGTGGTATAATTGGGGTTTTTAATGAAGATAATGCTGTAGAAAGCGTTTTAGAAGGGTTAGAAGTAGTCAGAGAACGAGGTAGAGATGGGTATGGGATTGCAGTAGAAGGTATGTCTATTTTTAACCCAAAGTTATCAATATTGAAAAGAAATGCTAAAATCAAAGCTGATAATTGTGTGGGTCATTGTTTGCATTCTATTGTTAATTTAGTTGAGCAGCCTCTGATTGATAAAGGGAAGAGGTTTGTTGTTAATTGTGAGATCTATAATTGGAAAGAGTTAAATCAAAAACATAAATTAGATGCTAGGAATGATGCAGAATTATTATTTAAGTTAATTGATAAGAAAGGAGTTAGTGTGTTAGAGGAAATTGATGGTGTCTATGCGTTTGCTTTTTGGAAGAATAATGAAGTTATTTGTGCAAGGGATATTTTTGGTGTAAAGCCGTTTTGGTATTCTTATAATAAATCATTTAGTTTTGCATCAGAGAAAAAGGTTTTAAAGAATAAAATAGAGGAATTGAATCCTAGGAAAGTTTTGATTTATGATATTAAGAAGAAGAAAATAAAGTTTCTTAGTAGAACTTTCTTTAAAATAAAACCAGAACACAAGAAATTGGATAGAATGAGATTAAAAGGTTTATTAGTTAATGCGGTTTCAAAAAGAATTCCGGATAATAAGTTTGGGATTTTATTTTCCGGTGGTGTTGATTCCACTGCTATTGCTTTGATTTGTAAAAAGTTAGGGGTTGATTTTACTTGTTATACTGCAGCAATTGATGATAAAAGGATAGCAGAGTCAGAAGATTTGATTTATTCTAAGAGAATTGCAAAAGATTTAGGATTAAAATTAAAGGTTAAGAAGATAAAGATAAAAGAGTTAGAGAAATATGTGAAAAAAGTGGTCCCTTTAATTGAGGATAGTAATGTTGTTAAGGTTGAGGTAGCTTTACCATTTTATCTAGCTTGTGAGATGGCTAAAAAAGACGGAATTAAGGTTATGTTTTCTGGGTTAGGCTCTGAAGAAATATTTGCAGGTTATCAGAGACATAGGGAGTCAGCAAATGTAAATAATGAGTGTGTTTCTGGTTTGTTAAAGATGTATGAGAGAGATCTTTATAGGGATGATGTTGTCACAATGAATAATAATTTAGAGTTAAGATTGCCGTTTTTAGATAAAAAATTAGTTGATTATTCTTTGAAAATACCTGCAAAGTTTAAAATGATTGATGGGAAGGATAAATTAGTATTTAGAGAGGTTATTGAAGAGATGGGTTTAAAGAATGAGTATGCTTTTAGAAAGAAGAGAGCAGCACAATATGGGAGTAAGTTTCATAAAGGTGTTGAAAAGTTAACAAGGGAGAGTAAATTAAAATTAAAAGCAGATTATTTGAAGCAGTTTTTAGGTAAGAAAAATTTGAAACTTGGTGTGTTGTTTAGTTCTGGCAAAGATAGTATGTATGCAATGCATGTTATGAAGAAACAAAATTATGAAATATCTTGTTTAGTTACAATTAAGAGTGAGAATAAGGACTCATTTATGTTTCACACACCTAATGTCGATTTAGCTAAATTGCAAGCAGAAGCCCTAGGTGTTCCACTTATTGAGTATAAAACAAAAGGTGTTAAAGAGAAAGAGTTGAAGGATATGGAGAAAGCTTTGAAAAAAGCTAAAGTAGATTATGGGATAGAAGGAGTTGTAACAGGAGCTTTGTTTTCTAATTATCAGAGAGAACGAGTTGAAAAGGTTTGTGATAAGTTAGGATTAAAAATATTTTTTCCTCTTTGGCATATTGATCAGAAGGTTCTTATGAATGAGTTAATTAAAAATAATTATGAAGTTGTTATTAGCAGTGTTGCTGCAGATGGTTTAGATGAAAAATGGTTAGGAAGGAAAATAGATGAGAAAGCTTTGAAAGAGTTGTTGAAGTTGAATAGGCAGTTTAAGATGAATGTAGCAGGGGAGGGAGGAGAGTTTGAGTCTCTTGTTTTAGATACTCCTTTGTTTAAGAAAAGAATTGAAATTATTAAATTTAAGAAGGAAATGGATTCTGAATGTAGTGGGAAGTTTATTGTTGAGAAGGCTAAGTTGGTTGAGAAATAAATTTATAAATATTAAATACATACAATATTAAGGAGGTTGATATTATGAAAAAAATAGTGTTTATTATGTTATTTCTGTTATTAGTGCAGATGTTTAGTGTCAGTGCTTTGACATCAAGTGAGGCAAAACAAGAGTGGCTAGATGCAAAAGAGTATAGTTTAGATGTTCAAGAGGAACATAGAGATGCAAAGCTCGATTATGCTGTTAATAAGACTGATGAAAATCAACAGCTAGTTATTGATACAGGTAAGATAGTTTTACATGCAGCTTTAGATGAGGCAGAAGCGTGGTTAGTGTGGAAAAACTTAGAGGCTGAAGAGGATTCTAGGGTACCTGATGAAATAAAGGAATCTATTCAAGAAGCTGTTGATACAAATATTGCAAAGATTGATGCGTTGAGAGATGATGTTGATGGAATTGAAACTCAGTTAGAGTTGGGTTTAGTTTTCTTGAAAATGATTGGTGAGTATTTTGAGTTGTTAGCAGATGTTGCAAGAAATACTGGTTATATGTGGGTACACATTGGAAATACTTTGTTAGATACAACTGAAGAGTATGAGGCAAAATTAAGAGATGCTGCTGGAGATAACGAAGATGTTTTGGAGTTATTAGATCAAGCTGCTTCTGAGTTAGAGACTGCAAGAGAGAATGTTGAGGATGCAAATGGTGCATATGGTGAAGTAGTTCTTCCAGGTACACCATTGTTAAAGTTTTCAGAAGGCAATACTTATTTAAGAGCTGCAAAACTAAATTTAGTAGCTGCACAAGGTTATCTAGCTCAAGCATATGCTGAGTTAATGTGGGGATGATAAAATGAGAATACTAATTTTACTTGGGATTGTAGTGTCTTTGTTTTTGTTTGGTTGTGGTGGAGAGACTGATGATGTTTTAGATGTTCCAGATATTGGAGTTCCTGATGAACCAGAAGTGGTTGAGGAAGAGATTGTAGAAGAGGAAACAGAGACTGAAGAAGAAACTGAAGAGGAAGAAGTTGAGGAAGAGTCTGAAGTTGAACCTGAAGAAGAGGCGACAGTTGAGTTAACTCAGGAAGACTTAGATCAACTAAAAGAAGACATTGACAACTTAGATTTTGATGATCTTGGCGGATTGTCAGAATAATTTTTATTTTTATTATGATTATCAAAAAAGCTTGCAAAATAGATTTAGATAATATATTATCTCTTTTGATATTAGTTAAGCTTCCGATAGAAGGTGTTTCAAATCAATTAGAAAATTTCTTCATATCTGTTATTGATGATACTCTCATTGGATGTGTTGGTCTGGAAATTTATGGAGAATCTGGATTGATTAGGTCACTTGCAGTACATCCAAGCCATCAGCGAAAAGGAGTTGGAAAGCTTTTAATCCAATCAATATTAAAATATGCTAAAGATAAAGACATAAATCAGCTTTATTTACTGACTACAACTGCAAATGATTATTTTATTAAACATGGTTTTACTATAATAAAAAGAGATGAAGTAAATTCAGAAATAAAGGAATCTGTGGAGTTTAAATCAGTTTGTCCTCTTACTGCAGTTTGTATGAAGAGAGTGTTATAGTAGCCAATTTTACATTCTTTCTGGAGCAGTTATTGCTAATAAGTTCAATCCATTACTAAGAACCTCTTTAACACATTCTATTAAAAGAATTCTGGCTTGCATAATATCTTTGTTTGCTTTTAGAATTGGACAGGCATGGTAGAACTCGTTAAATTGTTGTGATAATTCAAGAAGATATCTACATAATGAACTTGGTTTATAATTCTCAGCAGAGTTAATAATAATATTTGGGAATTTTTCTAACAATTTTACTATTGCTAACTCTTTTTCTTTGAATAGGTTGTAGTCTATTTTTATTGTTGGTTTTTTATTATATCTTCTTAGAATACTGCATATTCTTGCATGTGTGTATTGGAGATAAGGTCCTGTTTCACCTTCGAAGTCTAATGCTTTGTCTATATCAAATACAATGTTTTTGTTAGGGTCTTGGGATAACATGTCAAATTTTATTGCGGCAGAGAACATTGCGTTAACTGATTCTTGTTTTTGTTTTTTATTCCAATCTTTGTGCCTTTTTTCTACCTCTTTTTGTAATTTATTAAGGATTTCTTGTTTGAGATCAGAATATAATATATTTTCTCCTGTACGAGATGACATTTTTCCTGTGGGTAATCTAACTTCATTAAATGATAGATGATAACATTTCTTTGCATTTTTGAATTTCATGAGTTCTAATGTTTTAAATAACTGTTTTAGGTGTAGGCTTTGTGCTGCCCCAACAACATAAACACTTTTGTCTATCTTGAATTCATTGAACTTTTTCTCTGCTAATGCTATGTCTTTTGCTGAATATAAGCATGTTCCATCTTTTCTAAGTAGAACCCAGATACCTAGCTTGTATTTTTCTAGATTAATTATTGTTGCATCATCACTTATTTTTGCAATCTTTTTCTTAACTAATTCTTGAGATATATCTCTTGCTCTTTTTTCCATCTCTCTTTCAAAAAATAATCTGTCAAAATGAGCATTTAAATCTTTATACACTAAATTTAGGCTATCTAAACTCCACTTTCTTGATTTCTTCCATAAATTTACTAGGTCTTTATCATTTTTATTCTCTAGTTTATAATTTACCTTATCCATTTCTTCTTGTGTTTTTTCATTTGTTTTTTTTACTGCTTCAACATAAATGGATGCAATCCATTTTTCTTGGTTTTCTTTTGGTAGTTGTTCATTTTTATGATATTTCAGATAACACCACAGCCACTTTGCAACGTGTGCTCCTGTATCTCCTTGATAATTAGCTTGTGTCACATTATATCCGCAGTATTTTAAGATTCTAGAAAGGCTTTCTCCAAGTGATGTTCCTCTTAGGTGCCCAACATGGAATGCTTTATGGGTGTTTGCTTGAGAATATTCAATCATTACTTTTTCTTTTTTCTTTGGTTGTTTGCCATAATTTCCTTTCTTAATTTTCTTAACAATTTCTTCTGCTAGTTTTGTCTTATTTACAAAGAAATTAAGATATGGTCCTTTTATTTCAACTTTGATTATATTTTTACTTAGTTCTATTTTCTTAGCTAGTTCTTCTGCAATTTTATTCGGAGCTTTTTTAAATTCTTTTGCTAATGTAAAACAAGGAAATGCGTAATCACCCATCTTTGAATCGGGAGGTATTTCTAGATTTATTTCAGATTTTGTATGTTTTTTTAAGATATCAATTACTTCTTTCTTGAAGTCAGTCATTTTTTCTTTTTACCTTTTACTTGTTTCTCTAGTTTCTTAACTACTTTTCTTAATTCTTCAATTTCTAATTTTATCTTTTTCATTGTTTTGTTTACTTGCCAAAATTCCCAAAACCTTAGAAGTAGCATTATAATATATATTCCGAATACTCCACCAACTAATATTTTTACTGCACCTACAAGTGTATCCACAGTTAATGTTAATGGTTCTATCTGTTCAAGTGCAGCTAATAAAGTGTTGTTGATATCAACCATCTATTCTTCCTCGTTTTTGTTCTCTTCGTTAGAAGCTTCGTTATAGCCCCTCATAAATGCTTGTTCTTCTGGAGACATCTCATCATCATCTGCGCTTTCACTTCCATAATCTTCACATGTTTCATCTTCTTCATAGTAAGACATAGATTCACCTCAATTGGTTATAAGAATACAGAATTTATAAATTTTGCTGTTGCTTTAAACGCCACTGTGTTGTTAATACAATTAACTGTAGTCTCTCCAGATCTTTTCGCACTTCTCACACTTTAGAAATTTAGTTTCTGGTTCGTCTGAAGCTCTTGTTTGTACAGTCCAGAAATATGCTTTCTTATGGTGGCATTTTGGACATTCTGTATCCATTAGTGGGTGTGGTTCTGGT
Organism: uncultured Methanosarcinales archaeon; assembly: GCA_964452935.1. Lineage (GTDB taxonomy): Archaea > Nanobdellota > Nanobdellia > Woesearchaeales > DSVV01 > CAYVNO01. The sequence continues at coordinate 77,444 of CAYVNO010000002.1, read as the reverse complement.
TCTTTTTCTACTACAGCAATACTATCTCTTTTAGCGATTTCTTCTTTTATATTGGCTTCTTGTACATCTGTTGAGTTATATCCACATTTGCATGATAATATCTTTTTGTTATTCTCTGTTTTTGGTACTAATAAACTTCCGCATTTTGGGCAAAACATCATTTTCTTTTCCTCCTTTATATGATATGTAATAATTTTAATGTTTCGATGAATACAATCTTTATCCATCCAAGTAATGGTATTCTGAACACCGCCTTTCCAATAACATTTTCTTCTGTTATATCTTGATCAAGAGATCCTTGATGTGTGTTGTGGTCCCCTTTTGTTTGGAATGTTGTGTTATCAATCTCTACAACCCTGTGTATTATTGGATCTGGTTTTTCTCTGCTCTGGAAAACGAGTACATCCCCTATTTTAATATTTTTAGGTTCTGTGCCAAACAATACCATAATGTCTCCTTTATTAAAGCCGTTTTTGAATTTGAATGTCTTGAATGTCTCTTCATTGATCTCTTTTAGTAGGTACCATTGTTCCTGAGTACATGTTTGACCTGAGCATATTGCGTTTGATTCCCACCAATCATCAAAACTACCCTCGTGTTCCATAGATGATGAGACTACAGCAACTACTGGATATGATGTTTGAAACATGAATCCTAGGCCAGGGTAGATTATGAATTTAATAAGTATAAATGCTAGGACTATATTAACAACCCAACTCCATATACTGTCATCTTCCCATATAAAGTACCATAATTTCTTTAGGGCTTTTTTGATCATGTGCTTAATAATTGATGAAGTGTTTTAAATGTTTTGTTTTTATGTAGTTATTACTTCCAAGTAATCTTTATAAATGCCTTCTCTATTCCTTCTAATATGTTTACTCGTAGGAAATCGTTAGAACAGATAGTAGTTAACCCGTTAGGGTTAGCTTCGCTTTCTACACATACATTTAGTCTTATTGATGGTTTTTATGCAGGATTTTCTGCTGGTGAGGCTTATCCACATGATTCTTTTCCAGAAGTTATTGTTCCTGCAAATGCTTTAACTACTGGACTGCTTAAGTTGAATTTTAGGAGAAGTAAGGAATCAAGGAAGGGTGCTTTTATTAAGGGTGCTCTTGTTGGTGGTGTAAATTCTGGTGGGTTGTATGTAGCAGGATATGCTCTTGGTTATGCAGCTAGATGTTTTGATGATTTTCCAGATTTAACTCCTTATTTATTGCCTTAGCTATCCAATATTGTCAAGAATTTCATGTGCATCTAACGCTTTGATATATGGTTTGAGTTTGTTTATACTATCTCCTGCTCCTGCTATGAATTTTGTAATTAAGAAGTTTTGTTCTTTATTACCTATTCTTGCTAACCTGTCTGCCATTATTAATCCGTGTGGGTAACCTAAGAAGACGGGATCATTGCATTGTGAGGATAAAATATTAATTGCTTTTTTAAGGTGTTCTTTTTGTTTGTTGAATATCTCAAATCTAAAGATATAATCTGATTTCTCATGTAGTTTTACAAAACACATTTCTGCTTTGTGTTTTTCATTATTTATTTCAACAATTGGATAATAAAACCATTTTGAGAGGTTTGTTTTTAATGTGTTTGTTATTGAATCTCCTGTATCTGTGAATAATGTTGTTGTTTTGTTTAGGCCTGTGATAAGACTCTTTTTTTGGAATAGTTTATTGAAGTATTTTTCCTCATTTGGGAATTTACATTCTAGGGAGTTATCTAGGACAATCATTTCTGAGTTTAGCTTATCAGCTAATTCTAATTCTGCAAACTTTCTTGCGATTTCTCCTATAATTGAGATTGATGCTCTACTTTTACCTTGAGTTAGGTTTGGATCTAACGAGTTGAAAACTAGGTCTCCTTCATCTATTAAATTATTGTTAAATAGTTTTGTTTTGTAGAAAATTTCATTGTTATTATTAAATGCTGTTGTTAGAGAGTAGAATTCTTCTTTCAATATCTGTTCTCTTTTATTATTTTTGTATGTTACTCCTACAACTCTTATGAAATGCAGTGATAAAGATGGCGTTTTAATCAATTCAGCGTTTCCTCCATCAATAAATGAGATACTTCCTTGTTGTGGTTCGATTTTGTGGAAGTATTTAGAACTAATTTCAATTGGTTTGTAGTTTTTATTTGAGAATTTTATTGTTTTAGAAGGCTTTCTGTTCTCAATGTTTTGTATAACTTCTTTAATTATCTCTTTCATTCAACTTCGCCATTCTCTTTAGCTTTTTCATCTTCATATGGAGAGATATATTTTCTGTATAATTCTAGTTTGCATGATTCTAAAGCTCCAATCATTGCGTTCATTTCCTTGTAGTTTCTTGGCTTCATTGATAGAATCAGTTTAGTGAAAATGTAGTTAAGGTTTCCTTCAACATTCTCTTTGTCTTGTTCTAGTTTAATCTTTAGGTTATTAATTTCTTGTTCGAAGATTTCTCTTTTTTCCTTTAGTATGTAAGGCATGAATGTGGGTAGTGTGAATTATTTATAAATGTTTTTGGTTGTTGAGGATAACTTTTTTATATAATTCTGTATTCCTTTATTATGGAGGGATGTAAAATGGATTTAAATGATGTCTTTAATATTAGTTTTGAAAAGGCTTTAGAGAGTATGGTTTATGCTTATTCAATGACACGAGGTCGGAATAATCATAGAGACGGGAGTCTTAGTGATGATGAACAGGTTAGAGGTCTTACTGATGGACAGAAGGATGTTTTAGCACAGTTTGGAGAGTTATATGGTGCAAGGGAAGTAATGGAATACATATTTTTGATGGACCAAAGCCCGCTTATTAGTTTGAGTTCGCATATGTCTCCTGAAAATCGGGCAGGTGCAACTTATCATAATCCACCATATGATTGTTTATTTGCAGATGATAGACTTACTGATTTAGGTAAAGAGTTAGTAGACTCATTAGTTGGTGTTGTTAATGGAGATGTTACACAGGCAGAGGTAGATACTATTTCATTTTGTATTGGATTTGATGATTTTTGTCAGAAGGATTTGAAAAGAGATCTTGAACAGTATGTTGCAAATATTACTTCATATGAAGCTCCTGCCGGAAAATAAAATATAAAAAAATTATAATAAAAATATACTCAGATAGGATTAGAATCGATTAGAATCTTTTTTTCTTTCTGAAACATTCTCTGCAGAAAACTGGTTTGCCTTCAGTTGGTTTGAATGGAACTTCGCATTCTTCGCCACACTCAGAGCAAGTTGCTTTATGCATCTCTCTTGGACCGCCAAAATCTCTTCGACCGCCTCTGTTAAAGTCTCTCATTTTTTTTCCTCCGTTTAAGGTATTTAATATATTTTATTGCTTGATATATTGGATTATTTATAAACCTTCTCTTTTTGAATTAAAATAGAAGCATTTAAAAAGAGAAGTCTATTATATGTATATAAGGAACTTTTAGCTGCTCAGTTAGTTTCTTTGGAGGCATTCAAATGGTTGATTATAAAATTGTTAAATATTGTAGATTATGTAAAAAAAGGTTTGTTGTGAACAAAGGTGAGTCAAAAAGGTATTATTGTGATGAATGCCAGTTGAGAATTGATAAATCTAATGAAGAGATGAGTGAAGAAAGTTAGTGGATTTTACCATACTCTTGGCAATAATTTATACTTTGTTTTTTTTGTATATGCCTTATAGCCTTTTAGTTCTTGTTGTAATGTTTTGTCTTCTAACTGAGTTCTTATTGTTATGAAGATAGATGCAAGTGCAGCAGGGATTAGTGTGTATAAGGAGCCTAGTGCAAGTGCAATAGAGAAAGTCATTATAACTACTCCTGAATACATTGGATGCCTGACATGACTGTAGGTTCCTGTTGAGACTACTTTTTGATTCTTTTGAATCTCGACTGTTTTTAGAAGATAGGAGTTTTCTTTCATTACTAAGAATATCCAGTATGATGAGAGTATGAATCCTATAAACCCAACTATTTCTAAATAGATTGGAATATTGCTCCAGTTATATCTTAAATCAAATCCTGGAACAATTAGTAAGGTAATCATTGAAATAATAAATGGAGTCATAATAATTTTGTCCCATAATCTGGGAGGAATTTTCATTTCCATTCTTTTTTTGATTAGTTCTGGGTCATGTTTAAGGAAGTAGATTGTTAATAATCCAGAATATCCTATTTGAAGGATTAAGTAAATCCATGCTTCTGTCCATTTTAATGTTCCTGCTGGCCAGAATAAGATGGCTATTAAAACAGGTATTCCTATTAAGATTTGTAGTAGTATTCTTGTTTTTGAGAGTTTTTTCATTTGATTATTTGTTATGTTTGTTATATATAAATACTTCGAAAAACTGCGTAAATTATATAAATGCTTATTTATAACGTGCTTCTATGAACAAAGAAACATTGAAATCCTTGAAGGATTTGATGAAATTAGCTATCAAAGAGGATATTGGAAAGGGAGATATAACTACAGAAGCGATTGTTTCTAAAAAAGCAAATGCTGTTGCTACAATAGTTGCGAAAGATGCTGGTAGGATTTGCGGGATTGATGTTGTGAATGAGTTCTTTAAGTTTTATGATAAAAAAATCGATGTAAAATGTTTAAAAAAAGATGGAGAGGTTATTTTAGTTGGAGATGAAGTTATTCGTTTAGAAGGAAATGCTCGTTCAATATTGTCTGTAGAAAGGATTGTGTTAAATTTTTTACAAAGATTAAGTGGAGTAACAACAAAGACTAAACAGTATGTTGATATAATTAGTGAGTATAAAGTTAAGTTATTAGATACAAGAAAAACTATTCCTGGTTTTAGGTTATTGGAAAAGTATGCAGTAAAAACTGGCGGTGGAAAGAATCATAGGAAAGGGTTGTATGATATGTTTTTAATTAAAGATAATCATATTGAAGCTGCAGGTTCTATAAAAAAGGCTGTTAAGGCTGTAAAGAAGAAAAAAATGAAGATTGAGGTTGAAACAAAGAGTCTTGATCAGGTAAAAGAAGCTGTTAAAGAGGATGTTAATATGATTATGCTAGATAATATGTCGATTGATGAGATTGAAATTGCTGTAAAAATGATAAGAGAAGCTAATAAAAAAATAAAAATAGAAGCGTCAGGAGGAATTAATATCAATAATATAGAGGAGATAGCTAAGTGCGGTGTTGATTTTATATCTGTTGGAACAGATTTGACACTATCTGCAAAGGCTTTAGATTTTTCTTTAAATATTGAGGTGAGATAGATGAAGATATTAAAAATTATATTTGTGTTTATGTTACTTATTCTTATTTGTTCTTGTAAAAGTGATTTAGAGTGTGATGATAATAATGATGGAATTGTAGACGATAAAGAGATGAGAATTTGTGGAGGTGTAGTTTCTGCCGGTGACTATTTAGTGACTCAGATTAATTCTGCAGAGAATGGAAAGATTGCTGTTAGAATTGATTTACCTGATGAAGCAAGGTATTTAGAAGGAGCACCAATAGTTGTTCAAGCTTCTACATGGTTTGTTGAAAAATATACTCCTGAGGAAACAACTTTTCATTTGATTTATAATCCTGTTGATGTTGGTGCAATTTCTGTTACAAATCTTTGGCCAGGAAAAACTGATCCGGATACAGGAGTTAAAAGTGAGGGAGTGAATGATTATGGTGGACCTGATGGTTTGGCTTCGTTAAGAGATACAATCAGGTTTGCTGCAGGGGAAATTCCAGATGTAAACGGAAAATATTTGCATGAGTTAGTTGAGATGAATGTTTTGTATAATAATTTAGGAATGTTTGCTTCTTCACATGCAGGTGTTGTTGCTACAAATGTTATGGCATATTACGGAGAAGATTTACAGGCGTTAAAATATTTTGTTGGGAGAGAAAACCCAACAATGGCTGAGATGTATCCGTTAGAGATTGGACATTTTGATGAGAGAATGAATCCAATTTATAATCCTTATTATTTAGGTGTTACTTCTACAGGTATTGATGTTGATTACAGCACATTAAATTGGATTCAAAATGAAGAGTTTCCAGAAGGAAGACCTGTTTTTGAGGTTTTGAATGGGGAAGATTATGTTTTAGATGATAAAGGACCAAGAATGGATAATAAGAGATACTTTTCTGCTGCTTTAACTCAAGCGTTGTATGATAATGGTGTTTTTACTTTGGATGATTGGCCAGATGATTTAGCAACTCCAGAAGAAACTGCAGAGTTTTGGCCGTACAGAATCACTGTTAATAATTATGGGATGATTGGAGAAAAATTACCTGAGTTGAGAGTTTTAATTCCTTTTGCATCAAAAGATCATGTACAGGCTGCTCCTGATAAACCACATATTAAACAAGCTTATGAAGGTTTTAGAGAAACAGCTGGTTTGTGGACAAGGTTGAATTGTGATTTATCTTATGTTCAGTCTGAAGTACATGAAAGTGCTTCTGAAGGTTTTCCAGATAATCTAGCAAACACAGAACCAAAAGATTGGTTTGTTGAAGCAGACTCTTGGGGTTTCGAAGGCAGATTAAATGGAGAGATGACTGCAAGAACAGTTCCATTAGCAGGAATTGCAGAGATGGCAGACAGAGTTCAGTTTGATAATTGGGAAGATAATTTGGATGGAGTTTTGAAGTGAATTTGCCCTCTTTTTCTGACTTTTTTGTCTCACTGACTTTCTCTTTCTTTATAAATGGACTCCCAAAGACTTTTATATGAGCTCTGGATTTATAAGATTCCATGGGTTATGAACTGATTATAACAGAAAAGCCAGCGGCTATGAAAAAGATAGCTGATGCTTTAGCTGATGGGAAGGCTATAAAACAGAGTATTAATGGTATTGCTTCATATAAAGTTACTCATGGAAAAAAGGATATTGTTGTTACATGTGCTGTTGGTCATCTATATACTGTTACGGAAAAAGAGAAGAAAGGGTGGACATATCCTGTCTTTGAGACTAAGTGGGAACAGAGTTCTAAAGTTAACAAGGCTTCTGCATTTACTTCAAAATATGTTACTGCAATTAAAAAGTTAGCAAAAGAGGCAACTGAATTTACAATCGCGACTGACTTTGATATTGAAGGAGAGGTTATTGGGTTTAATGTTCTGAAACATGCATGTAAACAAAAGGATGCAAAGAGGATGAAGTTCTCTACTTTAACAAAGCCAGAGTTAAGAGAGAGTTATAAAAATATTAATAAAACAATTGAGTGGGGACAGGCAAATGCTGGGTTAACAAGACATGTTTTAGATTGGTATTATGGTATTAATTTAAGCAGAGCTTTGAGTTTATCGCTAAAAAAAGCTGGCATGTTTAAAGTATTGAGTTCTGGAAGAGTTCAAGGACCTACCTTAAAAATTATTGTTGATAGGGAGAAAGAGATACAAGCATTTAAGCCAGATCCTTTTTGGGAAATTGATTTAGATGGATCAATAAATAAAGAAAATATAATTGCTTCACATAAAGAAGGTAAAATATTTGATAAAAAAAGAGCAGATGAGATAATAAAGAACACAAAAGGAAAAGATGGTGTTGTTGATAAAGTTAATAAGAAAAAATTCAATCAAGCACCACCTGTACCATTTGATTTAACAACATTACAGACAGAATCCTTTAGAGTACATAGAATACAACCTAAATATACGTTAGATATTGCACAGAGTTTATATCTTGCAGGATTAATTTCATACCCTAGAACATCTTCGCAACAGTTACCTACTTCAATTGGTTACAAAAAATTATTAACAGCTGTTGCAAAGAATTCTGAATACAAAGAGTTAGCTAATAAGATACTGAAGAAAAAAACTTTAAAACCAAATAACGGAAAAAAGACAGATCCAGCACATCCAGCTATCTATCCTACTGGAATAAAGAAGGCTTTGAAAGATAAAGAGAAAAAGGTATATGATTTAATTGTAAAAAGATTCTTAGCGACATTTTCAGATCCTGCAACTAGAGAGACTGTTTCTATTAATATTGATGTTAATAAAGAGATCTTTGTTGCAAAAGGTACAAGAACTTTAGTGAAAGGTTGGCATGAGTTTTATGCTCCTTATGTGAAATTAGAAGAGGAAGAGATGCCTGATGTAAATAAAGGAGATGATGTAAAGGTTAAGAAGATTACTCAAGAGGAGAAAGAAACAAAGCCTCCAAAAAGATACAATATTGCTTCGATTATTAAAGAGTTAGAGAAAAGAGGGTTAGGAACCAAGGCGACAAGAGCAACAATTATTGATACTTTGTTTAATAGGGGTTATGTGTGTGGTCAGCCTATAGAAGCAACTGCTTTGGGTTTGAAAACTATAGAAACACTTGAGAAATACATCCCACAAATTGTGGATGAAGCACTTACTAAATATTTTGAAGAAGAGATGGAAGGTATTAGGAGTGGTAAGAAAAAAGGAGAAAATGTTCTTAAAGAGGCAAAAAAAGTCTTAACTAAGCTGTTAACTTTATTTAAAAAACATGATGAATCAATTGGAAAGGAGTTGATGGAATCTAATCGGGAGGCAGAAACAATTGCAAATACTGTTGGAAAATGCCCAGTGTGTGAAGGCACTCTTATGATGAGAAGAGGGAAGTTTGGGAAATTTATTGCATGCGATAAATATCCTGATTGTAAAACAACCTTTAAACTTCCACAATATGGTACAATTAAACCAATTGAGAAGGTTTGTGAGGTTTGTGGTTATCCTATGGTTAAGATAATTAAAAAAAGAGGGGCACAAGAGATATGTATTAATCAAGATTGTAAGTCAAAAAAGTTACCTAATAAACTAGAAAAAGAGTTAAAAAAAATAGAAGATGGAAAAGTAGAGAAGATATGTCCTAAATGCGGTAAACCTCTGGTGGTTAGAAGATCTGTTTATGGTTCTTTTTTTGGTTGTTCTGGATTTCCTAAATGTAGACATATAGAGAAGGTTCAGGATGAAGAAAAGGCAAAGAAGTTAAAAGAGAAAGTTTTGAAAGAGAAGAAGAAATAATTACTCACTTTGATATGGTCTATATTGGTTTGATTTTCTATCACGATAATAATCATAATGATCTAGACAAACTTTTCTTCCGCCCCAAATTTTTCTAGCTTTTCTTGAACAACCAGGTTCTTGACATTCTACTTTTTCTTCAGGAAATGTTGACATGTTTACAACTTTCAGTGAATTTAGTGGAAGATCAAGATATCTTATAATAAAATCTCTTAAATAGATTGAGTCCAAATTTTTATATGAATAAATACCTACTGTTACCTCTTTTGTTGTTGAAAATGTGTGAATGGTTATGTGGGACGTGCTTGTAATTACAGATCCAGTAAATCCAGGTATTTCTTTCCTTTTCATAACTAATGCCTTCTTTAAGATTGTTGCTTTACTTCTCTGAGCTAGTTCTGTGAGAAAATTAGCTAGAAAAACGTCATTTTGTAGGTTTAGTGAGTCGCAGCTCCATGCGTCAATTACTAGGTGATGTTTATCCATATAATATAGTAAGTGATTCATGTATATATAATTTTCTGGGATTTTTATAAGAAAATTTAAATACATACTCTTCTTGAGTATATGTGAGGTGATATTATGAAGCCCGAGTTTGTTAAAAAGCCCAAAAATGTTACACTTATCGAAGGATTTCCTGGTTTTGGTTTAGTAGGGACTATTGCTACTGAATATTTATTGCAACACTTAAAATGTGAGTATATTGGAAGGTTCTGGATGGAAGAATTACCTGCTACAGTTGTTATACATGATAATCGGTTGGTTCATCCTATCGGTTTATATTATAATAAGAAATATAATATTGTGATTGTTCATGCAATATCTGGAACGACTGGTGTTGAGTGGAAGATTGCTGAATATATTGATTCAATAGCAAAAGAGTTGAATGTAAAAGAGATTGTTTCTCTTGAGGGTGTCGGATCTGGTGTTGATTTCAAAGAGCCACAGGCATTTTATTTTTCAAACAGAGATATTGGGAAAAAGATTGCTAAAATGTGTTCAGAAGTTAAACCGCTGAGAGAAGGAATTATAATGGGAGTTACTTCAGCTTTATTATTGAAAACTGATAAACCAATAACAGCTTTTTTTGCAGATACACATTCTGATTTACCAGATAGTAAAGCGGCTGCAAAGATTATAGAAGTGCTAGATTGTTATTTAGGATTGAAAATTGATACAAAACCGTTATTACAAACAGCAGAAAAGTTTGAAGAAAAGATAAAAGGGATGTTAGAGAAAAGTAAAGTAGCGCAGACACAGCAGCAAAAGAAACAGTTGAGTTATGTGGGTTGATCCCACAATCTCTTAAATTCTTCTACAAATTCTTTTGTTATATTTTCGTTGTGAATAATTAATATATTCTCATCATTGTTTTCATTGCCGTTCTTTGTTGGGTTGTAGCTGCCTGTGATTACTGTTTTGTTGTCTATTATGAACACTTTATGATGCATTTTTCCTGGTTTGTTGTTGTCAAATTTAATATTCATGTGTTGCATCTTTTTTTCTTCTGACCACTTGCTTTGTTGAGTGTTATCAAAGATTCCTTTGATTTGTATTTCATTGTTTAATTCTATTAATAAATCTCCAATTTTATCTGATGTGAATGAGAATGTCATAAAATAGATTGATTCCTTTGCTTGGTTTAATGTGTTTATTACTTTTTCTTCGCAATTGTCATCAGGACAGAAATAATTTTCTATTAGAAAATTGTTGAAGATTATTTTTTGGTATTTTGTTTCTTTGCCTTTGTGGAACGTGTTATCCCACATTTCATTGAATTCATCATTGTAGTTCTTTGCTAGGTATGTTGAGTTTATTATAATCAGGTTATTATTGTTTTTATTTACTCCGTTATAAGTTGGGTTTGTGCTTCCTGTTAAAACAATGTTGTTTATTATACAGAATTTATTGTGCATAAGTTTACTACTTTTGTCACATTTTGCTTTGTCTATGCAGTTATCATTGTCCATGATTAGTTTTGCATCTTGTTTTAAGAGATTTAAGTCATAATCATAGAATGCACATTTAACATTGCTTTGGTTTAATGTTTTTGTTAGAATTTCTTCACAATTAGGACAGAAATGTACTTCGATTGTTCCTTGTTCCTCTGGAATTGAACAAGAGGTTAATAGTAATAGAGTTAACACTAAGTAGATGTATTTCATTTATTGCGCGCTGGGAGCGGGACTTTCAAATGAAACCCCACAATCAATATTCGAACCCGCATGACACGTATGGTTGTCGTATCAACCTAGCTATCAACTAGGCGCTTTCACCTAATTCAGCCATCCCAGCTCTACACAAAATTTAAATACCAGTTTGATTATGTTCTCATTATGGTTGTCGTGTTAACCTAACTATCAGTTAGGTGTTTTCTTTTATTTTCTAATTCTTAATAAGATTGATTGCAAGTTTTTCGGATAATTTCCAGATTATTCGGAAGATGTTTGGTTTAATCTGGAAGATATTTTTTTATTTGTGATTTTTTCGTAAGAATCACGGATTTTTCGGAGAATCTACATGCAATCCAACAATAAACTTTATATATCTCTCATATATCCAAATATATGAAAAAGATGGTTGACAATAATGTTGATATTGAGTTAGTGCCTGTTTCTAAATATACTGATGAAGAATTGTTAGAGTTTATGAAAAAGAATGGTATTTCTTTAAAAATTGATGAGGCTAGGTCAATTGTTGAGAAATTAGGCAGAGATCCCACATTAGTTGAATTACATATATTTAATATAGAATGGAGTGAACATTGTAGCTATAAAAGTTCTAGAAATGTGTTGAAGTTATTACCAACAGATGGCCCTACTGTAATACAAGGGCCAAAAGAGGATGCTGGAATAATAAAATTTACAGATCATGAAGGAGAATCTTATGGTATAGTAATTGCCCATGAATCCCATAATCATCCTTCTCAGGTCGTTCCTTATGAGGGGGCTGCAACAGGAATTGGGGGTATTGTTAGAGATGTTTTATGTATGGGTGCAAAGGTTATAGCAACAGCAGACCCGTTAAGGTTTGGTTCATTAGATCCAAAGAGTCCATGTATTAATAGGACAAAGTATATTGTGGATGCGGTTGTTGATGGTATTGCTGGGTATGGTAACCCTATTGGTATTCCAAACTTAGGTGGAGATGCTTATTTTAATAAAAGCTTTGATGAGAACTGTTTAGTTAATGTTGCTTGTTTGGGTTTGATAAAAGAGAAAGAGATAATTCATTCAACTGCTCCTGAGAATTCTGATGGATTTGATGTTATTTTGATTGGAAAGGCCACTGATAATTCTGGTTTTGGAGGGGCTGCGTTTGCTTCTTTGGTTTTAGATGAGAAAGATGAGGATGCAAATAAGTGTGCGGTTCAAGTTCCTGACCCGTTTTTGAAGAATGTACTTATCAGGGCATGTTATGATGTTTTTAAGAGATCTAGAGAAAAAAATATAGATATTGGTTTTAAGGATTGTGGTGCTGGAGGAATAATGTGTGTTACTTCTGAGCTTGGAAGCGATGCTGAAGTTGGGATGGATATTGATTTAGATAAAGTACATACATCAATGAAGATTCCTGAATTTATAGTTGCGTGTTCTGAGACACAGGAAAGGTTTGGTTTAGTTTGTCCTTCTGGGTTTACTGAGGAAGTATTGAAGATTTTTAATGAGGACTGGGAGTTACCAAAAGTTGCAGAAGGTGCAAAAGCTGTTGTTATTGGAAAAGTTACTAAAGAACAGAGTTATATAATGAGATCAGATGGAAAAATTGTTTGTAACGCCCCAATTAAAGTTATTACTTCAGGTATTAAATACGATCGGGAGAAAAAAGAATCTGTTAGGGAATTTGAAGAGCCTAATTTAGAAGAGCCTACTGATTATAATCATGTTGTTAGGGATGTTTTATCTCATCCTAATGTTGCTTCTAAAGCAAAGTTCTACAAACATTACGATACACAAGTTCAAGGTAATACAATCATTCAAGCAGGTTATGCAGATGCAGGTGTAATGTGTCCTATTCCTGGATGTAAAGCTGGTCTTGCTTTATCTGTCGACTGTAATCCAAGATTTACTAAGATTAATCCTTATATGGGGAGTGTTAATGCGGTTGCAGAGGCAATGAGAAATGTTGCAGCTGTTGGTGCTGTTCCTTATGGGATGACTGATTGTTTATGTTTTGGTAATCCCGAAATTCCAGAATTATTTAATGATTTTTATGAATGTGTTAGAGGAATTTCTGATGCTGCAAAGAAGATTTGTGTTAAAGGAACAAATGATCCAGTGCCTTTTGTTTCTGGTAATGTAAGTTTTTATAATGAAAGCTCAAAAGGTGTTCAGGTTGATCCTTCTCCAATAATTGCTTGTTTAGGTGTTATGCGGGATGCTTCTAAAGCAATAACAATGAAGTTGAAGAGTGAGAACAGTGTGTTGTTGTTAGTTGGTCCTAGAAAAGATGAGTTAGGAGGAAGTGTTTATTATGATTTACATGAGAAAGATGGAAAGAATATGCCTCAAATTGATTTTGATAATGAGAAGGTCATGATTTATGGGATTATTGATTGTATTGAGAAAAGGTTGTTGAGAAGTTGTCATGATATCTCAGATGGTGGTGTAGTTGTTTCGGTTGTTGAGATGATTCTAGGAGGAGATGCAGACGGTAAAATTGGTGTTGAGTTGCAATTTAATGATGAATTAAGAACAGATAAACTATTATTTTCAGAGTCATCTGGATTTGTTATGGAAGTTGATATAGAGAATGTTAAAGAGATTGAAGAGTTGTTTAAAGTTTATGAGATTGATGTTTTTAAGATTGGTGAGACAAAAGGTAGTGAACTTGTTATTAATCATAATGAGAAAGAGGTTGTTAAGTTGAGTCTTGAACAATTGAAAGATTCATGGTATAATGGATTGGAGGAGGCGTTAGAGTGATCAAAATAGCTGTTATCTTATTTCCTGGGACTAATTGTGAAGAAGAGACAGCTAGAGCTATTGAATCTGTTGGGATGGAGGCTGAAATTATTAGATGGAATTCTAGGAAGGATTTATCAGAATATAATGGATATGTTATTCCTGGTGGTTGGAGTTATGAAGATAGGGTTAGAGCAGGCGTTATATCTGCGAAAGATCCGATTATTGAGAGTATTAGATTTGAGTCGACAAAAGGGAAACCTGTTTTAGGAATATGTAATGGTGCACAGGTTTTGGTTGAGTCTGGTTTGATTCCAGGTTTGAAAGGAAAGGTAACAATGGCGTTAGCTCCAAATATTAATAAATTTGTTTCTGGTTTTTACTGTACTTGGGTTGAGTTATTAACTTGTTGTACATCAAGGAATGCGTTTAATATTCATTTAGATGAAGGAGATGTCTTGGAAATTCCTATAGCGCATGCAGAAGGAAGATTTGTTACAAAAGACAAGGATTTAGTTAATGAGTTAGTAGAGAATGATCAGATTATGTTTAGATATAGTGATACTAAAGGAGAGCTTGAGAATGTTAATCCAAATGGGTCTGTTTATAATATTGCGGGGATTTGTAATAAGAAAAGAAATATTTTAGCAATGATGCCACATCCTGAAAGAGCTTGTTGGATGAAGCAGATGAGAGTTCGTGGAGGAAAGTTTGAAGAAGCTGGACCAGGAAGAGCGATCTTTGAGTCAATGAAAAGTTATATTGAGGAAAAAAATGAAAAGTGAGATGTTTGTTGAATTATTAATACCAGATACTACGGCTATAACTACATTTAAGACTCTGAAAGAGATGGGTTTTGAGATTGAGGAATTGAAAAGGTATGATTATTATAATTTTGAACATGAGAATGAGAATTTCTTTGAAGGGATTTCAAAGGTTGATGTTTTAGTTAATGCTAACAAACACAAAGCTATGGAAAAATTAGAGACAGAAGATGTTAAGGTTATTGTGATGGATACTCCAAATCCAGGAGAAGGAATTTTGGGATTGTTAAATAGACTAGGTTTTGAGAAGATTTCTAAGGTTGAGAAAGGTGTTTGCTGGGTTTTGAAATTGAATAAGAAAGAGGATGCAGAGAAGATTGTTAAGGATTTATTAGCTAATGAGCATTACCAAGAGTATAAGATTGAGTAAACTTTATTAATTAAGAGTTGTTTCTGTTTGTTATGGGAGTTACATTTTTTAAACCAGAAGGAAGCGGAAGAGAGTTACATCCAAGTCTTGTTCAAGATATGAGAGATAGGGGGAAGAGTGAAGCAGAGATAGCTCATGCACAGAGTGTTTGCGAAATGGAGTCAAGGGGTTGGACACATTGTGGCGGAGGTTTGTTTTTATCTGATGCTAATAGTAGGAATGCTGAATTACATCCGGCCGCTGTTGAATATTTAGAAAAGAAAAGAGAAAGAGAAATTCGTGTTAATGGGCATGTTTATACTGGTTTTGCTGCAGTTATTAGGGGTAATACAGCATATCTTCCTGGTGGAGAGACAATGCCATTATTTGAATATAGATTAAGAGAAGCAAAGAAAGAGATGAGTCCTTCAGGATTAAATAATTTTTTAGCAGATGAACCATTAAGATTTTTAGATCAACTAGCAGAAGTAAGACATTTGACAATGAAAGATGTTGTATCTTATGCTAGAAATTATTTTAGTGGCAAATGATTATTGTTTTTTCTTAAAATCTTCTAGTTTATAGGGGATAGCTATATAAATGCTTCCTGATTATTCTCTTATATGAATAAAATTGAATTCATGAAAAAGCCCCATGCTGATAAGCTGACAAGAGGTATAATGCATCCATTATTTAAGGAGTGGTTTTTTAGTAGATTTAAATCCTTCTCAGAGCCACAGAAGTATGCAATCTATAATATTCATTGTAGGACAAATACGTTAGTTTCAGCTGCTACAGGGAGTGGTAAAACGATATCTGGCTTTGGGGCTATACTGAATGAGTTGATTGGTTTATCAGAAAAGAATATGTTAGAGGATAAGATTTATTGTGTTTATATTTCTCCTTTGAAGGCGTTGAATAATGATGTGTTTTTTAATTTAATAAATCCGTTGAGAGAGATGGAAAAGATTGCTGGGAAAAAATTAGGAATAAAAGTTGCTGTTAGAACAGGAGATACAACAACATATGATAAACAGAAGATGTTAAAGAATCCCCCACATATTCTAATTACAACTCCAGAATCTTTAGGTATTGTTTTATCTTCTGTTAAGTTTATAGAACATCTGAGGGATGTACAGTGGTGTATAATTGATGAGGTTCATGCGTTAGCAGAGAATAAAAGAGGAGTTCATTTATCATTGTCTTTAGAAAGATTATCTGACTTATCTTCACATATGACAAGGATTGGTTTGAGTGCGACGGTTGCTCCGTTAAAAGAGGTTGCTAATTACCTAGTTGGTTGTCGTGATTGTAAAATAGTTGATGTTCAGTTTATTAAAGATTTAGACTTGAAAGTGTTAACACCTGTTCCTGATTTGATTAATACGACGCATGAGAAACTTCACGCAGAGTTGTATAAAATGATTAATAAATTAATCCAAGACCATAAAACAACCCTAATCTTTACAAATACTAGGGCAGCTACTGAAAGGGTTGTTGATTATTTGAAGGATAAGTTTCCAAAGAATTATACAGAGAATATTGGAGCACATCACGGAAGTTTGAGTAAATCACACAGATTTGATATTGAAGAAAGATTGAGAAAAGGGAAATTAAAGGTTATTGTTTCTAGTACGAGTTTAGAGTTAGGTATTGATATTGGTTATATTGATTTGGTTTTGTGTTTAGGTTCACCGAAGAGTGTTGCAAGATTAATGCAGAGGGCGGGTCGTTCAGGTCATAAATTACATTCTAAGGTTAAGGCAAGGATAATAACAATGGATAGAGATGACTTAATTGAATGTAGTGTTATGGCAAAAGCTGCAATGGAGAGAAAGATTGATAAGATTCATATTCCAAAGAATTGTCTGGATGTTTTAGCGCAACAGATTGATGGGATTGCTTTGCAGGATGTCTGGGATGAGAAGAAGTTGTTTAAGTTAATAAAAAAGAGTTATTGTTATTCTGATTTAAAAATACATGAATTTAATGAAGTATTAAGTTATTTAGCCGGAGAGTATGTTTCTTTAGAGGACAGATATGTTTATGCAAAGATATGGAGGAAAGAAGGAAAGATTGGAAGAAAAGGAAAGATGGGAAGAGTTATTTATATGACTAATATTGGAACTATTCCTGATGAGAGTTTTATTACTGTAAAGATTGGAGAAAAAAAGATTGGTAAATTAGATGAGGCATTTCTTGAAAGGTTAAGACCTGGAGATGTTTTTGTTTTAGGTGGAGCAACTTATAAATTTAAGTTTTCTAGAGGGATGGTTGCTCAAGTTCAGGCTACTGCAAATCGGCCTCCTACTGTTCCTTCATGGTTCTCTGAAATGTTACCTTTAAGTTTTGATTTAGCTATGGAGATATGCAAGTTTAGAAGGTTGATGGAGGATAAATTTATTAATGAAGTTAATAAGAAGGATGTCATTGAGTTTATTTGTGATTATTTGTATGTTGGGAAAAATAGTGCAGAAGCTATTTATAGATATTTTAGAGAGCAGTTTGATTATGTGAAAGAAGTGCCTAATGATAAAAAGATAATTATTGAGCATTATAAAGACGAGAATGACACAAAGATTGTTTTTCATACTGTTTTTGGGAGGAGAGTTAATGATGTTTTGTCTAGGGCTATAGCTTTTGTTATTTCTAAAAAGCAGAAGAAAGACGTTGAGATGGGGATTAGTGATAGGGGTTTTTATATTGTTGCAAAGAAAGGAATTAATGTTTTGAGTGCGGTCGGAATATTAAGGCATGATAAAATGGAATTATTAATGAAACATGCTGTAGACAAGTCTGAAGTTTTGAAAAGAAGATTTAGGCATTGTGCAACTAGATCTTTTATGATATTAAGGAATTATATGGGGAGAAGAAAAAGAGTTGGAAGACAACAGGTTTCTTCTATGATCTTAATGAGTGCTGTTAAAAGAATTTCTGATGATTTTTGTATTTTGAAAGAGGCTAGGAGAGAGGTTTTAGAGGATCTAATGGATATTGAGAATGCGAAGATAGTTGTTAAAGATATTGAGGATGGAGTTATCAAAATAAAAGAAATTCATACATCTGTCCCAACTCCGTTTGCATTTAATCTAGTTTTACAAGGTTATTTAGATATTCTGAAAATAGAAGATAAGGTTGAGTTCTTGAAAAGAATGCATAGTATGGTGAAAGCAAAGATTGCGTTAGGAAGGAATAGGTAATTTGTTTACCTTTTTCGTGTCCTTCTTCTTTTTGGTCTTTTTTTGTACTTTGCTTTTACAAAATCCTCGATCTTTTTTTGATATCTGTCCCATTTGATATCACGTTCGTACAATGAAAGAAAATCTATATTATTTCTATGGTAAATAGCCATTTTATACTTCATCCTCTTAACATATCCTCTATCATGATCTGCCATTCCCCAGTATTCAATGTGCTTAGGTTTTCTTTTTAGTGTGAAATCAGGAAGAAATCTTTCGTTATATCTTCCGTTAGGGAGAATCAATTCTTGTTCATACCAAAAAGGGATTCCTTGTTCGCTAAGAAATTTAGCAATTGCTCTTTCTCCTCCTGATTTGTAATCTGGTTCAATACTAACAGGAATTATTCTTCTAACTAGTTCAATTAGTCCCATATGTTAATGTATGTGGTGTAGATATAAGTTATGATGTTGTATAGATTATTACAGCTGGGTGCTATCTCTGATGCCTGTTGCTGCTCTAAGTTCTCTTGAACATTGAGCATCTTTTCTTCTATTACAGACACCATATCCTTGTTGAACATCTTCTTCTTCAAATTCTGGTCTTACACTTAAGTTTTGTCTATTTAAGTTGGTTATACATTCTATGTTTGCTGTTCTAGCACAGAATGCATATCCTTCTCTGACATCTTTTTCTGTATATGTAGGCACTACTTCTGGGTTCATCTCTTGTATCTGTTCTATATCTTCTATCCACCCTTTTCTAATGCAATTCCTGAGTCCAGCTTGAACATCTTCTTCTTCAAATCTAGGTTGAATTCCTGTTAATTCTTGTATTCTTTTAATAGCATCCACATTACCCATTCGAATATGTGCGGAATATTCTTCTTGAATATCGCTATTTGAATATACTGGACGAATTCCTGTTAATTCTTGTATTTTTCTTATTCTATCGAATTTTCCATTTCTAATGCAGGCGATATATCCTGTCTGGACGTCTTCTTCTGAAAAGTCTGGGGCAATTTCTGTTAATTCATGCAAACTTGTTACATGGTCTATCTCTCCCATTCTGACACACATAGCATATCCTTTTTGAGCGTCTTTTTCTGAGAATACAGGTTGAACATTTGTAGCTTCATGTAATCTTAATATTTCACCCACATTTCCTTCCTGGACATGTTGTGTATATCTTTCTTGAATCTCACTCTCTGGGATTTTTTGAATACGTTGTTTTGGTTTTGGTTCTTCTTCTGTTATCTCTTCTTCCTCTTCTTCCACTGCTTCATAGTTTGAGTTAGGTATTGATATTTTTTCTGGAAGCGTAGTTTCTCCTGGTTCATCTGTTGATTCTTCTCTTTTTTTAGGAGGTAGGAACACTTTCCATTCTAACCCTTCTCTACATTCTCTGTAATCATTAAGTGTGTTTGCATCAGGACATATTTCTTTGAGAATTTCTTCATATTGACTTTGTTGTCTTTCTCCAAGATAATAAGATGCAAGACAAGTAGATGTTACTCCAACAATGAAGGCTAAAGGAATACCTATAATGCAGGCATAAATGCCTGTTCTAGAATTTCTTTTTGCTTTATTGTATGCACTTTCTAATTCTTCTTTAAGTTCTTTTAGCTCTTCATCTAGTTCTGCTTTTGCAGCATCTTTTGCTGTAATTCTTAATCCTGCTTCTGATAATTTTTCAGTTAATCCTTTAATCATACTTCTGTATCTGTTTTCTATTCTAGAAAATAACGATGCAGCTTCTCTTTGAATTTTTCCTGCATAATCATCACTTCTTCCGTCTGTATCTAACATAGAACCACTGTCTCTAGGTATTCTAGCTAATCTTTCTGCTGCTCTGTCTACACTATCTGTTAATCCAGATGGTGATTCAATTGATTCTTCTGAGTCTTCTCTTGCTCTACTTATTTTTTCTTCTTGGTATTCTTTGACAATTGCATTTAAGATAATAAGTTCTGGTTCAATTCCAGTTGCATCATACTCTTCTAATTTCTTTGTATTTACACATCCAATTAATTTGTCTATTGGGCTCGCAACTTTCTTGACTTTTTTTGGTACTTGGTTTTCTATTGGTTTGTAGTCTTCTTGACTTTCAGGAATACATTCTCCAGTAATACTCCAGTATAAAACATTTAATGCTTGATAAAGTTCGTTGTGTTCTAGTAATTTTGGGGCCTCTACTGCACCAGCTAATGCTTCTTCTATCCCATTTTCTTTGCTTATTTCAGGATGAGTCCATGGGTTTGTGTCTACCTTACTTGTCTGAATGTACCCATCTCTGGTCCTCTTTTCTATTCTAACTAGATAAGAAATTCTTTCTTCTTCCCCTTCTTGAACACTTATTGCATTATTCCAATCAAACAATTTGATCTCTTTTACAACTCCTCTTTCTTCTTCTCTCCCTTCATATACTGCAATATTCTGTGGAGATATGTCGTTATGACTTATTAATCCTATATACTGTTGACTTGTTTTAGCTACATTGAGGAAAACACTTATCCTCGACATGATCTTATCTAGATCCATTTTACTAACTCTATTGGATAAAACCTTGCCTACTCTTTTCTGAAATTTACTGGTTAATTCACTTTCTTTTCTTCTTTCTAGACCTTCTTGGGCAGCAACATAATCATCAAATCTCAATGCAGTTGGTGTAAATTTTTCAAGTCGAATTGCTTCTTCACCTGTTGGTGTTTTTGTGGATATTTCATGGACATGAATAATTCCTTCAGTGATACCTCTATCTCTCAATATTCTGAGTGCAGCTTGTTCATTCCTAAGATAGCCTTCTCCTCCTTGTTGAGAGACTTTGAATACTGCTGTGTTGTCACTTTCATCTTGAATAATTCTCGAGATGTCTCCATCATATATAACTCCCATATTTATCCCTCCGTTGAACATTATTAATTATCATTTTTTCTTCCTATTTCTTTTTTCTCCTTGGTGATTCAATTTGATTATTATTGTCTTAATTCTGTTACTCTAACTCTATGGCCTTTGTATGATGTTAAAACATGTCCTTCATCTATTCTTATTTCCTCGTCTTTATATTTTCCAGCAGTTCTAAAATGTTTGTCGCCACCATCTTCATCGCATCTCTGTCCCCTATTACAATATTCAACTGTTATAACAATATCTTCCATAATGCTAGTTAATGATATTCTATCACCTTGCTCATTTTTTGCATGTTTATTTATTACAAATACTCCTGTTGGGTCTAGACCAGGATTTACAGCTAATGTTTTTTCTGGGTCAACATAATAATATAATATTCTTGAGTTTGGATCAAGATAGTGAGTTCTTCCGTTACATATTGTTTCTTTTTCTAAATCGGGTTCATTACTATCTTCACTAAATAGATATATTGTGCCATTATCAGAGATAGCGAAATTATCATCTGATATGCATATTACTTTTCTCCTAGTTTCTTGTGTTTCTATTGGTGGTTTTGAAACATCTTTAGTGCCATCATCATCATCATCATCATCTCCAGCTAATTCTGCGGAGTCATCATCTCCAATGTAATCTGTTATACCATCATCGTCTGATAGGTCTATATTATCACTGACGTCGTCATAATCTGGTGTTTCTTTATCATCATTTTGTACAGAAACATATAAATCATTTAAATAACCTAAGATTGATGTAGGACTTATTTTTGAAGCAAGATAACCTCCAGTTATACTAATAGCTAACCCAGCTAGTAAGCCGATTCCAATACCAAGTAATCCGTAAGGTTTTCTTTTTGATTTTTTTAGTTTTTTATATGCTGCTTTCTGTTTTTCAATTGTTCTTTTTGCTTCTTTATTATTTTCTACTTCTTCTTCTAATCTTTTTTCTAATTCAGTATACCTTGTTTCGTCTTTTTTAACTGTTTTTTCTAACTCACTTATTCTTTCATATGCTTTGTTATAGTCGTTTGTTAATCTATCAAGATAATCTTTTGTTTGTAAAATATTTCCTTCTAATCTTGTTATTCTTGTTTTCTTGTCATTTAATTCAGTATCTAAACTCCCTTTTTCTCTATCTATCCTATTTATTTCAGAAACAAGACGACTATTTATTGTTCTTAATTTTTGATATCTTATTTCATTACTTCCTTTTTCTTTTTTGTATGCTCTTATTTTTCCTTCTAATTCTTCGATTTCATCGTCTGAAAGTTGAGAAGTAGTCTGGGCAGTTCTTATTTCTTCCTCTAGTTTTCTTATTTTTCCTTCTTTTCTCCCTATATCATTTTCTAGACCAATTAGTTTTTCAGTATTGGTTGTTATTGTTTCGTCTTTTTCACTTAGTTGGCTTTCTAATCCTTGTATATCTTCAGTTAATCTATCTCTTTCAGAAACAACTCCTTCATATTCTGTGTTGAGTCTATTATATTCTTCTTCATTTTCTTCAACTTGTTTTTTATATCCTTCAATTTCTGATTTTAATCTTTCAATTCTTTTTCCATTATCACTAACTTCTGTATTAGCTGTTTCTAACCTTTTACCTATTGATGCAACTTCTTCACCTTTTTCAGATAGTTGGGTTTCTAATCCTTGTACCTCTTCAGTTAATCTATCTCTCTCAGAAACAACTCCATTATATTTTGTATTTAGTCCATCATATTCTTCTTTGTTTTCTCTTGCTATTCTTTCTAATTCTTTAATTCTACTTAATGCTTCTTCATGTTTTGTAGTTAGTTTATCGTATTCTCCTGTTTTACCTGATAGATCCCCTGTTAATGCTCTAGTTTCACCACTTTTTCTTTCTAATTGTCTGGACAAATCGCTATTTGATTGAGTTAGTCTTTCTACTTCACTTCTTAATGTTTGATTTTCTGTTGTCATCTCCCTATATTCTGCCGATCTAACTCTAATATTCTCTATTTCAGATCTTCCTGATAAATCAATATGAAGTATTGCTAGATCATCTTTTGGTTTCTTTGTGCCATCTCCAACTTTATAATTTAAGCATATCTCTCTTATCTCTCCAAATAATTCATTGTTTTTTTCTAGTTCAGTTATTAAATCAGGAAGTTCAATATCTAGTTTAATATTGTATTCCCCTAATTTATCACTTAATTTTGCTTTAACTTTTTTAAGAGTTGTTTTTGCACCATATATTTGGTTTAATATACCATACACTGCTTCTACTGGATTTTCCCATCTATCTACTAATAATGGTATGACTTCCTCAAATTCACCATTAAGAATTTCTTCAGTCTCATTTGGCATCACTCTTCCTGTTAATCCATCTGATGCTAAAAGTAGTTGTTCTAATTGATCTCTTAGTGTTACTGTAACTTCTTTTACTATGGGTTTTTCCATCATGTCTGGCGGCATAGGTAGTCCTAGAAAGTTTTTAGGGGGAGAGGTTCCATTATCTGCTAGGCAATACCTGTCAAATGCTTCCATTGCATTGTCATGTCTATCTCTCTGAAATTCATAAGAACTTGTTTGGGGTTCTGTTAGTAAAACTAATTTTCCATCAATTGTGCCCTTTGAAACACTATCTCCCAGAGTAAATGAGTATACATAATCTTCTCTAACAAGAGAAACAGTCATTGTTGTGTACTCTCCAGGGTTACTATCTCTGATTTCTTCATTTGTTTTATCAACAACTTCTTGGAAAATCTCTTGTGCATTTTCAGGAGTTATATCTTCTATTCTTTCTTCAAGATTTCTGCTGAATTGTCCTGGAGCGGATTTAGAAACCTCTTTTCCTGTGCCCCAATATCCATCTGTAACTATATATAATCCTAATCCTTCATCTGCATAGGCGAAGTCTTCATTAGATTTATTCTTGGCTTTACTGCCTTTTCTTAATACACTCTTTACCCTCATCTAAGTACCTCGCAGCATGTTATTCTTTGGTCAAATAATGCAACATTATTATTTTCAGATGGGTTTCTAGTGTATCCTTGGCAAGGGATACTTATTCCTCCCATATCTGTTCCTCTTACAACTGAAATATTTCCTAATAATCCATTGGCTTCCATTGCGACTGTCATATTATCATATTGAATTAGTAATTCTGCATTTCCTGAACCATGGACTAATATATCTTTAACAGCTAAATCAGTTCCTATGTGTTCTTTTGCTTCATCACTTAATATACTGACTCTACCAATTAGATCATATTTTCCTCTGTTGATCTCTACAACACATAGATCTCCGTTGTTTAGTCCTAAAATCCCATAAGTTACTTCTTGGGGTTGTGTATAAAAATGATCAAGTTCTGTTTTTTCGTTTGGATCGAATTTACCTCTGTACACATTAAATGCAGTTACTATTGAAGTATCAGTTTCTACAGGAACTTTGTCTGTTTCTCTTAAGCTAGTATTGAATATATGGATATATGTTATATCTCTTTCTTTGTCTGTAGCAGCAGTATAGACATGTTCTCCATCAGATTTTATTGCAACTGGTTGTTGATATACTGCAGGTTTATGGGGATTACCTTTATGTGCAGAATAAAGTGCGTTTGTTCCTACTGCAATTATCCTCCCTTCTTTATATTCTCGGCTTATTTCACTATAAAATATAGTTTTATCATCTATACTTAATATTGGTCCAACAGGTGTACTTTCTTCTAACACATTATCTTCTAATGTTCTAGTTTCCTTCTTTTTTTCATCATTTGGACCTAATTTTCTCTTTCCTTCCTTTTTAATATCGTCTAAATCTATTTCTGTTCCACATATTCCAAATGATTCTTGGTGTCTTGGATTACCTAGCTCATATGTTGGAATCCAAAAAAGTTTATTCCCTGATACTGAAACCGCGCTACTGACTAATCTATTTCTAATTGTAGCAGCAGCATTTTTCCAGCCCATATGGTATATTTCTGGTTCTTCTTCTCCATAATCAATTCTAGCAACTCCTCTTTTTGTTGCAACAAATAAAACATTTTCCCATGTTGGATGTAGATGGATTCCTGTAGGGGAATATGCTCTACCATCGTCTTGTAGTGGCATATTAATTGTTCTTTCCATATCTTGTGATGCACTATTAATTATTTCTATTCTAGATGGAACTATTACTTCACCTGATTTATCTCCTTCTCCTGTTTCTCTTAAAATACCAACAGCATATTTCATTTGCTTTCCCCTCCGGTTTCATATTGTAAATTTGTGTATTTATTAGCATAATCTCTTACAAGTTCTATTCCTTTTAATGCCCAAATTCCAGTTTGAGTCCTACTAATTCTACTTATTTCTCTTAAACAAGCTATTGTTCTTTGATCTTCATCTAATTCATCTAAATCTTCTAACATATCTGTTCTAACTTTATTGAGTCCTTTTAGTTTTTGGTACATTTGTAAAAGTCTTAACTCACTTTTTTTCATCATGATTTTCTTATCTTTCAGTCTAAGTCCTGTATGATAACAGTATATAATTGTTCTATTAATAGAATATTTTCCTGGTTGTTTTGTAGATAATGAGCTATACGAATCTAGTGCAATTCTTTTATCTGGGTTTGCTCCAAGCAATGTTGCTTCAACAACTGCTTCATGATATCTTTGTTCAGTTGAATTAGGTGAAAATGTATATCTTCTATTTTCTGGAATATCAGTCTGTTTGCATAACTGTACTAACGCTCCTAGATAATCAGCTCTTCTTTCTGTTATAACTTGATCCTTTCTTTCTATTAATCCCTCTAGTTTGGTTGTCAGTCTTTTCATTTGGAATGTTTTTTGTCGGTCAGTTAATGTTATTGGTTCACTTTCTCCTAATACTATAGCAGGGTTGAATCCGTAACTTAAACATTCTAGATTGAATAATGTGTCTTCTAGTTCTTTTTGTTCTTCATTCTTACCTAAATATGGTGAAGGACGAGTGTTGAATCTTTTATCGCCTAACTGATTCCTAAAGATTTGCCAGAAATTTACTGCAGCTTCTGGGATTCCTTCTTCAAAAGCCATCTTACATAATGCATCGTATTCTTTAAGAGTTGGACCTATGAAAATAGCTGCTGCTGCTGTTAGTGCTTTTATTCTTTTTGCGGAAGCACCATATAAACCATGCCTTCTTGATGGTTTTAATCCCAATAATCTTTCTTTAATCTCTTTTTCAGATGGTTTGTCTCCTTTTTGTCTAAATATTGCTAATGCACTATATGTAACAACTGTTTCTATGAATTTTTCTTGTTTTGCATATGTTTCTGCTAATACAGATAGTAATTTGATCATTTGTCCTCTGTTCATATCATCTTCTAGAATTCCTTGAATAGTGTCCATTCTATCTTGAGGATCTTGTTTTCTATCAATTATGTCTAATACTAGATCTGTTAATTCCGTATCTGTACTGCTCATTATTCCATCCCATCTAGTGTTCCTAAGACTTCTTTTACTTTACTATTTCTTTCTATTACTTCTTCCAGTCTTGCTTGTGCAGCTTCTGCCTCTGCTTTTCTTTTATGAAGTACTCTTGCAATATCATCAGACTCTTCTTCCCATCTTTGTCTTTGTTCATCTCTTATTGCAGTGATCAGTGCACTATAATCTTCTGATGTATTTATGTTAATTTTAGGTTTAGAGACTTCTACACCATCTTGTAGAACTACTTTTTTCCCTCTATAGGGTTTTTTTGCAACTCCTTGAAGTTGTTCAATTTCTTGATTTGATAATCTTCTTCCAGTATAAACTAGGTCCATAAATCTAGTAGGAGAGCATACCACATAGCCAAATCCTAATGTTCCTAATCTGTCTTGTGCTTCCTGAGGTAAATCTTCTCTTCTGGCAACAAAAAATAATTCTGATAAACTTTCTCTTAAATCAGTAATTAGTTCTCCTACATTACTGTAAAAATTATCTCTTCCCATCTTTGCATAACTAGTTTTTCTTATTGTTTCTATTAATTTATCTGCTTTTTTTAGTATCTGGTTGTTTCTTACATAATCACAACTCTCAAAAGTTGCTGTATATCCAGTCTTTACAACATCACTTCCAGTTAATAGGAAAGCTGCTAGGTTTCCTAACCTTCTTATGTCATTTAGTTTCATTATATTTGTTTTCTCCCCATCATTATCTGTTCTTTCTAATTCTGCTATTAATTCAATAACGTTTGTTTCTCTTTCTGTGTAATTTTTCATAATTCTTGTTTGAGATGGGTCAGCAGTGTTAGGTCTAGGCAATGCTGCCATGTATGATGGAAGATCTCCTCCTCCTCTGTCTGCGAGATAAACTCTTGTTCCATCAAATAATTCATCTAGTCTTCCTTCTATTGTGGAAGGGTTATGTATAACAACATTACGTCCTCTTATATCTAAATGAACAAGCCCATATTTATGTGAATCATCAACATGATGATTATGTAAATAATCGACTGCATCACACAAATTAAGCATTATCTCTCCGACAAATGCAAGCCATTCAGGAGTCTGAATTGAGCCTTTGTAGATGTCAAATAATGAGTCTAAATCTGGTCTTTGTTCGCCTTTAGTTGTGTCTAGTTGACAGTAGGGCATCATAATTCTAAGTCCTGCACTTTTGTCAGTTCCATCTTGTTGTTCTGGGTCTATCTCAACACTTAATGTTGGTAGGATAAATGGATGTTGCATTAATAGGTCAACTTTTCTATCATGATAAAACTTATTTCTGGCAGTTCTTGATGTTTCTCCTCCGACAAAAGCATATGTTGTTTTTATAGCGTATGATTCACTTCTTTCAACAGTTCCAAAACTTCCTCTCATTTCTATTCCCATATTCTCACCCTTGATAATAATCTTGCAGGATTTGATGTTGTTGCAAATTCATATACTCTATCAATCCTTCCTTCTTTAACATGTGCGGTCTTATCACCACAAACAATAATTCCATCTCCAATTGTTTCTATTGAGTCTATATTCCTAGTACCTACTTGTGTTAATGAATATCTTCTTTGATGTATTGGATCAATTATCACTCCTTCACCTGTATGTAAAACTACGTATACTCTTTCTCCATGTGCAGTTGCTTTTAATCTTCTTCTATACTCATTTGGATTACTATAATCTTGAGCAGGAGTTGCATTTGTAATTGGTATTCTTGTTGTTTTATTATCATGTACTAATTCAATATAACCATTTCCTCTGCCTAGTGCAACAACCCCTCTAGCGGTTTCTAATACAATTTCAAGTGGATGATCTGTGAACTCTTTAAAATACCATTCCTCACCTTTTCTTGTTGTAATTCCGTTTGCATGCGGTAACATTAATTGATTATCTATAGCTACTAATTCTCCGATGTGTTCATTAGTACTATAATCTGCAATGTTTTCCCAACTTTCTCTTCTGTTTGATTTTTTAGGTGTGACTCCCATACCATAACCTGGAACACTAAATACTATATTATCTCCATTAATAACTATGCTATTTATTCCAACACTATGTTTACTAGATAACTCGTTGACTGATAATACATTTCTAGATAATCCTGTTTCTAAATTAATAGAACTAATACCTGACGAGTGTGAATAATATACTTCTCCTTCATCATAACAAATAGACCGCGGTGTTAAGTTATCTGGAAGTTCAATTAATTTTTCTACACAAAAGATTCCCTCTTTTTTCTTAACAAAAGATAGAAATAATCTTCCTCGATCATAATGTGTTGTTGCAATGTATTCTCCTGGACTTAGTTCTGAGTTATGTGCATCTGGGTTTATCCTTGTGGTTTGATCCCTTGGTGTTTTTCTATTTAATGTTTCTAATTTTGATTCTAGTCCGGTGTCTTCTATTCTTGGAATAAATCCTGATTCAACTAGGTTGTCTATAACTCTTTTAATAGAACCATCTGCCATATCCCATTTGTTTAATGTCGAGCTGTGGACTTTATTTCCAAATAATTCATGGTATGGTGCAGGAATAATGCCCTCAGGAGTGATCCTTCCCATCCAACCGACATAAGTTTCTTTATCAGGACTCCACATTATAACTTTTTTATATCTTTTGGGCCCTTCTTCTTTAGTTATTCTCATGATTGCTTTATGGATTACATGAAAATAATCTGAAGGGGTTCTTCCAGTCTCTGCAAGTTGATATTCAGCTAATCCATTTACATGAACATTTACTTCTTCTAGTGCCCTCAATTTTTCATCTTCATTTAATCCTGTTAAATATCTTAAGATTGGTTCAGGGACTAACATGTTCCAATGATTGTGTGGACCAATTGTGAGTACATCTTTATCATCTAATGAAATACCGAGACTAGAATTTAATCTATGTACATAACGTGACCTATCATTATCTTGGGGACAGAAAACTGTACTAGGGTCTCTGTCTGTAACTGCCGAATAAACATAATTTGCAATATCAGTAGGGTTTGTAACAATTATAACTTTATCTAGAAACTCATCAACACACTTTCCTCCTTTTTCTTTTTTCATTGCAATAGCAAACTGTTTTACGCCAATACATGCATAATCTCCTCCTGCTCCTCTTTTAGATTTTGCTCCTAATGCAATTGATTCGATTTCTTTAGCAATTCTCTCTCTGAATTCTTGATTTTCATCTCCAGGAAATGTAGCTTCAAGATATTCCAAATATGATTTAATTGTGTTCTCTATGTATTCTTGTACAATTGGGTGAATTAAAGCACTTTCAGATCTTAGTAATTCCCAAGTTTCAGCTAGGTTTTCTTTTGTAGTACCAGGTACAGTTGACATTATTCTTGTTTTATCTCTTTGGGATAATTCATCTACATTATCAATTCCTTCTTCAAGTCCCCAATTAGACATGTCGTAGTTTATTGCTAGAACAAGCATATTTTTTCTACCTGAATCAGATGCTTTTTTAGTTCTATCAAGAAGTGTATCTGTTAGGCTATCAAGAGATGCGTAATGTGTTGTTGTTGTTCTTTGTTCACTAACTAACCTATTTCTTAATTCAACAGAAATACCATCTCTCAATCTATTTGCTTCAGATAGTGCTGCAGTGATATCAATATCTTCATCAGTCTCAGTAGAAACATAACTGTACACCTTACCTATACTGGAAGAATTTTCCATAGATTTTAATAGGTCGATGTAAAGTGGATGCCCAACTCTCCCGTTTCCCCCAATTATGTGTATGTCGGTTTGCATTCTCTTACTTTGAAGTAGTAATCTAGCCATTATTATAAATCTTTTGTCAGTATTTGTTTATTTTATTATTATTTGTCTCTATTATGTTACAAAAAAATATTATGGTTGTATTGTTAGTTATAAAAATTACAAAATTATTTCTTTAATAGTTTGTCATATTATAGTATAAAGTAATACAACAGACCTAAAAAACTTTTGTTGTATACTTAATTACTACAAGAAAATTTATAAACATTAATCCCTATCTTTAGTATATGGTAGATTCTATGGCTTATGAAAAAATATTGCAAGATATTGGGTTAACAAAGAATGAGACAAAGATTTATCTTTCTTTATTAAAGATCAGAAAAGCAACAGCGACACAGATTGCAGATGAGAGTAGAGTTCATAGGGTTAATGTTTATGATGCTATAAAGAAACTTAAGAATAACGGGTTAGTTACAGAGTTAATTGTTGATGGGAAAAAGGTTTTTACAGCAACAAATCCAAAGAATGTTCAGAATATTGTAAAAGAGATGGAAGTAAAACTTAATACAATTCTCCCTGAGCTTGAGATGTTGCACTCATTTAATAAAAATTCATGTGATGTTGGTGTTTATGAAACAAATAATGCGATTAGAAAGCAGTTTCTAAGATTTGTTGATAAAGGTGAACCAATTTATTATTGGGGGATTCATAAATCTATTATTGATATTATTGGGGTTGATTTCCAGAATGAGATACATAAAAGAAGGGCAAGGAATAAACAGTGGATGTATCATATTTATAACAGTGATGCACAAGAGAGAAATGACTTTTTGAATACTTTACCTTTTACAAAATCAAAATTACTTCCTCCTGAATATGACACTCCTGTTGCAACTGCTCTTTCAGGAGATGAGTTGATACTAAATTTAGTGACTGAAGATAAAAAACTTGTTTCTGTTTCTATACAAAATAAATTATTGGCAGAAGCATATGAAAAGTATTTTTGGGTGTTATGGGAAAGAGCTAAACAGGGTTAGTTATTTATTGTGATCTACTAAATATTTCTTTAACTCTAGCTAGATATGTTCTTTCTACGTGTGTTAATGGTTCTGGGTGAGATAATCTTCCATTTTCTATTAATTCATATGTTGCTTTGGCAGAATGTCTTGCTCCTTCGTTAATTGAGGCATGGAATGCAGCATATCTATCTGGAATGTCTAGTCTTTCAATATTTGCAGCAACCCAACTTGGGTGTCGATCATTATCAGGTATTTTTATTGTTGCTGTACCTTTTGTTGTTCTGTATTCAGGTCCTTGGGTTGGTTCTTGTGTGTGAATAACTGGTCTGATTGGTGTTTCAGTTCTCTTTCTTGTGGGTTCTAAATCATCCACGATTCTTTTTAGTGAGGTGTCGTGTTCATATTCTGTTCTAGTGGAGATTGTATTTAATGCATGGACCATGTGTCCTGCCCTCGTTATATCTCTTTCTTCTATTGATTCACTCTCACAAATAGTTCTAATTTTAGTCTCAATATCAAGTATGCCTTCTTTAACAAAAGTCTCTTGTAATTCTGATAATCTCGAGTATGTTTCTCTGTATGTTTCTTCTAATGGTTTGTATTTTTTATTACTAACTTCTACTGTTTCAGAATATCCTTCTGTTGCTTTTTCAAGCTGAGTTCTTAATAATCTTAATTCTCCGTGGTTTATGGGGTTTGCTTCTAGATAAGCAATTGTTTCTTCCATCTTGCTAGTTTCTGTTTGAATTCTATCTCTTTCTTGTTTTATTGTTGCAAAATTAGTCTTTTCTTCAGTTATTGCAGCTATCAATTCATCTAGTTCAGGAAATTGAGGATAATGAGATTTGCCTTTGTATGTGTCTGTTTTGTCTTTGAGTGGATTTACTTTTTCTTCTTCAAGTAGCTCTAACTCACTTAAATCGTTGTAATATGTGGTTGTATATTCATTCTTAAGTGCGCTTATAGTTTGACGTATGTTTTCTTTGTCTTTGATTGCTTCAGTCCACGCGCAGGTGTCTTCTATTGTTTCTTTAAATGTTTCATCCTCATCATATGCTGATAAATCAATTTGAGATCTTATTG
Organism: uncultured Methanosarcinales archaeon; assembly: GCA_964452935.1. Classification (GTDB taxonomy): domain Archaea; phylum Nanobdellota; class Nanobdellia; order Woesearchaeales; family DSVV01; genus CAYVNO01. Next base: position 45,112 of record CAYVNO010000002.1, on the reverse strand, counting down.
CTGTGAGAAATTCAGATATTGATGATAATCTATCAGTTTGGGGTTGCTGAGTTGTTGCTTCGTTGTTCCACATTTGGGAGATATATAAAACAATGTTATCGCATATAGTGGTTTGTATTCCAACTGCTTGTTCATATCTAGAGATTCCGTCAGCATAATCAGCAGCTGATTTTGGAGTCTCTTTTAGTTTACTCGTTGTTTCCTCATATTTTTCTAAGTCTAGATTAGCTAGATGTGTTACATTTTCTATGTCTTCTAGTAATGAGTCATCTAAATTAGATAATCTAGTTTCTAAAGAAGTAAATCTATCTAATAATTGACTGCTCATAAAGAGCCTATCGAATTCTCCAAGTTGTATTGAAAATTCATTTGTGTATTGTCTTGGACTAGGAGTCATTATATTTTTCCCATGCTTTTAAATAATGAGGAAACTTATCCTGCATTAATGTTTTGGCATGCTCATATGCGGCACCCCAATCAACCCCTTTTTCATCCTCTAATTTTTCTCTAACTGCAGTTATTCTTTCTAAATCATCGTCTGTTCTGTCTATTTGTTCCATTGCAGTCATCATAGAATTGTGGTATAATGAAAATATTAACCTATGATCTTCAAGGGAAGTGTATACTATTTTTATATTTTCCCCCTCTTCTCTTTCATTTGTGGAGAATCTTCTGTTATGATTAAATCTTGCTGATGCAGCAACTAGTTTATTATAATGACTTTGAAAGCTTGGAGATCTTTGAGTTAATGGAATATATTCTTTTATTACTGGTGCAAATGGGTCTCTTACAACTATCTCTTCATGATTATGAACAAGATGTGTCATGTATTCTCTTAACTCTTCCCTAAATTCTTGACATGAATCATTTTCTTCTGTGTAAAATGCTTGCTGTGCTTTTGCTTCTCTTATTGCATCTTTATGTTCTTCTGTAGTGTCTGTTTGTAATCTAATAAATCTTCTTGCTGTTTCTTCATCTTTTTTGAATGCATTTTCATCTGCTAATGTGTATACAACAGTTATGCCTGCATATATTGTGAATTCAGATACTTCTCCTTGTTTTATTCTAACTTTTCTTACTGCATCTCTATCTTCTGTAAGTGTTTTCACAATTTCTGCTATCATGGGGGTTCTTTTTCCAGATTGTTGATACGGTTTTTGTAATTCAGGTATGTATAGAAAGCTTCTTTCATTAATTCTATCGACGTCATTCATTAGAACAGATTCTGTTGCAAGTTCTAATGTATACACCTCTTCTTCAGGTATTAAATCCATGACAATGTTTGCAAGATATGTTTTTCCAGATCCGCTAGGGCCTTCTATTCCAAAATGAAGTCCGTTTGAAAGACACAATGCGGCAAGAATAATGTTATTTTCTTCTCCAATAACTCCTTTTTGTTTTGCATATTGTGTTAGTCTTTCAATAAGTTGATTATCTCCAAATCTTTCTTTTGCATCGTATCCTTCTTCCTTGTTATCATTTATTGGAACAGTTGCGTCTGTTTTTCTTGCGGTGGTGTCAGCACCTCCTTGATGAACAACTAAATGTTTTACTTCTTGAGGTTCTTCATCGACTATATCATCTATGCATTCTTCATCTTCTGCTTCTGGAATTTCTTCTGTTGTGTTTGTTCTTTCTCTTATATTTCTAATCGTGCTTTGTAATCCTTGTGCAACTCCCATCGCTATGTTTACAGGGTTATTTTCTGGGTTCCTTGGAGTTCTTTTTGCTAATTCTTCAAGTTGGTCTACATATTGATCAAACTCTTTTGCAGCAATATTGTTTCTGGCATCACGATATTGTCTTTGAATTTTTCTAACTTCAGTTAATCTTTCTCTAACGTCTTCTCTATAAAATTGGCCTTCAAATGTAGTTAGATCTCTAGCTTCTTCTAGACTTCTGTCGAGACGATTCATAAAAGTTGATTGCCAGGCCATATTATTCACCTAATTATTCATTCTGAACTATTGGTTCAGATAGGGGGGTGGGCTGTTCAAGATTATATCCTGATTTGTAAGCCCCTTTTAACTCACCAGTCTTTGTTTCAACATAATTCATTATTGGAGCGATGTCTGTAGGTTGTGGTACAGATTTTGCAAATGTAATTGCTTCGATCCATGCGTTGTATTCTATCATTCTCTGTTCTAGTGTTGCCCTTGCTGTTATGACTCCGTTTTTATTCTCTTGTACTGTAGCGTACACTTCTTCTAATCTTTCTATTCCTTCTTCTACTATTTTCTTTTCTCCTTTTAGTTGACTCATTATATGTTTGTCTCTTAGAAGAGCATTTTTTAGTTCTCTTTCTATTCTTGTTGCATTTGTTAGTTCTTGTTCTATTGCAGAAGCATATCTATTACTTCTTTTTGCTTCTTCTTCTGCTTCTGGTGTTCCATAATGAGCATCATCAAAACATTGGTCTGCTATACTTCTTGCTTGTTTATAGTCGTCACTCAATGCTTCTTTGTGTTTTACAACTTGTTTTTCTTCCATCAGTTTTTGTCCCATGTCTCTCCCAATCTCAATACTTCTTTCGTATAATTCGTTCTTTCTCTCTCTGTATTGATCTAGATTTATTTCTATTTCTTCAATATTTTCTTGGAGAATTTCTTCTGCTTCTTCTAGTATTTCGTAAGATCTTTCTATTAATTCGGATGCAACACGTTTGTGGACCCATTCATTAACTCTCTCGTAGAAAGTTTTTGTTTCTGTTTTGTCTTCTCTTGGTTTTCTTTCTAATAAGGTGATATTTACTACATTGTCCTCTTCATCTGATTCAGTTTCTTCTGGAGTTTCTCCTTCTTCTCTTTCTATTTCAATATTTATTAGGCCACCCATACTGTCTTTTAATTTTTTAGGTGCTTCTAGTGCTTTGTAACTTCCTTCCTTTAGATAATTAATTCCTGATTGAACATAACCTGCAATTGCAAGTAAACTATTTTCAAATGGTGTGTATAATGTATCTAATTCACCAAATTTACCATCTATTGCTGCTCTGATTATCTCTTCTTTTTCGTTATTAACAATTTTGTCAAGATCCATTATTATCACCTCTCATGTATGTTTCTTGGGATTGAAGATATTGAATATATTTTCCTTGTGTTGATGATCCTTCTTTTTCAATGTGCATTTTCATTCCATTTGGTAATTCTATAGTTGTGTTTGCCAGATCTTCTAGTGATTTATGATTTGTTTGATGTGGAGGTAAAACATAATCTGGGAATTCGCTTGGTTCTTCTATTTCACTTACTTTTTTATTAGCTAGTTCGATTTCATTTATCAATCTGCCAACTTTAGAAACACCATACCTAATTGTTTGGTATCCACAGTAAAGCATGGTTATGGCTACTCCTGCAATAGCTGCTCTTTTCAAAAATTGGTTCTTTCTTTTTCTTTTACTTTGTCTAAGATATTTTCCCATTTTACTCCCATCTACTAAATCCAAAAAAATAAACACAAAATTGTAACTTTTTTTATTAGTTTACTCATTTGATTCACCTTTTAAAATTAATTAGCACGATCAAGATACTGTTCTACTCTTCTAATAACATCTATATCTCTATCAGCTGCACCATTACTATCTTCTGATATTCCGTTAGTTTGTTGTTGTGCTACAACACTCGTATATCTCGGAGTTGACCTCATTAGTGCTTCATATTCTTCATCTGGTAATCCTTGTACATATTGGCTTAGAATCACTGTTCTTTCTTGATCTGACATTGATTCAAAAATTGTTTCTACTGTTTCTCTTCTTGATCCAGGAGTATCTACAGAATAGTGTGAGCATGTTGCTGCTATTTCTTCTGAATCCATGTCTCCGTAAAGTGTTGTCAATATTGCTTCTTTTCCGTCTTCATTTAGTAGATCATTTTCAATACCATACATTATTCTTTCAACATAATGGGCGTTTCTATTTAAGTCATCAAGTTCTTCTACAACATATCCTTCTGCAGTTTGGTAAATTGAGACAGCTAAGTCAACTGATTCTGCACTGCTTGCGTTTTCTCCATATATCTCTAATAGTTGTTCTAGTCTAGCTGGGTCAAGTCTTTCTGTTAGATATTCTGATTTTGATTCTCTTCTTCCATGTTCTAGAAATGTGTCTTCAATACCTGTTAACCTTTCGTGCATGGTAAACGGGTATAATTCTCCTCTTCCTTGTCCCATTCTGTTTATGTTTCTTTCATAAAACTCTTCTACATTATCTGCACTCCTATTTATTTCGGCGTCTATTTGGTCATCTTCTGGTACTCTTCCTTCTAAGCCAACTGATTCTTTAACTGCGTTAGAATAAGAAACTAGCATTTTTCCAGCCCTACTAGTGGCAATAAAGTAACCAATAGTTCCGAGTGTAATGGCTGCGAGTGCTATTACTCCTGCTGTTTTTGCTCTTTTAATTGTTTTTCTAGTTATTTTTATGTTTACCAGTTTGACCACCTGTTAATTGATTATAAAAATTTTGGAATAACCTATATGATGTATTGGTTTAGCAAAAACTTTTGTTGTATTGATTGTTGCTACGTGTAGTATATTTTAGTAATGATCTAAATTATCATCTATGTATCCAAATAATTCACCTGTTACTGGAGCAACATGTCTCCCCCCTTGGTAATATTTTGATAGATGTGTTCCAGGTTTTTCAAGACCAAATGATGTGACTGCTAAGATGTTATGGCTGGGTTCATATCCTATAAAAAGTACGTTTCCTGTTGCTGTACCTGTTTTCCCTCTTACTTCCATTCCGTCGACATTTGCTCTTGTTCCTGTCCCCCTTTGAACAACTTCACGAAGTATTCCGTCAACATCAGATGCTGTTTCACGACTTGTAAGTTCTTTGTCTACTCCTTCAAATGTGATATAATATTCATCTCCTATGCTTATCCTAGAAATATAAGCAACATTTAGGTCTCTATAATTACCAAATACATATTCAGTACTTGTTCCTCTGTCCGGTATAACTGAATATGCTCCAGCTAACTGCGTTAAAGATGTTTCAAATGCACCTATACCATGTGTATGTTGATAGTTGTTCACATTAAATCCAAAGTCATTCATTGTTCTAACTAATCTTTTTTCTCCCATTGACCTCGATAGTCTGTATAATAATTCAACAAAGATAGAATTTATTGATCTAACTGTTGCTTCTTTGATTGTAATGGGGCCTCCTGAATTTGATGAGTCGAAATTATTTACACTGTATGTTTTACCGTTTGGTAGATTGTAAACTCTTCGTTTGTCAACTATTGTTGAATCTTCTTCATACCCATTTTCAAGTGCTATCAAATCTATTATTCCTTTAATTACAGATCCTGCATGCCAGAATTCACTTGTAGCCCTATTAACTCTATTTGCAGCTCTTCTTGGTTCTCCGCTCGATGTGTCATAAACTGAACATCCGTCTACCATTGCAATAACTGCATCAGTTTCTGTGTTTAATATGACTGATGCACCGTTAAATGAGTTACCCACAAATCTTTCTTTTTTGTTTCCTTCTTTATCCAATAATGTTTCATTTAGTGCATCACATTGTTCATCTAATAATCTTTGTAGTTCATTCTGTAGTTCCATATCTAGTTGCGTATAGATATGAATATCACTTCCAGGAGGTATTGCATGTTCAATATCATGAACTGCTCCTGGAAGTCTTAAGAGTACCTCGTCGACAAAACCGTATACTTCTGGGTTAACTCTTCTTCTTTTATTTTCTTTGAATGGTGGGGGTTCTGAAGATAGCCTATTTAATGCGTCTTCATATTCTTTATCTGGTATGACTACTACATCTCTTCCAAAATTTAGTTCTCTCATTTTTCTTAGTACATATCTTGTTCTTTCTGTTAGTCTTACTACATTTCCATCTTCTGGATCTTTATCAAATACTATTGCATCATATGTTAACACACCGAGTTTTGCTGGGTTTTGAATCATACTTGCAAGTAATGCACTCTCGAGATAATCAAGTTCATTGGGTTCTTTTCCGAAATAAAATTCTGCGGCTGCATCTATTCCTATTATATCTATTCCTTCTCTGTGTGAATAACCAAAATTTGCTAAATTCATGTATTCTACCAGTATTTCATCTTTTGTGAAGCTTTGTTCTAGAACAGCGGCTGTTACCCACTCATCTACCTTTAGTTTAAGGGCACTATCATAATCGGAATCATGATAGATTATATCTGCAATTTGTACAGGGATTGTACTATGTCCTCTAACGCCAGATAATGATCCTTTATAGATTACTTTTGGTATCTCTGTTAAGATTGCATAATCCCATCCGTGGTGATCATAAAATCTTCTATCTTCTGCTGCAACAAATGCCCATTTTACATGATCTGGAACATCTTCAGACATAACTTTGTCTGTTAAATTAAATGTTTCAGAGATTACTGTTCCATCTTTGTCGTGCACAATGATATTGTGGGTGTTAGAAATCATTCCTTGATATTCTTCATCAATCATTATATCAATATCTTTTTGAGTTATATCTGATGTTGATGCAGTTATTTTCTCTACAAACCCTGTTTGTAGTTCTGTTAAGAATCCACATGCAGCCATAAAACCACCTAAAACTAATGTGCCTCCCACAATTTTAGAAGTTCTTTTTACTCTATCTACTAAACTGTCTTTTTTTTTGCCCCAACTTACAATATTGCCAATTTTCCCTAACATGATGTTAGTAGGTACATAGTTTAGCATAAAACTTTGTTGTAATTTTTCATACTACAAAATTTTAAACTTGTATACTTACATCTTTAATGATGAAGAGAGGATAATTTTATAGGAGGGATAAAAATGAAATATGTTGGTAATATTGCGGAATTTTTTGGGAGGAGGAGTACAAAAGTTGGACTTGTTGCGTTAGCTGCGTTGAGTGTTTTTGTCGGCGGTAAGTTGGACCTTGACAAAAAAGTATTGAGTATGTTTAGTAATGGTGCACATTACGCTTATTCTGCAGCAATCGATAGTGTTACCCCAGACGAATGTAAAGAATACTTAGGAGATATTTATGGTTTACCTCCAGAAGCAAAAGCAAGACTTGTTGCAACACAAACTGATGATGAGGTAGGGAACTTTATAACAGCGTTTTATGAGACAACTGATGAAGCAACACAAAAGAAGTTTTTAGAGACAGGCTTTAATCAGCTTCCTTACGACGGTAAAATTGAAACACTTGATTATATGTTGGGGATAGTCGAATATGAAAGAACACAAGGAGTTGCTAGATAAAATGGAAAGTGATTTCACGACGTGTATGGTTGTCGGTAGGAAGAAATCAAATTTATTTACTTTTCATAACCTAATCAAGTCTCCAACTTATTTTTATCAATTAAAACACAATTCAAGGTATTTTAGTGCAGTTACTAACGTTTTTATAAAAAAATACAACAAAGAGTTTGAGTTCAATAACTTCTGGTTTTTTTCAGACGGGAATTATGAGGAGTGTTTAATTATTTAATTATTTGGAGGGATAAAAATGGGAAAGATTATGAAAGGTGTATTGTTGACTGCAGCAGCTATTGGTTTATTATATGCAGGAGGAAAATTAGGATTAGATAGACCAATTGAAGATGGAGTAAGAGGTAGTGCAGGATATGCTAGATCAAGTGTTGAAGAAGCTGTTTTACCTGGAGCTGAGGGAGATGTTACTGGTTATATAACCGGGATGTATGCACAGATGGATGAAGATGCAAGAGTTAAGGTTATTGAGACAGGATTTAAAGGGTTGCCATATGAAACAAAAGTTGAAGTCTTGGATGATATGCTTGAAAGAGTTCAAGAGCAAGAGCAAATACAAGGACAGTATGAATAAGTTGTATTTTATATCACAACAATTATAAACTAATCAATTTTATCTGCATTGATGGATATTAATAATGACATAAAGTTGATTGATTTATCTTTGTATTTGAAGAAAGAAAAAACTCTTGTTATTGCAGATATTCATATCGGTTATGAAGAGGCGTTGAATAAACAAGGTGTTTTGGTTCCGAGGTTTCAATTTAAAGAGTTAATGCAAAGGTTAGAAAAGATTCTAAAAAAAGTTAAGCCCAAGATTGTTGTTGTTAATGGTGATCTAAAGCATGAGTTTGGTTTGATTTCTGAGACAGAGTGGAGACACACTTTGAGGTTTTTAGATCTGATTGGGAAATATGTTAAGAAGATTATTCTTGTTAGAGGAAATCATGATACAATATTGGGGCCAATTGCTAAAAAGAGAAATATTGAAATTGTTGAAGAGTTTATGGTAAATAATGTGTTAATTGTGCATGGACATAAGATTCCCAAATTGAAGAAGGGGATTAAAACAATAATTATGGGTCATGAACATCCTGCGTTGTCTTTAACTGATTATCCTAGGACTGAAATCTATAAAACTTTTTTAATTGGTAAGTTTAAGAGAAGAGACTTGGTAGTAATGCCTTCTTTCTTTTTAGTTAATGAAGGAACAGATGTATTAAAAGAGAGGTTGTTAAGTCCGTTGATTAAGAATGTAAGAACATTTAGGGCCATAATTGTTTCTGATAAACTTTATGATTTTGGAGAAATAAGGAAAATAAAAAATAAATAATTACTTATTTGCACCATAAACAGCTTTATATGTTACTAAATATGTTCCTCTCTCTGTGTTTGCTAGTTGTACTTCAAATGATGTAAATGGTTTTACAGGCATTGTTGCACTTTGTCTAAAAATATCAAATGGTCTTTTGCCTTTGTTATATTGGATGTCATACAGTGCTGCTTTTGTTGCTAACTCTTTTACTAAAACTTTTCTTTCTGATGATCTTATTTGACTTGCTGCAACATTAATGTTGGTGTATGATTGTGTCTCTTCTTCTTTTGCTGTTGCTTTGTTATATCCTTCATCATACCCAGATATAAAAGTTCCTCTGTTTAGTTCTATTTTTTCAACAAAGTCTACGGCTTCTTCTGTGTGAATCTTTTTTAGGTCGTTTATCGCTCTTGTTGGATTACTCCAAATTCCTTCTTCTCCGTCGTTGTATCCTAAATCATATGCAACTTCTGTTATTGATCCACTTAGATCGATATCACTCATTTTTACTGTAGGGATTGGGGTGCTTACCTTTTCTTCCTCTTCTGTAAGTATGTATGTATCAATTAAATTTTGTATATTTTGGTTCATAGCTTCTCCTGATCTTGCTGTATTATATCCTTCTTTATATCCTGTAATATAATCTCCTTTATTCCACTTAGCTACTAATACTTCATTCGGGGTGTAGCGAGAACCAGTGGTTCTTCCATAATAATTAAATACTGTATGGGGTCCGCTGCCTTTGTTTGCTGTCTTATCATTATATCCATGGTAATAACCAACAGCGTATGCAACATCCCCTTCTATGCCTGCTTTTCTTAGTTCATTCTGGCTTACTAAATCTGCGAAGACACCAACACTACATATAACTAATAGAATTAATGCTATTATTATTTTTCTCATATTATCTACCTCTTTTATTTTTCGATTTTAATACACTGTACTGGACAGCTGTCAGCTGCTTCTTGATTGCAACCAATTTCTTCTAGTTCTGTTTTTTTTGCTTTTGATTTTCCATCATCAGCCATTTCCCAGTTATCTGGACAGTTAGCTGCACAAGCACCACATCCAATACAATTATCTCTTTCATGAACTATTTTTATTGTCATATTTTTATATCTTAATACTTGGCCTTTTTATATTTTTCTGAACCAAAAGCTTTATATACGAGTTTTTATAAAGAATAGTTATGGATTCAAAAAAGAGTGTGATCTTATTATTAGGTATATTATTGATTATATTATTCTCTTTTTCTGTAGATGCAAAAATTGCAATCTATAACTATTGTGATTTTAGTAATACGCAATGTGGCGATATAGAGGAATCCATGGAATTATTATTAGAAGTTTATTCTCATGATCTTGAGTATTATTATGTACATTTACCTTCTGGTGGACAGGACTCTGTTTTCTCATCTATTGCTACTGAATGTGCAAGGGATCAGGGAATGTTTGAAGAGATGAAGGATTTGCTTTATGATAATAATGAAGATTTGAGTAGGGATGCTTTAAAGGGCTATGCAGAAGACTTGGGATTAACAATGGCAAACTTTAGTTTTTGCTTGGATATTAGGGAAAAAGAGTTTGTAGTTAAAGAGGATGTTGATTATGCTGAAGATAGAGGGATAGTGAATGCTCCAACAGTGGTTATTAAAGATGAATCTTTTGGATATTTAGACTATGAAGGATATAAAGAGATAGTTGAGGAGAAGCTAGGGTTAGTAGTTGAAGAGGTTGTTGTAGAAGAAGAGATTGTAGTTGAGGAAGTTGTTCTGGTTGTTGTAGAGGAGGAAGAGGTTTGTGAAGGTTGTGTCTTTGATGAGGTTTGTATGGAACCAGGATGGATTATAAGGGAGTATTATTGTGATAATGATAACCAAGTTAAACTTCAAAAACAGGATAAATCTACATGTGAGGCTAGTTTTGAGTGTTATTCTGGAATATGTGAGAGTTCTGTGTGTAAATCAGGAGAAAATGATTTTGTAATGAATTTATTTGATTGGTTCTTTGCCTTGTTTTGATAAAATTTATAAACAACCTATTTATAAATGGAAGTATAATAATCAGAGGTAAAAACAATGGAAATAAAGCTTATTGAACAATCAAAGAATAAATTGGTATTAAATATTGAAGGACAAGGTCATTCTCTCTGTAACTCTCTAAAGAAGGAGTTATGGAACGACAAAGACGTTACAGTGGCAGGATATTACGTAGAACATCCTCAAGTCGGTATTCCGACGTTTATTGTTGAAACAAAGGGTAAAAAGAGCCCGCAGGATGCTTTAGTAAACGCTGCAAAAAGGATGAAGAAGGAGAATGATAAGTTTTTGAAGGAGTTTTTGAAAGAAATAAAATGATCCAGTTAAAAGATGCTGAGTTATTAATTAAACTGGCTAGAGACTCTATTTTTTCTAATTTTTCTGGTATTCCTGTTGATTTTTCTGATGTTGAAGAGTTTAGTGATAAACAAGGAGTATTTGTTACACTGCATAAATATGGTGAATTAAGAGGGTGTATTGGTTTTCCTTATCCAACATATCCATTATTTGAGGCTATATCTAAGGCTGCTAAATCAGCTGCATTTTCTGATCCAAGGTTTCCTCCTTTAGTTGAGGAGGAGTTAGGGGAAATTGAGATTGAGATTTCGGTTTTAACTGTTCCAGAGAAGATTGATGTTAAGAATGCTGATGAGTATATGGATAAGATTGAGATTGGTAAGGATGGTTTAATAGTTAAATCAGGGATGTATTCTGGTTTGTTATTGCCTCAGGTGTTTGTTGAATATAAGTCAAGTGTTGAAGAGGCGTTGAGAATGACATGTCAGAAAGCGGGCATGCCTGAAGATTCATGGAAGAACTCAGATGTTGAGTTCTTTAAGTTCCAAGCACAGATATTCTCTGAGAAAGATGGAAAAGTAGTTGAGAGCTAAGATTTTTAAATTGGTGTAGATTTCTTTAGTTTATGGGAACAGTAGAGCTACCTTCTTTAGAAGAGTTGGTTAGGAAACAAAGAGAAGACATGGAGTTTATGTTATGTTCTGAGGAAGATATTGAGGAAGAGATTTCATTATTGAAATCAGAGTATGATATGTATCAATCATTTGTGCAAATGTTTGAAGGAGGGATGGCTCCTAAAGATATAGCGGTGGATTTAGATGTTGAGAGAGGTATGCTTATTTCTTATACGAGGGGTAATCTTCCTTCTCATATTAGATTAGTGCTGAGAGCTTTTACTGATGAATCATGGGTTCCGAAAGGAGAGTCTCCAGAATTTGCTTATTTATTGGGAATAGTAAGTACTAAATACAAGGGACGTGAACAGAAGAATAGTCCAATTTTTGATCTTCTCTCACTTGGTGAGAAAGATGAAGAAGTTTCTAAGAGAATAATAAGTTGTTGTGAAGAGTTTAATATTCCATATAAACACTATTCAAGTGGTGTAATCCATCTGTTTCCTTGTAGGGCTTTAGGTTACATTAGAAATATAACTAAAAATAGTACTGTAGTTCCATGGGAACATTTGTTATCGGATGAAGAAAGAAAAGAGTTTTTAGCGGCACATATTGATAGGAGGTCTGGGATTAATAATTTTAAAGATAAAAAAGACAAAGTAACAACATTGGTTGTTTTTCAAGAGAAATATTTTACCGATAAGTTATCTGATCTAGCTTTATTGTTTGCAGATCTGGGATTGTATTCTCTCCTTAATGTTGATAATGGTCGTATGGTTTTTAGATCTAGATCAGATGTTTGTAGGATTGGCGAGTTAGCTTATTCACAAACAAAGAAAGAAAGACTTTCTGAATTATTGAGAAATAATGATGCTGGCGAGTTGGATATTTCTGTCGAGGATTGTATTAAGATTAGTGAAGGAAATGATGATGTTTCTTATGCTGAATTATGTCGTTCTGTTGATTTATTTAATAAATATGGTGTTAGTGAGAGTGATACAGGAAGGATTGCTACTCATGTAAGAAAGAAACTTAAAAGATATAATGCTTTGCAAGAGTTAAGAAAACAGAGACCAAATTACGAATTTATTAGTTATTGTTTTAGGGTTCTGGGTTTTTCTTCGGAGGAGTCTAGAGCGGTGTCAGGGTGTGATTCATATATGTTTTTGTTTAAGGTCATAAATCCAATGACTTCTCTTTTGGGCAGGAGCGATTGTATGAAAATAGAACCTAAACCATTATTACTCTCAGAGCCAGATGTAGGATATGATATAAATCCAAATCTAGAAATTGATTATATTGAGGATTCTGAAAAAGCAGATCTTGGAAAGATTGTAATTCCTTTTGTTTGTTTACATTTAGCAAGAAAAGTGTATAGGGTGCCTAGACTAAGGGAAGAGATAGAACAAGAGGTTTGGGAGTTAGGGGAACGGTGGGGAAATCCTGAACATGATTCTGTTGTTGATGTGTTCAGTTATATTTATGATAGATTACAAGAGACAAGGGGAAGATATAAATTAGAACTGAAGGATAAAAGATTGATTGAGTTATGTTAATTATCTAAAAATATATAAATCTAAACTTGATTTTATTTTATATGGATAGTCATCATAAGGAAGTATTAGATGATCTTGGTAATATAAGCCATGATTTAAAGGATGTTGAAGATGGGATAAAAAAAGATAAGAAACCAATCTATTTTATAATCTCTTTATTAATTGTTTTGTTGTTGATAATAACTGTTATTCCTGCTTATTATATTAAGATTGATCCAAGGCCTTCAAATGTGCCAACAATTGATGAGATTATTCCTGCAAATTATTCTAATGTTATTGTTAATAATACTTTACATGGAATTACTGGGACTAGTGATTATTTGTTGTTAGTTGAGGCAGATAATCCGTTGATAAAACAAAGTGCTGTTAAGATAGCTACACAATCTTGTGATTCTGGTAAGGTTTGTCAAGCAAAGGCTATTTTTGAGTTTGTACAAGATAATATTGAGTATGTTTCTGAGAAGGATGAGTATATAGAGATGCCTGACGAGGTTTTGATAACAAGAGGAGCAGATTGTGACGGGACAGCTGTGTTAATTGCTTCTTTGATGCAGTCGATTGGAATTCCAACAAGGTTTGTTTTTATTCCAGGACATGTTTATGTTCAGGTTTATTTAGAAGATGCGTTGAAGAAATATAAATCTGAGTATCATTGGATTAGTGTCGATCCTACTTGTAGATATTGTGACTTTGGTGAAATACCTAAAGATAATGTTGATGTTGAGAAGGTTATTGTTACTTAATATAATATATCTTCTTTTCCACTTCTAAAACCTTGATTTTACCCTTCTTTGTCTTTATTGGGTTTTCTACTTTAATGCTTTCGTATGTTTCTGGATGAAGAACTTCTAGTTTTGGGTAGTGTTTTGAGACGACAACTTCTTTTATGTCTTTTGAGTTGGCTATAATTTCATAGTCTTCTTTGTATTCTAATTTAGTTTTTTTGTTGTTAGTTAGATCTAAACCTTCTATGAATTTTCCTTTGCAATTGTTTATTTGGATTAGTTTATTTTTTATTTTTATTATGTCTCTTTTATTGTATACTGGTAGTTTTACTAGTGCGTTTATTCTATAAACATCTTTGCTAGTCTGTCTGTCTCTTGTGAAGATATGTGGATTAATTTTCAGTGTTCCGCCGAACTTTTGATAGGTTTTTTGTGCCAGCTGTTGTACATATTTCTGATGTGTTAGGTAGAAGTCAATACCTCCTTTTACTTTCTTTTCAGATGTAATAAATATGCTTTTCTTTTTTTGTTTATCTGTTTCATTTTTTATGAATTCAATTGCATCATTGAATGATTTGTTGTTTGTGTTTCTTAGTTGTACGATTCCTTCGAAATATGTTGTTCTTTTTTTTGAACATCTATCGCAGATGGTGAATCTTAATCTCATTGGAACCATAAATTCTTCTTCAATCATCACTCCTTTTATTTTACTTATTGTTTTTACTAAAACTTCTGTGTTTATCTTAGTTTTTTTTACTATGTTTTTAGGAGGGATGAATTCTATGTCAAATTTTTCCGGTTTTGTGTTAAATTTAGTGTTGTCTTTGATTGATCTAAGAATTGCTTGTTTTAATTTTAGTGGAGTTCTGTACTTCTTTCCGTAAGAATATGCACCACAGTTTACACAGTAAAGGAAGACAAATTGCTTTAGTGAATCTAATGCACTATTTTCTTCTTTGAAACAGTTAGTACATAATGTTTTTTTGCTTTTTTTACCACACTTGATACATTTCATAATAGTGGATATATGAGAAAGTATATATAAAGTTATTGTTATAATGGAATCATTTCCATAATGGCTGAGAATGTGTTGCAAATTGGTGCTGCAGCTGCTTTTACAACTTCTACTGCACCATATCCTGCTCCGTATGTTCCTAATGCAGTTGTTGGTGCTGCTAAGAATGCTCCTCCAGCTGCTTTTAGATCTGAGTCTTCACATGTTTCTCCCATTCTTGTAGCACAGTATCCTGTGGTTGTCATGTGTGCAAGAAGGGCATACCCATTAAGTGATTCTAAGCTGAATCTAGAATTGGTCATACTATCAAAAGCTCCTGAGGCAAGAAATATAGCATGCGTTGCCATGGTTGTTCCGCCTGCAATTCCATCTTCTATTCCTTCTCTTGAGAAATCAGATCTTAATCTATTTCTGTATCTTACGTGACTATTGTCATATGCTGTTACTATTGCATTTGCCATAGAAAAAGGAATTTGGAGTTGTTTATATAGTTTTAGTAGATGTCAATGTATTTTATTCTTCGTTTGCCCATTTTTTACCCCAACTATTGTAAAGTTTGTCTAAGAATGTTTGCCATTGTTCTTTTGTATTGAATTTTGGGTATGGTTCTGGACTAATTGGTTTTTTTGAGGTCCATATAATCTCAAATTGTCCATCTTTTGTAATTCGACCTATTTTTGCGGTCTGTGCAAGATGTTTGGTTTTTGGATCAATTGATACAAGACCTTCAGGAGCATCAAATGATAAACCTTCAACTGCTTCTCTAATTGCTCCTACTGCATCTGTTCCTGCTTTTTCCACTGCACGTGCAAAGAGATGTACTCCTAAAAATGCTTTTTCCATTGCGTCAGATGTAACTCTATGTGGACCATATCTTTGTCTGAAATCTTTGACAAACTCTTTGTTTTTAGGATTGTCTATACTTTGGAAATAACTCCAAGCTGCATAGTCTCCAGTCATAGTATTTGCGTCAAGATGGCGTATTTCATCCTCGGCCATACTTACAGATATGGTTGGAATCTTTTTAGGAGTTATTCCATTTTTTCTTAGTTCTTTGAAAAAAGCAATGTTACTGTCACCATTAATTGTGTTAAATATGAAATCTGGTTTTGTTTGTTTTATTTTCTTTACAATTTCTTTGAAGTTAGTATCTCCTAGAAGTTTATACTCTTCTCCTAATAATTTTATTCCAAGTTTCTCAGCTTTTTGTTTAATGATTTCATTGACACTATGGGGGAAAACGTAATCTGATCCTACTAAAAAGAATTTCTTTCCAAGTTTTTGAGATGCCCATTCTAGTGCAGGCAAAACTTGTTGATTTGGGGTTGCACCTAGATAAACAATATTAGATGATTGTTCTAAGCCTTCGTACTGAACTGGGTACCAAAGAAGGTGATTGTATTTTTCAAACACTGGTTTCATTGTTTTTCTACTAGCAGAAGTCCAACCACCAAATATAGAACAAACTTTTTCTTTAGAAATAAGTCTTTCAGCTTCTTTTGCAAATGTTTCCCCATCTGATTTCCCGTCTACTACTATGCATTCTATTTTTCTTCCTAAAACTCCTCCTTGTTGATTAATTTGATCAACAGCCATAAGTGTAGCGTCAGTTATAGAGGACTCACTTATTGCCATTGTTCCTGTTAAAGAATGGATGACACCAATTCTAATAGGATTTTCTAGTTTAGATTTCTCAATTTCAGATTCTTCCCAGAAATAATTGAAGAATTTCATATAACTTTCTTTAATCTCTTTTGATTCTAGAACAAAGGCAAAAGGTTGTTTATCCCATAAAATCTGTGCAACTTTATTTCCAAAGATAAGAATAACATTAAATGATCTTAAGTCTTGTGGTAATGTACAATGTTTATAATATCTGTTTGGTTTATAATCTTCAAGATGTGTTCCATAACTATTTATATCATACATTGTTTTCTTTTGTTGTGCACGTTTTTTCATCCAATCTTTAAACCAGGCTTTTAAATTGGTTTGTTCAATACCACTACTTCCACCAATCCAATAAGTTGCTTCATGTTGTAAGGCTTCGTTAAGCAACGCTTTGATAGATTCATTTCCTCTAAAGACTTGAGCTCTTGTTTCAAGTTTAATATCTTCAAATAGTGAGGAGATTTGTGGCATTTGTTTTTCTAGTTTCTCAAGAGCGTTTTTCTTTGCAGCAATATCTTCTTTTATTTTATTTGGATGTGTACACTGGTAAACTTTTTTGCCTTCTTCTAAAGTGTATATGATAACTCCTTTTTCAATGAGTTTGTTTAGTATGTCGTATATGTTACGTCTTTCTATACTAGTTTTGTCTTGGATCTTCTTCAAAGTAGATGTACCTAGTTCTAATATAGCAGAATATACAGCTATTTGTCCTTCACTAAAGCCTACCTCTCTGAGATTTTTTAGGTCCATAGCGTTAATAAAAGCGTTCTTATATATAAAGATTGTGGTGTTTCTAAATACCTTGTGGTGTTATATAATACCACATAAGCTTATATAGTTGTTATTACTATTAAATGACAGTAAGCGGTTAAACTGCTTATGGGGGTACAAAAAATGAGTGGAATAAATAGAATGTTATCAGGAATCGTGTTAATGTCTTCAATGTATGTTGGAGGTAGTGCGTTAGCAGAAGAAAATCCAGAACAAGATGGAGTTGAAGTAGGAGAAGAAGAAAAGAAATCTCCTGTAAGTGGTTCTGTTGAGTTAATGGGTGGTCATGAAGGAGCGTCATTAGATGCAAAAGTTGGAGTAAACTTAGGCAAAGGATTTGGATTGTTTAGTAGGCAATTTGGTAATTTAAGTTATGGAGATGTAGGGATTGCGTACAGTCACTTTGGATTATTTGATCTTTCACATAATCTAGGAGATGGTTGTGATGTCTTTTCTGAACTTAGATATTCAATATCTGCTCTAGATGATCCAAAAAAACCTGAGATTGCTGTTTCACCAAGAGTTGGAATCCAAGGTTATGGTGGTGTTGGTGGTCTTAAAGTTTATGGAAATGCATCGTTGGATGTTCTTAAAAGAGACAGTGGCGCAAGAGTTGAATTCCTTGGAGTAGCAAGTTATGATATTGAATTAAGTGACAACTTAAGTTTGATACCTGGAATGGAAGTGATAATTGATATTGCAGATGATGGCAATGTTTCTGTAATAGAAAGACCTAGATTAAGTTTAGGTGGAGATCATTTCAGAGCAGGTGTTGCAGTAAATCTTGGACAAAGCTACAATGCAGAATCAGACAAGGTTGACGTTGACGTTAATGTTGGGGCTTCTGCTCAAGTAAATTTTTAATTTATTTTCTTTGTTTTTTGAGAATAACCTTTATAAATAAACCTCTATTTCTCTAATATATGGCAGGAGAGTTTTTACCAGTGAATTTAGAGGAAATAATTAGTTATTTTCCTACTGCGACATGGAATAGAGAGCGTCTTGAGTTTCATGTTCCTCAGACTGAAGAAGAGCTTAGAGCTGCATGGGATGTTTTAATGGATTATACTAGTGGCACTGTTCCTAATTCTGAAGCAGCTTTACAGGATTTGGATGATTTTGATGAAGTTAAAGAGTGGCATTTTAGTAATGATGATTATGCTGTTGTTGTGTTAAGAGATAATAATGGAAATACAAGAGGGATGGTTGCTCTTGAATATGTTTCTTTGAATGACTTAGTTGAAGATGAGTGTATTCCAGATAATTCTAATGCTGGGTTTATGTATCAGATGGCACTTGATGAGGAAGGGTCTGGAGATTATACTAATTTAAACCTATTAGGTTTTATGTCTTCTTTGGCTAGTCGAATAATAGAAGATGTTGCAGAAGAAAGAGAGAATAATTATACAGGGATGGTTACTGAGTCTAGAGAATATAGTGTAGAATATGATGCTTTAGTGGGTGCTAGATATTTTAAAGTTGTTGGTAATGAACATTGGAGACCACCAGCAACACAGTTTGATGAAGTTGATCCAGAAAATAGGGTTGTGACTGATCTTGTTTTAATGGGGGAAGGGTTTTCTATGAATATTAATCCTTCTGCGTTTGCAAAGGCTTATTTCAATCAAGCGTATTGGCCTGATAAACCGAGTGAAGAACATGAAGCTGCTTTAGAAACAGCTTATGGGTTAATGGAAGGGTTTTTTGAGTAACTCTTCTTTCATTACTTCTTTCGAGTGAAAAAGAAAGTTTAAAAACTTATTATAGTAGAAATTGAGTTAATGGTAGATATAGGACCGATTAAGTTAAAGAGCAGAGTACCGGGAGGTGTAAAGCCGAAGGTTGCTGCTAAGCCCCAAGATGTACATAGAGCTATGCAGGCCCCTAAGAAACCACAGGGTCCTCAGGCGATTATTGAGTTCAAGAATGTATATAAGAAGTTGAGTGGAAAGTTAATTCTAAAGAATATCAATCTACATATCTACGAAAGAGAGATTTTTGGGTTAATTGGTGTTAGTGGTGCTGGTAAAACAACTTTTTTAAGATCATTAATTGGTTTTTATAAAGTTAATTCTGGTACAATTTTATTTCATAATAAAGACATCTCACATGATCCTTTAACAATTAGAAGAATATTTGGTTTTGCAACTCAAGATAACTGTATGTATGAAAAGTTAACTGTAATGGAAAATCTACTTTATTTTGGTAAGTTGTATGGGTTGTCTGGTAAAGTAGCTAAAAAAACTGCAACAAATTTGTTAGGGTTGGTGGAGTTAACAGGTAATGAGAATTTACAGGCAGATAGTTTGTCTGGTGGGATGAAAAGAAGATTGGATATTGCATGTAGTTTAATGCATTGTCCTAAAATATTAATTTTAGATGAGCCTGCTGCAGGTTTAGATCCTGCGTTAAGGAAACGTATGTGGAATTTAATTAAAAAGATTAATGAATCAGGAACAACAGTAATTGTTTCTAGTCATTTGTTAAGTGAGATAGAACATTTGTGTACAAGGATTGGTGTTATTAACAAAGGGGAAATTTTGAAAATTGGTCCCCCAGATAAATTAAAGGCGTTGTATTCTAGGGATTCAGAGATTCATTTAGAATGTTTTCCTGGAAAGTATGATAAGATATCCCAACAAATTAAGTCAATGGGTTTGCCAATTAATTATGTTTCAATGCATGGACATAAGATGATAATTTATACTCCTCAACCAGAATATGTTTTACACAATACACTCCATGTTTTAGAGCAGATGAATGAGAGATTATTGGATGTTGATGTTGATAAGCCGAGTTTGAGTGAGGTGTTTGAGGCTTTAACAGAAAAACAGAGAATGAAAGGTGTCGACGAGGATAAATTAATACAATATATTAAAGCAGCATTAACAAAAGGATATACAAGGGATCAGTTGAGGACTCTCTTGTTGAAGCAAAACTGGCCTGAAGAAGTGGTTAATAGTGCAATGATTAAATTATCGTAAAATGGTAGCATTAATACAGATGATAATAAAGAATTTTAGACTTTTAATTAGATCAAAGACTTCTGCGTTGATTATTTTATTAGGTCCTTTATTTATCATATTCTTAATTGGTGCAGCATTTAATAGTACTGGTCTTCATAATGTAAAGATTGCGGTTTATTCTACTGATTATAATGATTTAACAAATTCTTTATTGGATGATCTGAGAGATAATGAGTTTATCGTTGATAAAGTTAATTCAGAACAAGATTGTTCAACAAGGGTAGAAAGTAGTGCTGCGCATTTGTGTATTGTTTTCCCTGCAGATATGACTGATGAGTCTATGGAGAGGGAGATTACCTTTCATGTAGATTATTCTAGAATTAATTTAGTGTTTACTATTCTTAATGTTATCAATAAAGAAGTTGAGGATATTTCTTCTGAATTAAGTTTAGAATATACTTCATTGTTAATTGAAGCGATGAATAAAACTTCTTTTCAAATTAAGGAGAAGAGTTCTTTGTTAGATACTCTTGTTGATAATGCGAATGTAATGAGAAACACAATGATTGATGTTGAGAGTGATTTGAGTTCGATTGTTGTTGATCCTGACGCGTTCGGTATGACTGATATGGATTCTTATGTTTCGTCTAGTCAACAACAGCTTGATGATTTTTCTTCTTTAGCTACAGATGCTATTGGTGGTGGAGTAGATTTATTGAATACTTTGGCTAGCTATGTTGATGATTTTGATGAGATGTTATCTGGCCAGATTGCTACTTTAGAATCTTATGAAACGGAGATTGCAACTTATTCTGGAATGGTGTGTGCTATAGATCTGTCTGCTTATTCTGATTATTTAGGCGGAGCAGATCCTTGTGATAAGATAAATGAGATTAGTGATGCGTTAAGTGTTGCTGTTAGTGATGCGGAAAGTGCACAATCAAGTTTTGATGAGATTTCTTCTCAGTTAGATGGTGTTAGGGAATCATTAGAAGGTTCAGAAGCTGATCAAGCTTCAATGATAGCTAGTGCAGGAGAAGGGTTAGATTCTTTGAGTACGAGTCTAAATTCGAGCACTGCAATGGTTTCTGATTTACAGACACAAAAAGAGGGAATTGATAGTCAGATTAGTGGTTTGCTCGATACATTAGAAGAGAATATTGATACCTTGGATGAGGTAAAAAATAGTATTAATGATATAAGTGCGGAGTTAGAGAGTGTTGAAGTTACTCAAGCAGAGAAGATTGTAAATCCTATTTTGACAAGAATAAAACCAATATTGGAGCAGAAGTCTTATTTAGATTATACTTTTCCAGCATTATTAGTTTTGATAGTTATGTCTATGAGTATTTTACTGTCTGCTACAGTGATAATGACCGAGAAAAATTCAAAGGCTTATTTTAGAAATTATATTACTCCTGTTAGAGATTTTGTTTTCTTGTTTAGTACTTATTTGACTAATGTATTGATTATATTGATGCAGTCAATGATTCTTATTGTTATTGCAAACTTTGTGTTTGGTATTGATTTGTTTAGTAATTTGCATAATTTGTTATTGGCTACACTGGTTTTATCTAGTGTGTTTATATTATTGGGGATGATTATTGGTTATTTATTTGTTTCAGGAGAGACTGCTACGTTAGCCGCAATCTCTTTGACAAGTGTGTTTTTATTATTTTCATCTTTTTTAATTCCGTTGGAGAGTTTATCAAAGACAATCGGCATGGTTGCAAAGTTTAATCCTTTTGTTTTAGGTGAGTCTGTGTTAAGACAGGTTGTTATCTTTCAGAAAGATATCTTAGCAGGAGGATTTGAGTTGATTGTTTTGATAGTTTATATTGTTGTTCTAGTTATTTTATTATTATTTGCAGAAGGAATAGATAAGAGAAGGATTAAGGGCGGATGATTCATAACCCAAACAACAGGGACTTTCACCCTATTATTTAGCAGAATCGGTCTGCTTTGGGTAGCAGCACATGGCATTGCAAATTTTCTCATAATCTGTTCCAAAAGCACATGGCATATTCATTTCTCTCTTGGATTATCATGTTTGAGAAGTCTTACTAATCTCTTCAATAGATTTCAATGCATCTTGTATGGCATCTATCTTTGTCTCGTAAATCTGCTCTTTTTCTACAATTCTTTCCTTCATATTCTGAAACTCTTGCTTAGATCTCTCAATTGACCTTTCTTTTTTTCTCTTTTCTCTTTTCACATCCTCTTCAACATCTTTATTCCAGTTCTCCAAATCAATTTTTAACTCTTCAATCTTCTGTTCTTTATGTTTAAGCTCTTCTTTTAGATCTGACTTTGCTGTCATGATATCTAGTTTAGTTTGAGTTAGTCTCTCAACAATACTATATCTGGATTGACTTTCTGACATATTTTCACCTCAAAAAAGACAGAAACTTACTTACTTAAATATCTATAACGTATGTTTTTGCACCCACAAAAACATCCTACTAAAAAATCATTAGCTGTTTAATTGTATTGATAAACTCTTCTGCAGTATCAATCGCTTGCTTTGCATTATATTTCTCAACTTTAGTGGTAATATTATATGTAAATAATTCTCTCGCACTCCTACTTTTATCATATTTCTTAGCATATCCATAAGCTTTTTCCTGAAAATCTTCAATCTCCAATTTTTGAACTCTAGCAGCAGTTTCAAATGTTTTCAGATACTCTTCAAAAAGATGTTTAGCTAATTTATTTGTCTTAACAAGATAATACAAAATTATGTGTTCTGTCTTTACATGAACACCCCTAACACCTTCCCTAAGCTTTGTTCTGTAAACAAATGCTAAAAAAGCATGAACAATATAATACATAGAGTAATAAGCAGCAGACACAACTTCTGCATAATCTTTATAATCTTCACTAATATGAATCTCCCTGTTTCTAACTCCGCTAGAAATATTATAGATAAGAATTGCTGTTTCTAGTCGATTCCTGCTTTTTTCTTCATAAAAATTACTAATTTGATGTTTTTCTTTCTCAGATAACTTTTTCAAGTCATTTGATTTGTTTAATTCTAAAATTCGTTTTTCAGCAATTTCAATTTTCTTTCTAACCATATTATCTACTTTCATTTTGTTAATTGATAATAATTTTCAACCCCATATAAGATAATATGATGTTTCTTGGCTTCATTCCCTATATTTAACTCATTTGTATTCCTAACCATCTCTTTGAAATCACTTACATCCACAACATTGACTCCTTTTTTTACTTGGGTATAAACTTTCCTAATGGCATTTTCTATCTTTTTAATATCATGTTTATCCTGTACAATAATCAATAAATCAATATCTGATTTTTTTGTTTGTGTTCCTTTTGCATAACTTCCGAAGACAAGTAAGATAAAAAAATAATTTTTCGTATATGACAAAATATCCTGTAACATAATTTGTACCCATTTATTTTTCTGAAGAAATTCTTTCTTTCTTTTTAATTCAACATCAATAAGAACATCAATTGGAGCAAATTCATTTAACAATACAACTTTAGCAGGGGGAACATCTTGTAATTTAACTATCTGTTTCTTTTCTAATTCAACAATGTTGTTATATGTTAATGTATATGACTTACCTAAGGTTATAGCGGTGCCACTAATTGTAAGCTGATTTTCAGGATAACTTATTAAATTTGCTAATATTTGTTCTTGTGTTGGAGTTAACATTTTGTTTATACTATTATTAGTATAGATCTATACTACTACTAGGTTATATATAAATCTTACGTTTTTCTCAAATCTCATTCAATCCCTCTTTTTCCCATCAAGATAAGTGATCATAATGGGCCGCCCTTGCTTATCTTCAGCTATATAAGAATACAAATCCTTGCCCTTTTCTAAATCGCATCCAACAACAACTAGTTTATTAATGGAAATACTCAAGGTAACCCTTTTCTGTGATATTTTGCTCTTCCAGCCAATATTTTGGAAATATATTTGCATCTTTTTAGACTTATTTCTAGCTCCCATGCAAAAATAGAAGCACTACTCCTTTATATATCTCACACCAGCATGTCCAGTGGGTTTTGTCCAGTGCAGAGAATGGCAGAGAGTGCAGAATTCGTCGGTTTAAGAGCAGTGGACAAAAGATGTCCAGTGGGGATGTTAATTATGACTAAAGGTTTTTAGCAAAAAACAAAAGCGATTCATCTTCTATCTAAGTTCAAGAAGGAGACTTCTTGTTAAAAGAATTTAGTAAGTGTTTAGAAAAGTGAACAATTATATATGGGTTTTCGTTTAATATCATTACCATACTAAACTAAAAATTCTTCTTTGTTGTTCAAGGTCTAAACTACTTCGTTGTTCAGGTGTTAGATATTTTCCTGCGGCACGATCGACACAAGGAATTCCGTTAGGTTTGCGACTTTCTAGAATGTTTCTTAAGGCAACTTCTCCTTCTTGATCATTTAGATACATAAAGACACAATGACAGGAAACTAAATCATATTGTTGTGGTAGTGGTCCTTCTCTTATGTCATGTTGGAAGAATTCTGTTGCGTCTGCAACTCTTTTGTCAAATTTAATAAAACACCTGTCTTTTCTCCATAATGATGGATCGACACCTAATGCGGCACCTCTATTGATTCCATACCCATTTGTTGCATTCTCTCTTATGTATTTCTTATTTGCTCGTTCAATTCTTTGATGATTTATATCATAGCCATGCACTGTTAGGTTTGTATAACCTAATGAGACGCAAAGTAATGCTAAAGAAAATGCTTCTTCACCTTCAGAACATCCAACAACAGCGATCTCAAAGTTATCTCTTTTTCTTTCTCTTAACAATTCTACAAGATTACTATTATTTCCTAATGATCTGAAAAAGTGTGATTGTCCGTTTGTTTCTTGATCAAGGTCAGTAATTCCTAAATGTGCATACATAGTTAATCCTCCAACTTATTACACATCTTTTTTTCTAGAAAACTATTTCAGAATCCCATAACCAATCAGTCTAAACCTGTTTGCGATTCTTCTTGAGATTGTTATTCTTGAACCTTTTTCACAACATACAGGAATCTTTAGATTACATTTTACTTTATTCTTAGATAATTCTGTTACAATTCCTACGGTTGCTGCTGAGTTTACGTTCAACATCAGAGGTTCCATCTTTTTAATTGGTTCAACAACCAGTTCATCTTCACTTCCTACAACTCTTTCAAGTAAATGTACTTCTAACTCGATTGTGTTGTGTATTGGTGGAAGTTTTCCTGGTATTCCTATAACTGATCCTGTGAATGTGTCTGATTTAACAATAGAATGATCTAAGGTTGTTAATACAGCAATTGATCCTCCTGGAAGAACTTCGTCAACTTGTTTGTTTCCAGTCATTAGTGATACTATTTTTGTTGTTAATGGTTTGTATATTCTTTGATTCTTTTCTTCTACAGGATATCCTGGTTTTATTTCAATCTCTTGTCCGTTTTTTAGTTTGCCTTGTACTAAACTTCCTCCTAAAACACCACCTGTTAGTTTTTCAATTGTTGCTCCAGGTTTATTAATGTCAAAACTTCTTGCAACAAACATTATTGGGTTTAGTTTAGCGTCTCTTTTTGGTGTTGGGAAATATTTCTCAACTGCTTCTATTAAAACATCAATATTTACGTCATGCACAGCAGAGATTGGAATAATTGGAGCTTTTTCATAAGCTGTTCCTTTTATGAACTCTTTTATTTGTTCATAGTTTTTCATTGCTCTGTCTTGGTCTACTAAGTCAATTTTGTTTTGGATTATGATAATGTTTTTTATCCCCATTATAGAAAGTGCTTGTAGGTGTTCTCTTGTTTGAGGTTGAGGGCATTTTTCATTTGCTGCAACTAGTAGTATTGCTCCGTCAATTATTGTTGTTCCTGCAAGCATTGTTGCCATAAGACTTTCGTGTCCTGGTGCGTCAACAAAACTCACTTTTCTTTCGATATCTGTTTTTGCTTTGCATTCTGGACACTTTTCGTTGACAGTGAATGTTTTACATTTTGAACATTTTCTAAATGTTGCATCTGCATAACCTAATCTTATTGTAATTCCTCTTCTTATCTCTTCAGAATGGGTGTCTGTCCATTTTCCTGAAAGTTTTTCTGTTAAAGTTGTTTTTCCGTGATCAACATGTCCTACTAAACCAATGTTAATTTCTGGTTGAACTACTTCCTTTTTCTTTTTTGTAGTTTTCTTTGGTTTTTTCTCTACCTTTTTCTTTGTCTCTTTCTTTTTTGTAGTTTTTTTTACCATTTATTTTTCCTCAGCTGGCTTTTTCTCTTCAGCTGGTTTTTCCTCAGGTTTAGCTTCTTCCTTCTTTTCCTCTACTTTTTCTTCTGGTTTAGTTTCTTCTTTAGGCGATTCTTCCTTTTTCTCCTCAACTTTAACTTCTTTCTTTTCTTCAGGTTTTGGTGTTTCCTTTTTCTCTACTGGAGCTTCTTTCTTTTCTTCAGTAGGTTTATCCTCACTTTTTGCTTCTTCGAATAATGAAGCTGAACCTTGTTTTGTAATCTTAAGATTAATTTGTGAGATCTCTGGACCAATTGTATTTCCTCTAACAGATTTTCTTACTCTTGTTCCAGGATACTTTTGAAAGACTTTGTTTTTTCTTCTTTTCTTCTTTATTGGTTTTAATCCAACACCTTTAACAGCTAAGATCTGTTTTCTTTGTCTTCCTTCAACATCTCTTCTCATAGGAAAACCGCTTTTATCAGAGCCGCCTGTAATTTCGAATTCATAACCTGTTAAGTCTAAAACTTCACCTTTTATCTTGGTGCCTATTTTTTGATTTAGAAATTTAGAAGCTGCATCGTCTTTTGCTTCTCTTTGCATTGATTTTCCTGACTTTGGATCAGAAATCACTAATTTAAATTCTGCCATTTGTAACATCTCCCCGAGACTTAGATTGCTGCTCGCAATTTGTTCCATTTAGGAATGTCTCAGCTGTTAGAGTGAAAATATATGTTATTTATAAAGATTGTCTTTAACTCTCACTTTCTTGAAAATTTTTCTTAAAAGTTTTAATTGTTGGGATTTTATAGATACTTGTTGACTTTATGTTGAATATTGTTGATTTGATCTAGTCTTTTGTAGGAAAAGTGAGGATAATTGTCTGTGTTTTCTAGATTGGGTTTTGCTTGGAAGTTATTAGCTTTGCTAGGTTGTTTTTGTCTATTATTGCTAAGAAGATATTGGAGTTGCTAAAAGGTTTTAGTTTCAGTTTATTTATAAATGGAATTGAATATTAACCACTATTTAGTTACTAAATTATCGAAAGTTTTATATATTAGGACAAACATACTAACCTATATTCAATATATGGGGGCAGAACAATGTTTTTCAATAATAAGGTAAAAAATTCATTCAAAATGGTAAAAACAGATGTTAGTTCATTGAAACAGAGCACATCTGAATGGGTGCAGTATTTAGAAGCAAACCAAGAAGAGATGGCTTATAGGCTCTTAGAGATGGAAGCTAGAGTGAGAAAACTAGAGCTTGAGAATATGAGATTAAGGGTAAAGAAAGAGCTGTAAAATGAGTGACATTCTTAGTGAAGCAGACAATGTAACAGATATATTACTTGAATCTCAGAATCACATTAAACCTAGTTTATTTGATTATTTGTGGAGTGCAAATGATATATTAATTGAGCATTTAGAGCAAGATGAATATGATAAGGCAAGAGTTCTTATTACTGATACAGCAACAACTCTTTATGATAATGTAATTAATCCTTTGCATCCTGTTGCCTGTTCTGTTGATGAATTACTTAATATTCCTAGGCCTGTTAGTTATTATGGAAGAAGTAAGTTTGCTCCTACAATGGCTGTTGAAGTGTTTAGTGAACATTTGTCTTTGTATCTTGTCGATGAGTGCCATAAAGATGGGTTAATGGCTCTTGAGGATATAATGGGTGCTTATTCTAGGATATTTGATGCAATCAGTTCTGAGTGATTTTTCTACCTATTTCCTATACTAGTCTTTACTGGTAGGGATTATACCAGAATGACTCTGTGAACTAGCTAAAAACAGCATCTTTTGGATAATTTGATTCTATTTCCCTGGTTATTGAGTTTGGACTAGAGAAACTATTATTCGGGATAATGCCTTAATAAGTAGGTGTATTCGGGATTATGCCAAATATTCGGGATTATGGTTGATTTTAGTGGTTTTGGTGTGAGGAGGTTATTCGGGATTATGCAGAATATTCTATAAACTATGATTTTTTGGGAAATATGGGTTATTTTATGTATAGTTTGGGTTGGATTATTAGAGAAGTGTGCTCAAATAGGCTGTATTTAGTTTTGATAGTAGTTTTTTGGCTTTGACAAGAGGTTTTATGTGTAATCTTGATGTGTTTTGTTACTTTATAGTAGTCTAATATGGAAAGGTTTAAATATGATTGGTGTGTATTGGTTGTATGGCAAAAAGTGCTTTAGTTAATCAGATTGTATCTGGAGAGATTGATGTTGAACAACTAGATCCAGATACAAGGGAACTTCTTGAAGGAGTTTTGTCTTTACAATTAAAAATATCAGTACAAAGAAGAGCAGAAAAGGAAGCAATGGAGCTTACTGTTGATTCTATACAAAAGCTTAATAATGCTCAGAGACGGTTCTATAAAGGGATGTTTGATGGTTTTTTTCATCCAGATAAAGGTGATTTATTTGCTTTGAGAGACCCTATGACTTATCTTCAAATCTTTGGAGCAACTGCAAGTAATCTTCTTTTAGATACACATCCAATGTTGTTTGTTGGAGATTATTTTGATATGGATTTAGCTTTGTGTATTCCTGCACAACATACTGTTTTCTATGATCCTAATAATGCAGATAGAGCTCCAACTGTTAAGGAAACTCTCAAGGATTATGGTGCTAAAAGGGTAAGAGGCCCTGTTTTAGTTGAACCTGGAGAGATGAAACGAGTGAAGTATAAAGTAGGCGGGTCAAGACATTTTGTTGATATGTATGTTAGTGAAGAGGAAAGAGAGAGATTTGATGATGCAAAATTAGGTTTAGAAGCACAGTTATTGTCTGCTTTAGTGTTAAGAAAAGCCCGACATGGTCCAAATATTAGAGAGACTTTTTCAGATTGTGGGTTAGAGATATTAGATAGGGTTTGTCGAGGAGGATATTTGTTAGAGGCAGGAGATTCTTTAGAACAATTAGGTCAAGAAGATATTGAATCAAAAGGATTTGTTAGGGTTGTTCAGGGAAATACTAAACACCCTTTAGCTAAATATCATGCATTTGTAAGATCTATGTCTGGTACATTAGATGATACTATTCTTTATCAAAAAGTGAGGTAAAATGGCAAAAAGAACATGTAAATCAGTGAGAACAGGAGCTAGACCTTGGACTAGTTCAGATGTTATTCCTAGAC
>CAYVNO010000002.1:0-15540 GCA_964452935.1 uncultured Methanosarcinales archaeon | reverse complement strand
GATATTGCAAGTGATCCTAGATTTGAGTTAAGAGTTTATGAATTAAGAGGAGGATTAAAGAAATATGGAGATTATAGTGTTTGGGCTTTTTATGATAATGTGCCTGTTTCGTTTCGTGATATAAAGGTAATTGATGATGGATATGATATGCCTATGACGTGGACAGAACCTGACTTTAGAAAAAATGGCATTACAAATTTAACTTATGAAAGAGCTTTGGAGAAGATGATTGAGTTGTGGAATGAGAAGAGCGATAAACCTAAGTTTAGAGTGGATGCTGAAACTGTTGGTTTGTCTACTGATACATTGAAGAAGAGGGGATTTCAGAGACTGGGTGGCGCAGGTTTTGGTAGGGATTGGATGGTTAAAGACATTTATGTGAGATAGAAACTTTTTAGCAATTCTTAAAATGTTTTAGTTTGTCGTCGATAAATTAATATAGTAGTTATGTTATTATATCGATAGTGTTTTTGGATTAAGGGAGAATTTTAAAAAACTTTACGAGGTGATTGAAGCACAACCAAAAATAATTTTAACTGATTTAGAACCAAGCTTAGGTGCTGATTCTCATGAATTAGCTAATGTAGTTATACAACGAATGGGTTTAATGCCGAGGAAAAAAGGGGCTACAGAGAGGATGAATAGAGTTCTTGTTGAGTTGTATGAGAAATCTAAAGAGGCTTCTAGAGAGAAAAAACCAACAATGTCTATAATGACTGTTGAAGAGATGGCAATGCATGCAGGAATTACAAGGCAAACAATGTATGATTATTTGAAGAGGTGGTTAGATCTAGAGCTAATACAGAAAACAAGTTATATCGACGTCTACAACAAAGTTGTTGTTGGTTATAAATTAAATGGAGCGACGCTAGAGAAGGCTTTTGATAAAGCTAGGACCAAGATTTCAAATAATTTATTGTTGACGCAGAAAATAATTGTTGAGTTACAGAAATCTTTGAAAAATGAGAAAATCAGTAAGAAAAAATCTTGAAACTTTTTGTTTTTTCTTATTCTTTTTTGTTTATTTTTTCTTAAAAGTTTTTAGATTTGTTTGGAAATTTTTAGATGGATTTTGTTGGGATTATATTTTAATTGATTATCGAATTGTTATTTAATTTATTCTAGATAATAACTACATAGAGATGTCGAATATTGTTGGGATAATATCTATTGATTTTTTGGAAAAAATTTATAAAATATGTTAATAATTGAAATTGATAAGATCTTTTTAGCAAAAAATATTGAAAAGTGAGGGGTGAGAGTATGAGTTTAGCAAAAATCGGAACAATTGCTTTTATTATTGGTGTAATTTTAGCAATGATTTTAGGGGTTGTTTCTAATGAGTTAGTGCCAGTGGCTGTAGCAATTCTAACAGGAATAATTATCTTATTAGGTGTTGTGGTAGGATTTTTGAATGTTACAAAAGAGGAGACAAAAGAGTTCTTAATAACGGCAGCAATCCTTGTTTTAGTGTGTTCTTTGGGAGGATCACAAGTTGTTGGAAGAATCCCCTACTTTGGTGCACAGCTAGCAGGAGCGTTAAGTTATATACTGATCTTTGTGACTCCAGCAGTAATTGTCGTTGCATTGAAGAGAGTCTTTGATTTAGCTTATGACTAAGCTATTTTTTCTTTATTTTTTTACAAATATTTATATATCTGGGATATATAGAAGTATTATGAAATTATTTTTTAAGCATGCATTTGATAAAGTGACTGTTAAGCGTTCTATAATGGTGGGTTTAGTTGTAGGGACGATTCTTATGTTGATTAACCATTACGATGCGTTGATTAGTTGGAGTTTAACTAGAACAAACATATTTCAGATATTATTGACTTATTTTGTTCCTTATGCTGTTTCTACATATGGGTCTGCGATGCAGGCTAGGTATATTGAGCTGAAAAAGTGAGAGTTTATGCTTTCTTAACTATTTATAAGTGATAAA
This sequence comes from uncultured Methanosarcinales archaeon, assembly GCA_964452935.1. Taxonomy (GTDB): domain Archaea; phylum Nanobdellota; class Nanobdellia; order Woesearchaeales; family DSVV01; genus CAYVNO01. The sequence continues at coordinate 13,595 of CAYVNO010000002.1, read as the reverse complement.
TAATAACATTTATAAAGAAATTCTTATTCCCTTATATAAAATGAGCACTGAACCAGAATATAATCATAGAATGTTTATGCATGAATTTTTTGATGTAGTGACTTTAGGTAGTAAACTATCTGGAATCTTTTCAGATGCATGGGTTACTAGTGGCCATGGACTTCAAGGATTATGTCTGGGGCTAACTTTAGCAGAACTAAAATTAGGTGAAGAAGATCTCAGAGCTCTTTCTCAGAGTATACTTGAAGATACGAGATTAATTATGCCAAGATATACAGATGATACGGCTCAAAGAGCAGATGAAATTAAACGGGCATCGGGTGACCCCTATGGTACATGGTCTGATAATCATTATGCATTCCAAGCTGTTGAAGAGAGATATGGAGATCTACGTAAACGTCAAATTCAAACAAGAAATCTATCTTTTGTTCTTGATAATCTGTTAACAATTCCTCGAACTGAATGCCCTGAAGATTCAGCAGATGCATTATTACAAAGAGCTGTTGAACGAAATAGTGCAAGTGAAGGAATGCGTGCAGTAAAAAGAGCGTTATCTGGAAGAGACTTTGATAAAGCTCAAATATATTTAACAACAATTATAGCTCAATGTAATCCTGAAGATATTCCAGCTAATGCAGATGTTAAACAATTTGAAAGAGCTGAAAGAGAACGTGATTATTTATGTGCACAATCATTACTAGCACATTTTTCAGATTATATGGCAAAGGCATCTGAAATTATTGCTGCGATAAGTACTGATGCATTATCCCAAGCAGGTGTTAATCCTGAGATGTATGCAGGAAAACCAGAAAATAGAATTTTGTCAGCAACATTTGATGGGTTATACATCGATAGAGTTATACCTACAGATGTAGTTGGAAGAACAATTGAAAGAGCGTATCATGTTGATGGTAAATATAGAATTGGATTTGAAGGGGATTCAAGAATGGACATAACACATGGTAAAAGATATATGAATACTGAAACTGGAGATACTCGTGTTTGGGCTCCTAAAGATGGTGTGATTGCTAATCATGAGTTATTTGCAAGTTTACGAGGAAAACCCGTTGTTTCAGCGTTGAGAACTTTAGATGATGCTAGGGGTGCAACACCAGATATTGTTGATCTGGTTGTTGAAGGTGGAAATGGAATTAGAGTAGCTTTAGTTCAAGAAAGAGGCAACGAATTTAATTCAAGAATTGGTGTTGGTTTGTATACTTCAATTGCTCCTAAGGGAGAAGTTGTAGAAAGATATGCTGCTTAATTTTTACTATTATTTTATAAAAGATTACTATTTTCTTCAGAATATGGTATATGGGGCTTATGTGAATGATAAGGAATTAGTTAAAGATGTAGTTAAGTATGTTATTAATAACTGTAATAAACCAGTCCACATAGATGACTTTGATGAAAAACCATTAGAGGAGATCATGGATGAATTATCTAACCATTGGAATCCGATTGAATTTCATTCTATAACTAAATGGCCAGGTGCGCATGATTCTAGTGTTTGTGTTGATGGAGACTATGTTATTGGGAGGCAATATGGTCTAAGAGAAAGTGAGATTGGTGTGACTTTTGATTATAAAATGTTTGATATGCATATTCCTTACACTTTTATCTTATTACAGACGAGAAAGGGGTTTGTTTTACAGACTAAGGGTTAGTTGATATTTATACTAGAACTAACAAACTGGTTGATTTTTAGAACATTCTCTTTTGTTTGTTGTTGTTTGAAATCAATCTCTAGTGATAAAAAAGCGTTGTTATTTGTGTATTTTTTAATAATAGGTACGCCTTTGCTTATTAAAGAAGTAATGTAATTCATTACTAAATTTTCTGTTAAAGCTGTTCTTCGTGCGATTTCTTTGTATGATATCTCTTTCTCTGATGAATATAATACTATGAAAACCTCTTGTTCTCTTAGTGTTAATGGTGGAATATTGTATGTTTTCTTTGTCTCAATTTTGTCTTTAGACACAGAATTAAGCACCATACAGATATGATCTATTTTTTCTGATAGTTTGTCAAATTTAGAATCAAGTTTGCATAAATATTCATAATTGCTCTGTATTTCGTTTGTGTTTTGGTTGATTGCTTCTTTATGATCTTCAAACTCTTCTTTAATCTTACTAAATGAATCTTTGAGATTCTTTTGAATAGTATCCTCTTTTTTCTTAAATATACTCATCTAATCACTCCCAACAACGAAATTGATAGAAACTTTTAGTTTAAAAAGATTTCTGTCTTTTAATGGCTAGATTATAAAAAACTTTAAATATATTATAAGATGTTAGATTTCTAGTTATCCAAAGGGGGCTGATATTATGGGTAGAGAAAGATGGGCATCTAGGACTATATTCTTGTTTGCAGCAGTAGGTTCTGCAGTGGGTATTGGTAATGTATGGAGATTTCCGTATTTAACATATAAATATGGTGGAGGAGCATTTTTAATTCCGTATTTAATTGCTTTAGTGTTAATGGGTATTCCTTTATTGATATTAGAGTTTGCAATTGGTCAAAAGTTACAAAAAGGAGCGATTGATGCATTTCACAGTGTACATCATAGATTAAGAGGGATTGGTTTTCTTGGAGTATTTACGTCATTTTTAGTTGTTACTTATTATGCTGTTGTTTTGGCATGGGCTTTAGTGTATCTGGTTAAGTCTTTTGCTACTAAATTACCTTGGGCAGGAAATGCAGAGTCTTTTTTTTACAATGATGTATTACAATTATCTTCAGGTATTGGAGAGATTGGTGGGATAAACTGGATGATATTTGGTGCGTTGTTATTGATTTGGGTCATGGTTTACTTCTGCGTGTTTAAGGGTGTTAAAAGTGTTGGAAAGGTTGTCATGATTACAATGCCTTTGCCGATAATTTTATTGGTTGTTCTGTTTATCAGAGGGATAACTTTACCTGGAGCAATGGAAGGTATTGTGTTTTATTTAAAGCCTAATTTAGCAGCTTTATTAGACTCTGAAGTTTGGATTGCGGCAGCATCCCAGATCTTCTTCACGTTAAGTGTTGCGTTCGGTATTATGATAGCGTATGCAAGCTTTAATAAAAAATCAGGAGATATTGGGAAGAACGCCTATATCACAGCTATAACTAATTCTATAATTAGTTTGTTTGCAGGTTTTGTTGTCTTTTCTGTTGTTGGGTTTATGGCAACACAAACTAGTGCAGCTGTTAGCGATGTGGTTGCATCTGGTCCTGGTTTAGCATTTGTTGTTTTCCCAGAAGCGTTGTCTTTAATGCCGTGGGCTGGTTTGTTTTCGGTTCTGTTTTTTATAACTCTGTTAACTCTTGGAATTGATAGTGCATTCTCAATTGTTGAGGGATCTATAACTGTTATAGCAGATAGAGCGACAAAAACAGCAAGATCAAAGATTGCTTTCTTAGTTTGTTTGGTTGCATTTTTGATTGGGATTATATTCACTACACATGCAGGATTGTATTTCTTAGATGTAGTTGATCATTTCCTAATGAACTTTGGTGCAATTCTTGTAGGAATATTTGAATGTGTAGCAATAGGATGGATCTTCGGAGCAGAGAAACTGAGAACATATATTAACAAAGTCAGTGATTGGAAAGTTGGAATTTGGTGGAACTTTACAATTAAATACTTTATTCCTGTTGTGTTAATTGTGTTGGTTGTATTGCAGTTTATAACAGAAGTTAAAGAGAATTATGGTGGCTATCCAGACTGGGCAATTGCTATGGGATGGATAATTGTTATAGTGCCTTTGGTAATTTCTGTTGTGCTAGCATTCAAACCAGGAAAGACTAAAGTTAATATTTGATTATTTTTTTATTTTAGAATTTTTTGCATTGGCTGATAAGTAATGCCAATTTTATTTTTAGCTTTGCCTCTTGATTTTTTAAAACCAATTTTTTCATAGAATTTAATTGCATAACTAGATGAATAAACTTTTAGTTTCTTTGCACCTTTTTTCTTGTACATATTTTCAATCTTTTTCATTAATTTTTTAGCGATACCCTTCTTTTGATAGGTTTTATCAATAAATAACCTAGATATCTTGTCTTTTTTGTTTCCTTCAACCATTCCAATTATTTTGTTATTTATCACTGCAACAAAGACGTCTCTATCTTTTGCATTTAGATTAAGTCTTGGACTTTGTCTATCAAAAAAAGCTTTTTTACCTGTTTTGGAGAAGTCTCTAGAGACTTGCTTGAAAGTCTTAGAAATCAGATTCCATACTTTGTCAGTGTCCTCTTTTTTGAATTTTCTGATATTCATATCTAGTTTATTGGAGAAATACTACTTAAATTTAACTGTTTACTGAAAATCTTTTAATAAAGAAAGCTTTGCATCTGTAGTTATATTCATATTTAATCTCATTAGTCCTACTTCATCGCCCTTGATTGGTAGATGTGTGATATGCATTTCACATCCTTGTAGTTCTTTAAGGTTTTTCAATGCTGTTTTTGCTGTTGGGTTTGTTGCTGAGCTTACTGCTAATGATAGGATTGTTTCATTTACATTTAAACATGATGATTTTTTATTAAGAAGTTCTTCTTTCATATCTGTTATTGTTTTGATTACTTCTGGACTAATTAAGAGTATTTCATCTGGAAGGTTTGCGATATCTTTTACAGCATTTAGTATTGCTGCTGATTCTGCGTGAAGTAAAGGAGAGTTCTTTCCTGTGATTATTTTTCCGTTCTTTAGTTGAATTGCTGCGCCGCAATAGATTTTGTTAAAACCTTTCCCGTTCTTTGCATCTTCTGCTGCCTGTCTTGCTTTCAATACAACTTCTCTGTCTTCAGGTTTAACATTTACTTTATCCATGATCATTTTTATCTGATCAATTGTTTCTTGTGATTCGATTCCTTCGATCTTTTCTCTGTAGTATCTAAAATACCTTCTGATTATTTCTTGTCTTGCAGCTTCTCTGCAGATATTGTCGTCTATAATTCCAGTCTTTGCTGCGTTTACTCCCATATCTGTTGGAGATTTGTATCCAAATGGATCTTCTTCTCCTGTGATCTTTTTCATAATATTAATTAGGATATTAAAGTTTTCAACGTCTCTGTTATAGTTTACAGCTGGTTTATTGTAAGCTTTTTCATAGAATGGATCTACCATGTTGAAATCTTTTAGGTCTGCTGTTGCTGCTTCATAAGCAGTATTTACTGGATGATCTAATTCAAGATTCCAGATTGGGAATGTTTCAAACTTTGCAAACGCTGTTTTTTGTCCTTTCTTTCTTTCCTGATGGATCTGTGAAAGACAGGTAGCCATCTTTCCTGAGTTTCCGCCTGCTCCTGTTACTATAATTAATTTTTTTGTTGTTTCAATATATTGTTGTTTATCATAACCGTCGAGAACTTTTTCAATATCGTTTGGGTATCCATCTATTGGGGTGTGGAAGTATACTTTTATTCCAAAGCTTTCTAGTTTATTTTTTAGAATATCTGCAGATCTTTCTCCGTTGTATAATGTTATAACAACTGCACTCACGTTTAATCCGAAATTCTTTATGTCGCTGATATCTTTTAATGTTTGATTATCATATGTTAAACCAAAGTCTGCCCTTGTTTTACCAGCTTCAATGTGTTTTGCGCTAACACAGTAGATAATTTCAATATCACCAAGATGTTTTAACAGCTCAATCTTTGCTGTTGGTTTATAACCTGGAAGGACTCTAGCTGCGTGTAAATCATAGCATAATTTGCCTCCAAATTCCAGATATAGTTTTTCAAACTTGCTAACTCTCTCTTTTATAGCTTTTGTTTGTTCTTCTACATATTTTTCTGTGCTGAATCCTTGCATAGGTTTTTGATATTGCTTTTATTTATAAATTTGACTGATACTTTTTTAAATGGGTGCTGTTTTCTTTGCTATATGAAAACCTTTGCTGAGATACTTGAGGAAGGAGACACCGAATATAGTGTTTCTGGACATTGTATTGATACTTGTATGAGTGTAGATGAGGTTTTAGAATATTTCAGAGGCAAAGGGATGTCTGTTGAAGATGGTGTTGGATATTTTGGTGCTGATGGTCCTGGTTATAAGATTAATGAAGGAAATGCGCTCTATTTTGATGTGTATACTCCTCCTCAATATCCTGAAGATGTCGAGATTGATGGTTTGAAGACAATTATAACGATTCATCCTGGAACAGGAAAAGGTGGTTATACATTAGAGGATATTTCAGAATGTAAGATGGAGTTAATGGAGTTGATGAGACATCATGTTGATAATAAAATTGGAGCAATTACATATAAGATTCCTGCGATGGAATATGATTTACATGCTGTTAATAGGGTCTAATTTATATATTATACTTGATTTCTTTGCTATATGTGGCAGAGAAGTATGTTAAGGTGGGTACATATATTGATATATGTGACTTTTTTATTGGGAATTATCTATGCTTCAATACTAGTATTTACTACATCGAAGGATTTGATGTTATATAGGAGATTGTATGCGTTAGAAGCATGGGTTATTATTGGTTTCTTAGCAATATATTTTGCAATGACTGATCTGAAAGAGTTGAATAAGGTTTGACTTTGTTATAACATTAATACTGCGTTTCGTGTCTAGGAGTTAGTAGAATGAGTTCAGTAATTTTTAGCTTAAGTTCTTCTGTTGTTTTCGGACTTCACTTGGCAGCATTAATGTTTATGAAGCTAACTAAAGAACCATTTCTTAATCTTATATTTAGCTAGAAAATTACTTAATCTTTTTTCCATTTGTGAATAATTTTCAAACTTTCTTTCGTCTGCTTTGAACTCTTTTGTGTGATGGTAGCTACGAGTTCCTGATTGTTTGAATTTGTGTTTTTTGTGAAGCATTTCATGGTATAAGACGTAGTCTAATAAATCAATGGGTGCGTTTTGGAGAACTCTAGAGATAACAATTTTATCTGTTGCGTATTCATATGTACCCATCTGTCTTTTTGAGAACTTTCCCCATTGTAGATTAGGTGGGTCTAATAGTCCGTAGAAGTATTTCTCGTTTATGATATTAAATCTTTGTAGTAATTGAGGATCAGAATCTTTTTTTGGGATTGCTATATGGACATTTTTTAGGAATTTATTGTATAAGTCTATATTTGTTGTTATTTGTTTTGTTTTGTATATTTTTGTTAATAATGTTTGGAATAGGCCCATCTTTATCTCTTCTGAGATTCCTCTCCATTGTTTTGATAAATTAAACTCTAATCTGAATGTGTTGTGATAGACGTTTGCGTTGTAGCCCTTAAATCTTCCAGAATATTTTATAATTATATTTTTGTTTAGGTTTTTGTTGGGAAATAGTTCTAAGAAAGATTGTTTGATTAGTCTTACATCTTTTTGATACTTTTTTGGTAGTTTTGGTTCTTCCTTTGTGAAATAGTCTATTAGTGACATTGTATTTTGGGTTATTTTGGGGTTTAAATGTGTTTTCACTGGACACAATTTGTCCACTGGTCTGTATTGCTTGAATTCTGTGTTTTCAGCCCTTCTCCTCACTGGACAAAACCCACTAGACAAGCTGGTGTAAAGCTTATATATGATTAATGATTACATATTTACTATGCAAAATAAATTAGTTGTATTTCAAGATAAGAAGATTAGAAGGATATGGCATGAAAATGAGTGGTATTTTTCTGTCGTAGATGTAGTTGCAGCTTTGACTGAAAGTGATAATCCTCAAATTTACTGGAGAGTTCTCAAAAAAAGGTTAAAAGATGAAGGAAATGAAACCGTTACAAACTGTAACGCTTTGAAAATGCCAGCACCAGATGGTAAAATGAGACTTACAGATGTAGGCAATACAAAAGAGATATTCAGATTAATCCAGTCTGTTCCCTCAAAAAAAGCAGAGCCATTCAAACAATGGTTAGCTCAAATCGGATATGAAAGGATTGAGGAAATCGAAGACCCAGAGATTGCACAGAATAGAGTAAAAAAATATTATGAATTAAAAGGTTATCCCAAAGATTGGATTGATAAAAGATTGAGAGGTATAGCAATAAGACAAGAACTAACTGATGAATGGAAAGAAAGGGGAGTAGATGAACAAAAGGATTTTGCTATATTAACTAATGAGATTTCTAAAGCAACTTTTGGTAAGACTGTTCAAGAGTATAAACAATTCAAAGGTTTGAAAAGAGAAAATTTAAGAGATCACATGGGTGATTGGGAGTTAATTCTAACAATGATTGGTGAAAAGGCAACAACAGATATAACTGTTTCTAAAGATTCTCAAGGTTTTAGTGAATGTAAAGATTCTGCTAAAGAGGGTGGAGATATTGCAAAGAATACTAGAAAAGAGATTGAGAAGAAAACAGGGAAAAAGCTTGTTTCAAAAGATAATTATTTAAATTTGAAGAAATTAGAGAAGAAGTGAAAAACATGAAAGATAAAATCATTGATATAATAAAGAAACACACAAATCATAAGAATGTGATATTAACAGACTCTGGGAATAAGGCAATCTATGCTGCATTTTATTATGTTAAAAAAGCAGGAGTTAAAGAGATTCTAATCCCAGATCAAGGAGGATGGTTGACTTATAAGGATTATCCTATGAAGTTTGGTTTAGATGTTGTAGAGATAAAAACAGATTGTGGTCTAATTGATTTAAGGGAGTTAGCTAAGCATAAAAATAAAGCACTAATTCTTCCGACATATGCTGGCTATTTTGCAAAACAAGATATGAGACAGATTTGCAAGATTTGCAAAGATAATAATATTCTTTTGATTGAAGATGTAAACAACTTTTCAGAGAAAAGAGATTATGAATCAGATATAATTGTCTGTAGCTTTGGTAAATGGAAGATTGTTGATAATCATCATGGTGGGTTTATCTCATCAAATGAAGAGTTGAAAGTTGAAAAAGAAAATATTGAGCCAAAAGATTTAGATTATGAAAAATTATATAATAATTTATTAAAAGCAGAAGAAAGATTAGGTCGTTTGTTAAAAGAGTGTGAAAAAGTAAAAAGAGATTTGAAGAAGTTTGATATTATTCATAGAGATAGGCAAGGGATTGTTGTTGTGGTTAGGTATGATAATGAGGAAGAGAAGAAAGAATTATTAGAATATTGTAAAGAACATAGTTATGAAACAACAGAATGCCCCAGATATATAAGGGTGAATGAGAAGGCTGTAAGTATTGAAGTGAAAAGGTTGAAAAAAGAAAAGTATTAATATTAGAATTAATTTGGGTTTAAAGGTGATAAAATGGCATTAGAACTACCAGAATCAATGGATAATCTTATTTATTGGACAAATAGAAGTATTGACGAAGGAAAGGCGACTGTTTGGGTTGATAAACAGCCTTGTACTAAGTGTGGGAAAGCAAAGATGGGTAAGCCTGTTGATGCAAAAACAGGAAAGCCTAAAATCAGAGCAAAAGAATATGTTTGTCCTAACTGTGGATTTACAGTAGAGAAGGTAGAGTATGAGGATACTTTAGAAGCGTGTGCTCTTTATACTTGTCCTGAATGTAAGCATAAAGGAGAATGTACTGTTCCGTTTAAGAGGAAGAGTGTCAAAGGTGTTCAAACATTGAGATTGAACTGTGAGAAGTGTGGCGCAAATATTGATGTTACAAAGAAGATGAAGGCAAAAAAGTAAAAAACTTTTTAAATACTCCTTCTCTCTTTCATAATATGAGATATTCAAATAAATTATCCTTTGGTGTGAACTGGAATTATCGGTCTGTGAGTTTGTTTATTTTCTTGTTGATTTTGCCTAATTTACTAGGTATGATTAACTTATCAACTCCGTTTGGTTTTAAGATTCACTTTTTTCAGTTGGCTGTTTTTATTGCGGCTCTGGTTTATGGTCCTAAGGGAGGATTATTATCTGGTTTAGTTGGGTCAATGTATTCTGCAGTTATTATGGGTAATCCATATATCATTGTTGGGAATGCTATTTTAGGATTTTTTGTAGGTCTTTTGGTTAGGTATGATTTTAGTACTTTGGTGGCTGTTTTAATTGCTTATACAATTCAATTACCGTGGTTACTTTTAACAGACTATTACTTGGTGCATTTACCTGTTAAATTCTTAGTTGGGCTAGTTATTGCGTTAACAATATCAAATATTATTTGGGCAGGTGTTGCGCATTATGTTGTTAAGCCTATAAAAAAGGTAGTAGAATGCTAGTAAATTTTGATGAATATTCTCTTGTATTAGTTAAAGATGATAAAATTGTTTTTTCTTCTGATAAACATGGTTTAAGACCGTTAGTTGAGTGTGTTTGTAGTACGGAGGGGGAGGAGTTGTTTGATAAAGTAATTGGGTTAGCTGCTGCAAGAGTTATTGTTGCTTGCGGATTTATTAAAAAAGTTCATACAATTGTTTGTTCAAAGTCTGCTAAGGATTTGTTGGAAGAGAATGGAATTGTTATTGATCCAAAGGAAATTGTAGAGAATATAATGAATAAAGATAAAACAGATGTCTGTCCGATGGAGAAAAGGGCAAGAGAAGTTATTGATAACAATTTATTTTTTAATGAGTTGAAGGAGAAGTTTGAGATTATTTCTTAATGAATGTTTTGATATCTCTTGAGATGATATTAATATTATAAGATAATGTGTCTAACTTTTTTTCAACATTTATGAAGTCAATGGTCATTTTTCTAAAATCTTTAGTCAATGCTTTAAAATCTCTAGCCATGCATCTAAATTGATCTTTGAGATGATTGTGATCAGATATTAGTCTAGCTAATATGAATGCAATAGTAAATATGCATCCGGTGTTTAGTACTACAAGACCCAATATTATGTTTTCTGTTCCCCATGATCCGCCGAGCACTTTTCTTATTATTTGGAATAGGATAAACAGCCCAAATAATACTGTGATTATTTCAATTATTTTTACTAATTTTTTATTTTCCATCTTAATCACTCAAAAGCATTTTGATTAACCAAATTATTGAAGCTATCATTATTGCAAGTAACATCCACATCATATATTTTAGTCCTTTTTTGTTCATTTTGTTATTGTGAATATCTTAATCTTTATATATTTTATTTTATAGTCGACAAAGATTCTCCGGATTTTTCGTAATTTTTACGAGAAAATTGTCTTTTTCTGGAAGATTTTTGTTTTTGTTCGGAGATCTTTTGGATTATTCGGAAGATGTCCGGATTTTCTTAGAGAATTCTTATTAAAATTGTTTCTATTCTTTGTTCTGGTTTATACCGGAGGGATAGAATGGAGAAAGCTTTTGTTGCGACAATGAATATATTTCCAGGTTATGAGAGAGATAGTACATTAATAAAGTATGTTGGACCAGATTATCTTGAACAATCATTTTTTTATTTAGTTAGTTATTTATTAGATGAAGCTTCAGATGAATTAAATCCAGAAGGGTATGATGAGAATCAGAAAGTGTTGGTTGGTTCGATTAGAGGAAGTATTAGAAATCTTGAATCTAGAGGGGAGAGTGTTTTATTGTATGGTTTAGATGCATCAAATACACGTACCGGACCAATAGATTTAGAGTTGAAGGTTGGAGATTATAAATCTGAGTTGTTTAAACCAATAGGTGCATTAGATGATGCAAATGCAGACGAGATTTACAAAGGTATAGAACTTTTAGTTGTTGGTGATGAAGGCGGTGCTTGAGTTGGAGTTAACTAGTAGTGTGTTTCATGATTTTGTTTTAGTTGGAGAACCTGTTGTTGTTTTTAATAATGGGATTTATACTCCTTCTTTTTCCGATAATGCTGATTTTATTAGGATTCATGGTAGGAAAAAGTCTATAGAAAAAGTTATGGGCGTTGTTGATTCTGAGAGAATGTTTTTTGATAGGAATAGAAAGACTATTGAAGATTATTTTGGATTTAATTTTAATTCTGGTTTTTTTCAGTATTTTGTTGAGAATTTTGTTTTTAAGGAATATTTTGAGATGCCAGGTAATGGTAATTCTACTGTTAATTCTTCTAAGAAAGGGTATTCTTTGTTTGAAGAGTTGGTTTCTAGGTTTTCAAAAGGTATTAAAATAAATGTTTTTGGTGGAGGACATGATTTTGCTTTTCTGAATGGAGATGTTTTTGCTTTGCAACCAAAAATTAGTGCAAGTTTTAATTGTGTTTCGTTAGGGGGGAATTCTTATTTCTTAAAAAAGGCTTTTTCTGCTGAGAGGTTTGAGGAATTATATCATTCTAGGATAAAAGGTAGAGTAGACTTGTTTAAGAATAGGGTGAGTAGTACTAAAATTTCTAATGGAAGGGAGCTAGGTAGTGTTGGTTATAATATTTCTGGTGGTAAATGTGTTGTTTATACAATAATTCCTGAGTTTATTATGAAATATAAAGGAAGAAATTATCATTTTGAGTCTTTAAGAGTTGGTTTAGAGTTAAATGTTAATGATTCTGTGTTAAGTATGAAGTCTGCTCCAAGAGTTTTGGATGACTCTTATAAACACCCATTTGTTTTTACTGGGGGCGATATTTGTTATGGAGATGGTTGGAGATGGGATAAGGTGGGTGTTGTTTTTGGAGATTATAATGTTAGGGATGTTGTAAAGAGGAATGTTGCAAAACAAATTGTTACAATGTTGACTAAAGCCAAGGATATTATTATGATTGGTTATTATGGGAATGTTAGAAATCCTGTAAAAAGAATTGATGGGGGGGAGATGAGTCAAAGGTTTGTTGATTCATTCTCTGCAAATAGGATGGTTGGTAAGGGTGTGGAACTAGTTGATTGTAGACAGATAGAGGAGCGTGGTTTACATGGGCCAATTTGATAGACAGATAGTGAAGTGGGGAGAAGAAAATCAGAGAAGATTGGAGAAGAGTAGAGTTTTAATTATTGGAGATAATTATACTTCTTATTTTTCTTCGGTTGCTTTGGCAGGATTGGGTGTGTCGAATCTCGGTGTGATGGGCAAGAATGTATGTTTTGGGAGTGAGTTGAGAGAGATAAATGGGCAGATGAATGTGGATGTGTTTGATTGTGTTTATTCTAATGGCATTATTAATGCTTATAGGCCTGATGTTGTTGTTTATTGTGGCGGAGAGTTGAAAGGTGAAGTTACAAGGTTTGCTGATTTACAGGGAATTGATTTAATTTGTTCTGTTGATGGAAATATTGTTTCTTCTGGTATAAATGGTGCTGTAATTGCAGACGAAGTTAGGAAAAGAAGATTTAATGTTGATGAGAGAGATTGTCTTTTGGATGGGGATGTTCTTTTCGATTATGGTTTAGATGGAGATTATTCTGATAAGAATGTGTTAGTTATTGGTGCTGGTGCTGTTGGAAATTTTGTTTGCATGCATTTAGCTTTGTTGGGTGTTGATAATGTTGATGTGTATGATCATGATTATATTGAGATTACAAACTTGAATAGACAACCTCTTTTTAGACAATCTGTTGGGCAAAATAAGGCAGAAGTTATTGCTAAAAGAATGGAGGAGATTGGTTGTTCTAATGTTAATGGATTTGTTGAGAAAGTTGGTGAGGAACATGAAAGTGAGTTTGAGAAATATGATGTTGTCTTTTGTTGTGTTGATAAGTTTTATTCTAGAAAACTAATAAATGATTTTTGTGTTAAGTATGGGGTTCCTTTGGTGTATGGTGCGACAGAAGCAATGACTGGTTCTTGTTTGGTTTATT
>CAYVNO010000001.1:0-109728 GCA_964452935.1 uncultured Methanosarcinales archaeon | reverse complement strand
ACTCTGGATGAGTAATCCCCCAAGTACCATATTGATTAATCAACTTCAATCTCTGCATTGCCTTAGAATTAATCAACTCAATAATCACTGGTTCAGTAATATCTATCTCACCATAAACTTTATCATTTATAATCATGCAAAAAGAGTTATTACCATTATATAAAAAGTTAATTGAAACACCAATTACAGTATTAATGCTGCCAAGCGCAGTATTAGAAATCAATAGTACTAAAGCTAAAATTACTGATAATATTCAATAACACACTAGAACGGAGCGCAGCATTAATGCTAGTTATTTGATTACAATCAAATCTCAGATCTTAACTCTTTGATCTTTTCTCTTAGAACTTCAATTGTTCTTGTATTATCTTGTTGTGTTAACAAAGCCCCACATTCAGGACATTTATAATCTAAATCACTACTTTGTTCAAAATCAAGTCTTGCACAAGCATTCTCACACAAAAAGAAACATCCAACATTCTCTTCCTCTCTTTTTAACCTATCACCTAATTTATCAAGTTTAGTCTTTTTCATCAAAAGGGCAACATCTTTCACTCTTTTTGTATTAAATGTCCAATAACTGATATAATAACCTTTTTTAGAATCCTTTTTTCTTTTATATGAAGCTAAATTCGCATTATGCATCCTATACAAGATATTTCTAACACTATGAATCTCTAAGTCAGTCTTTTCAGCTATAATAAACTCAGAAATATTCTTTCTTGGCTTTAGAAAATCAACTACAGGTATTGCATCCTCGCCAATTGCTTCCACTATGGTTTCTTGTATTTTCTTATTTGTCAATTTCATTATTGCGCTAGAGAGAGCTGTACATATGTTTATCTACAATGACCCCACTCTGTATATACACAACCCCTTTTATATAGCTATATTCTCATAAAACTAGTATTTAAATATTTATATTATCTGATCTATATATTCAAGAATAACCATTTAATAGTAGTTAATTGGAGGTTTTTATTTAAATATTACACATATTTCTATATATAAATACTTTTTGGCTTTAGAATATAATTAAAGAAAGTTTATAAAACACTCAACAAACCCTTAAAATAGAGAAAATGTCAAGAAATCCAAAATATTCATGTTTATTTGTCGCTATATGTCTAGGAGTTGGTACAATTGGAGCATATAAAGCTTGGACTACAGGTGGGAAAGAAGCATGGGAACAATTCCAAGAAGAAGGATTAGTCGCAGAAGTAACAAATGCAAGCCACACTATGCAAAACGGAAACTATTGTTTTAGACCTACTCCATCTTCAGACTATGAATGTTTAGAAAGTACAGCAAACAGATATACTGATATTGAACCAGATGATATGATTCCAGAATATTCAAAACAAGGACTTCTTGACGGATTCATGGTAAGAATAAACAAAGATAAAGACGAAATGCTGGTCTGGGATCATTTAGGTTGGATTAGAGCAAAACATAATGACAAATGGGAAGTAGTAGAAAGATGTGAAAAAGACTCTGTCCTAACTGATCTATATTCACAACCAAATTCTTTAGAAATGATATATCGAGCTGTTAGAATGGAAATTAACGACAGCGGAGTAATGATGGAGTTAGGTTACTAACAATAGATACACAAGTATAGACATTCTATATATACTTTACGAAGTAAAGTCTTATAATCTCGATAAAGTCGGGATTATATATAATTTATCAATTCTCCACAATACTACACCAACACATAGAATGATAACTTTTATATACTAGTATCAGCTTATTAAACAATTGGGGGTAGATATCAATGGTAATCCTATTTGATAGATTTAATATGCCAGATGATATTTTTGAGATCATCTTTGCAACACCACAACAGAGGATAGTGGGTAAACTTCTTATAAAAATGATGAAAGACAAAGGTGGAGAAGTAAATAAAACAGAGATGAGCACATTTGCAATGGCTTTACATGAAGGAAACTTAGTAACAGAACTTGATGAACCACAATATCAAAATAAAAAAGTAAAACTAAGTTATAACAAAAGACAATTCTACGATAGAATTCTAACACCAATGAAGGGTATGGGTTTAATCGACTATGATTTATACAAAAAAACATACAGACTATCAGATCAATTCAATAAAGCAATGATTAAAATAGGTTTAATGTGGGTCAGAGAATTAAGATAGATTAATCTTTCTATCAATATCATTAGCAATCTTTTTCAAGTCATTACATGTTCTCATTAAATCCCTTTCTAACTCATCTATCAAAGTCTTTAAATTACTAACTCTCAACGCATAACCTTTGTTTGTATAAACAACTAATCCAGCCTCTCTTAACTTATTCAAATGATGAACAACAGTTCCTCTTGATAGATTTAATTTAAATGCTAGTTCATCACTTGTCAAAGGCTTTTCCTTCTTTGCATTTTTCAATAATTCTATAAATATTCTAAAACAACTTTTATCCTTATCTCTTAGATTAAACAACCCTAAAGAAGTCCCAAACCACTGCAACTCTTCATTAATATGAGGCTTTGGTTTTCTTATCTTAATAATAGTTATTTTTTGACGAATCATGTTGTTTATTAATACAGACTAGCTTTTAAAGTTTTCTTTTAAAATCAAATACACTCGCAGTAGCACGGATATATTAGAAAGCTTTATATATCAGAATACTCGATATTTGAGTATAACAATGAAAAAGAGGAACCTCTTGATAGGGATATTTACATCTTTCTTTATTTTGAATAGTAATATTGTCTTTGCTCAGAACAGCGCTATGGATAGATTCGGCGAAGCATTATCAATTGTTTTCAACGATATTCCAGGTTCACCATACTTTGAAATGTTTCTAAGATTTGCATATTTCATTGCAATCTTTTCTGTTTTTCAGTACGGATTCCAAAGAATGACAAAAGGAGATAAAGTTTCTCCTGCATTGAATGTTTTTGGAATAGTGTTTTCATTAACAGGAGCAATACTAACTCCAACTTCGATTGTATTCTATATTTTCAACGTCTCTGCTGTTGTATTCTCAGTAGCATTTGGTCTACTACCAATTGTCGTTGGTTTTCTACTTAACAGCAGAGTTTTCAGAAATGATAATAGATTTGACTCATTTATGCGAGCAGTTATCTATGTAATTTTAGCAGTATTAGTCTTTGGTTTAGTTAACCAACTAGAAGCAGCTGCAACAGGTCCAACAGTTGAAATCTATCAAGCAATCGGAGATGCTTTAACATGGGGTGCAATCTTTTGTATAATTGCTGCAGTACTTAACGCTTTACTAACAATCGCTGGCGGAGGAGAAAGCGCTGGATCAATGTTAGGAAATTGGTGGGACAGAGCAAGAGGCAGAACACCAAGAAGAGGCAGAGGAGGAGGTGACGGAAGAGGTGGAGGAGATGGCGATGGAACAACACCACCTGCAACACCAACGCCAGTAAACATACAACAAGCAATTACAGAAAGTGTAGCCCAACTAAATCAATTTCGTCAAGTAGCTAACACTAACTTTCACCCGTTAGCAAACACAATACTAACAGACAACGCAGCTGCAGGAGCAGACCCAGCCAACTTAACTCAACTAACAAACTTATTAAACAATTTAGATGTACTTAGAACTAATTTTAACAATCAAATAAACATTGTCAGAGGATCCCCTCAATTAATTACAGATCTTAATCCTGCACAGAGAACTGCATTTGCTCAATTGATCCTTAGATCAACATATATCTTCACTGAATTCGATAATATGTATGCAGATTACAATACTGAATTTGCTGCAGGAACACCTGGTCCTTTAAACCCAATAAATACAGCTTAATAAAATGGTAACAAAAATACAACACATTGAAGAAGTACAATCAAAGTACAAAATGCGTGAACATGACGAGAAATTTATGGAAACGCTATTAGTTATAAAAGCATTTACAGAAGGTAAACCAGAACTAGCTGAGATATTTAATAGTACAAGGCAAGCAATGGGGATAATGGGACAAACAAAAGGAGCAATAATACAAAAACTACAAAAAGCAAAAGGGACAGCATCTCAATCCACACAACAAACAACTACTAGTACACAAAATGGAGAACACATCATAGAAAGACTACAAGAATTCTTAACTAAATTAGAAGACGCAACAGAGAAAGCAAAAGAATTTGTTGAATTTACAGAAAGAGAAGCTGCAACAACACTGGAACACGTAAAAGATTTAGAAAAGACATATGTAGGTAAGTTTCTAACAGCTAGAAGAAACTTACTAAAAGCTGAAGAAGATAAGAAAAAATTAGTAGATGAGATTGAAACTCTTAGAAGAAATGGAAAACCAGGAGCATTAACAAACGCAAACTTGTTAGTAAACGATTTAAAAAAGAAAGTAGAACAAATAGAAGTATTTAGAAAAGAGATGATAATACTGATAAAAAAATGTGAAGAAGATGCAAACAAAATGTTCCAACTAGAAAGAAACACACAGAGATATGAACAAAAACAACAACCCGTTATGGAAAATATTGACAAAGGACTTGAATTAATTGAAGCAAATGAAAATAACATAATGAGTGATCTAAGAGAATCATATGGAAACAATCCAGAATTCAATGAGATTATGGAACAACTCGGAAGATTATTCCACTCAATGAAACAAGACTTCACAGAAGAAGAAAGAAACAGAATCAAACAACCTTTCATACTAGTATTAGAAACAAGAAAAGTTGTTATGGAACAACTAGGAAAAATAAGAGAAGAACTTAAGAAAATAAAAGAACACCTTGAAACTCAACCAGAATTACCTGAGATAACCACACTAAAAGGACCAGCATTATTAATAAATACATTAACTGACCCAGTAGAAAAAAGACTAGCAACAGAAGAGCTACAAAAACAAGACATAAACAAATTAATAAGTATTACAAAAGGGGATATTAACCAACTCAAAGACATAAAAAGATCTATAGAACAAAAACTAGCTCAACAAGCAGCATAACATTTTAATACTACTTCTAACTCCAATTTTCAAATGAAACAATTATTAATATATTCAATACTATTCTTAATATTAATCACTGCAGTCTCTGCCTCTGAGGGACATATGAAACTCTTAGCTGTTTCATCAGAAGGAAATGGAACAACTGCAGACTTATACTTAGAAATACAAAGAGGCTCTGGAAGAGTGTTTATGGACACATTCCCGTTCACTAAGTTTGACACACAACTATCAACAAGGCTTGCAAAAGATATTGCTTGCGACTTCTTAGAAATTGACTGTTCAAACTACGACTTTATCTACACAATAAGAGCAGACTCCCCAATAATAGGAGGACCAAGTGCAGGTGCTGCATTTACAATCCTAACAATCTCACTATTGGATGATATAGAAGTAGAAGAAACAACAACCATAACAGGAACAATAAATGCAGGAGGATTTATAGGAGATGTCGGAAGTATAAGTAAAAAAATAGATGCTGCTGCAAAGCAAGGAATAAAAAAAGTTCTAATTCCAAAAGGAGATAGATTCGAAGAAATAAAAGAAGAAACAACAAGATATGGTAGATATTATAGACGTAATCTAACAAGGATAAACGAATCAAAAACCACATTAGACTTATATGAACACGGAAACAGATTAGGGGTTGAAGTAGTAGAAGTATCTAACCTGTATGAAGCAGTTTATGAAACAACAGGAAAACAATTCCCTCAAGAAACTGGAAATATCACACCAGATGAATGGTATACGGATACAATGAAAGAGGTCTCAATTATCCTCTGCAATAGAACAAAAGGCTTTAGAGATCAACTTAATCTAGAAAATCTAAACAATAACTCAATCTACAATATGGGATTAAACCTAACAATACAAGCAATTGACTCATTCGACGACAACGACTATTATGCAGGCGCAAGCTTTTGTTTTGGAGCAAACGTAAAATATGATTTCTTATTCCTAAACCAGACAAACACATCCTATAAAGAAGCAATAAACACAACAGAAATCCTAAGAGAATCAATAAACCAATCATTCAAAAACCTAAGAGAACAAGAACTTAACTCAATAGCTTCTCTACAAACATACATAATTGTTAACGAAAGATTGATAGAAGCAGAATTAATTTTAGAAGAAATAAACACACTAAACGAAACACAACTACAAGATTACTTATACAATCTAGCCTTTGCAACCGAAAGATTATACAGCGCTTATGCATGGAGTATGTTCTTTGATAAAAACAACGCAAAACTAAAACTGAATGAAGAAATTCTAAAAAATTCTTGTATTAGAAAACTCTCAGAAGTAGACGAACATTATCAATACACTATTTTAATGACCTATCTGCCAATGGATGAGATAGAAGCAGACAAAGAAAAAGCAAACGAGTTTTATGAACAAGAAGATTATGTTATGTGTTTGTTTAAAGCAAGCAAAGCAAAAGCTCAGATGGACATGTTATTGGGAGTTATAGGTCTAGATGAAGATAATCTAAATGAAGTAGTTGAATCAAGACTTGATTTAGTTAAATCTTTGATTCTAAAACAACAAAAACAAGGAATATTTCCAATTCTCGGATACAGTTATTACGAATACGGAAAAGTCTTAGCAGAAAGTGACCCATACTCTGCATTAATTTATTCCCATTACTCTCTAGAATTCAGTAACATGGATCTTTATTTGAAAGTAAGAGAGAAAAAGAAGCTATTTAACTTCGATAGAAATAATTTATACATCTTTAGCTTCGGATTAATTGTAGGAATTCTTCTAACAGCAATGATACATAGAAAGTATAGGAAACGGTTCACAAAAAAGAAATGGTAAATCACTAGTTCTCAATCTAGGTTAGTAAAACCCACGCAAATTCCCGAAGGAACCTGCGCAGGAAAAAGAGGTGATTTTGAACTCTATTTCGCCTGTAAAGGCATTAAAACCCTTGTAAGCCCCCGAAACGGGAGCAAACTCGGGAAAAAGAGGTGATTATAAATAATCTGTTAGTATTTACATAGAAAAGGACGTATCTTCCCTCTCTTTGTGTCTACTATATAGTAGGTATGCTTATATTTAAATCTTTCGGTTATTAAGCATTATAAAGTAGTAACAACATATTCATTTATATAGGGGCCACGAAACCTTTAAATACTTAACTGAAACATGAAAAACAAAATGTCAGAATTAAAGTTTTGCCCATGTTGTAACGCAGGTGAACACAAGATAATGAGCATAAGCGACGTAAAATACTGCAAAGAATGCAGTAATTTCTTCGGATTTCAAGACATAGAACTAGAATGTCCAAAATGTTCAAAAAAGAATCTCACAATATCTGACTTCCCACTACCAGACGGAAGCATTGTATTCCAATGCAAAAGCTGTAAAAAGATGTTCTCTCTAACAGACGTTACAGAAGCTAATAAGGATATTTTGGAGTAATTCCCTGCACCATCTGCTACATTAATGCTGCCAAGCGCAGTCCTGAAGAAGGGCGGTATTGAAACTAAAAGTTACTGACAAGAGTGCATTACACTGAGACACGAAGCGTAGCATTAAGGTAATATTGTGCAGTCATAAAGTAGAAACATTTATTAATCTAATAAATAGTAAAGTAGTATGGCAATCCCTAAAGCAGATACTGAAGACACAATATCCTTAGTTATCAAATACAAAGGTGTCTTTGATATTGACGCTTTATATAAAACAATATATGATTGGTTAATCTCAAGAGGATACCAAGTACACGAATCAAAATTCAAATCTATTGATAAATCCAGTAATAGAGAATATCAACTAGATTGGGGAGCTTTTAGAAAAGTAACAGAATTTGTTATGGCATGGATATATGTTCATTATCAATTCTGTGATACCAAAACATTCGAAGTTGTAAAAGATGGCGAGAAAAAGACATTAACAAAAGGATTAGTTTTCATAAGATTAAGACACGAACTAGAATACGACTATTCCCACAGATTTACAAAATCTCCGCTTCATACACATATAACTAAATTTTTCAAAGATTGGATGTATAGAAAAAAGATAGACACACTTTGGGAAGATAAACTAAGATTTAAGTTATACGAACTACAGGATGTAGTAAAACAGGCACTAGAATCTCAAATTGCTGGAAATGAACATTATGATGTGTGGTAAAAATGGCTGAAAGAAGAATCGTTGTTGACACATTAAGACTAAACTATCAGGGCTTAGTTAATATTACTGAGTTCTATAGAATGTTAGATTCTTGGTTTAAACAACATGGTTATGAAAAATATGAGAAAAATGTGTCAGAACAAGTATTCAAAAACACAAAACAAACAGAAGTTATTTGGGAACCATGGAAAAAGATCAACGATTACGCAAAAATCGTCATAAAAATGACAATCTTAATGACAAATATCAAAGAAGTAGTAATTAAAAAAGATAACAAAAGGGTAAAAACACAACAAGCAAAAGTCTTAATAACTTTTATGGGTCATCTAGAAACCGATTGGGAACATAAATGGGAAGGAAACCCTGTGTTATATTTTTTAAGAGCAGTTTTTGACCAATTCGTCTATAAAATACATACAGATAAATATTACTCACTAGTTGCAGAAGAAACAGATAAAATGTATGCAATGATGAAAGCATATTTGAATTTACAAAGGTATTAACATGGCAGATAGAAGAATCGTTGTTGACAGTTTACAACTAAAGTATCAAGGTTTAGTTAATGTTAATGAGTTCTATAGAATAATGGATAAATGGTTCAGAGAAAAAGGGTATGATAAATATGAAAAAAGAACTTCAGAACAAATCTATAAAGACGGAAAACAAATAGAGATTGAATGGGAACCATGGAAAAAGATCAACGATTATGCAAAATCAGTTATGAAAATTATCTTTTTAATCACAGATATCAAAGATGTAAATGTTACAAAAGACAATCACAAAGTAAAAACACAACAAGCAAAGATATTGATAACATTCATGGGTTACTTAGAAACAGATTGGGAACATAAGTGGGAAACAAAACCAATATTATATTTCTTAAGAACAATATTTGATCAATTCATCTACAAAGCACAACTAGATAAATATTATTCTTTGGTAGGCGATGAAGTACAAAGTCTGTACACAATGACAAAAGGTTATCTGAATATTAATAGGTACAATTGAGAGAATTATTTCTTTTTAGCAATTCTAAAAACATTTTGTATTAAAACAATCAATTATATAACCAAGAACACATTATTGTTTTTTCAGCAAAAGGGATAATATGAAAAAACAAGACGTGATATTGGATTTTGAAGATGTGTTTAACACATACAAAACCAGAATTCCAAAAAAACAACTAGAATTTCTTAGAAAAGCAAAATGGTTCCCAATAAATAGAGGATCCAGGATAGCAGAAGAATTTTCATATTTAGTAGGAAAAGTGATGGGGGATGGACACATAGACAAGAAATTTTCAACCCATTTTATTGGACAAAAAGAAGAAGTACAAAACATAAAATCATACCTAAAAGAATATTTTGGTATTAACAAAAATATTACAATAATAAAAAGAAAAGCCTGTGGAATAAGTCATTCATTAAGAGTAAATTATAGTATATTTGGTAGAACATTATATTCACTTGGAGCACCAAAAAGTAATAAAGTCAAACAAGAATTTTTAATCCCTAAATGGATAGTTAAATCTAAAAAATGTAGTAAGAAATTTTTACAAGGGATACTTGAAGATGAATTGAGTACAATAAAGATAAAAATAAGTAACTGTTCAAACGGTCCAATGTTAAAAATGGCTAAAAATAAAGAACATCTTAATAACTTAAGAGATTTCTTAATTCAAATAAGAAAAATGTTACAAAGCCATAACATAGAATGTAGTAATGTTTCCTCAAAACATTATAACAGAAATGATCAGAAAACAAGAGAATTATATTTTACAATAAGAAGGAACAAAGAAAATATAATTAAGTTTTCTAAAAGTATAGGGTTCAGATATAATACAAAGAAAAAGTGCGCATTAGAAAAATGTATTGAAATCTTAAAAAAGACTAGGTATAACAGAAAACCAATAATAGAAAAAGATAGAATTATTAAATTGAGAAAACAAGGACATAGTATAAGAAAAATCGGCCATATTGTAAATCTAAACAGCTCTAGTGTCCATAGAGTAATAAAGGAATGTGGGGACGGAGATTCGAACTCCGGAAACCACTAAGGTACAGGATATCTTACTCGAAGATTTAACAACCACAATAGGTTGCGGCACCTTTTCAAGCTGGTCTTAAGTTTCGCAAAGCATAGCTTTCCTGCGCATTTGACCAGACTTTGCTATCCCCACATAACAGATTATATCAAAAGAACAAGTAAACCATATTTAAAAGTTTGCTTTTTAAACCTGTTTATACCCGCCATTGTCACCATTAGCCCTTGCAACAATTCCTGAATGATCCATCCCATCCAAAACAAAATCATCAGTTGAATAGGGATTTCTATATTTTTCACATAAATGCTTTATAGAAAGTGCTGCTGCTAACATTATTGATTTCCTACGATATATCTTCTGCAACGGCTCTTTATCCCCCAATATCCTTGTATCAAATATCTTTTCTATAAGCCCGTCAAACATATCAGCACCCATATCTTCTAATTTATCTTTTGTAATATCAACTTTCGCAGATGTTGCTCTCTCAAACCCACCATTATTCCTGTACTCAACATAGAACTGATAAACTCTAACAACCTTCTCAACAGATAAATCGGATTGTGTATGATAAGAACACAAGTGATCAATAATTTGCTGCGCCTCATTAGCAGTCTCCTCTAATAATGTTGCCTCTAAACGATCAATCTCATCAACTCTTCTTATATCTACATGCTCCTCTTTGTAAAGCCTATAACTCTGAATTAAAATAATATTCTTAAATAAGGTATAAAGTCTCTTATTTCCCTTGAAATAACTTTTTGATTTTTTATTCCCAGGATGAGTGCCAGGACCTTTTAACAATCTTGACTTATCATCTAACTCGCCAACTTTTTCATAATTAACCCAACCAGTCTCTCCAGTTATCTTATCCACACCAAAAGCATCAATAATATCATCCATAGAAAATTCTTCTAAATTACCTAGTCTTTTTCTCCTCTGTTTCTCTGTCTCTGGATTTCTCATCTCTCTAGTGTTAGCAATCCTATCTGCAAACTTACAAACAGCAGAATTCTCAATATCAGACTGGCTTATAGATAAATCTTCAAACTCAGGCCTAGCTATCTCAACATCCTCATATCTCCTTTCCAACTCGTTAAGAACAGGATTCTCACTATCTAAATCATAATTAAATAACATTGAAGCAGCTTTGTAATAATTCTCTTTTGTGCCCCTAGTAAGAAGAACAAGTGAAGGAACAAGTGAATTTGCTAAGCTTAAACCATACTCTTGTTGATCTGGTTTATCAGCAAAGTGTTTAACAGAAAATGTTTCAATAGCATGTCTAACATCCTCTATCTGATCAGTAATATATTTAACCTCTCTCTCACTATCCTCAGATAACCTTTTTTTCTCTTTTCTCTTAGCAGATTTATTTGCACCTGACAAACTTCTCTTCAACTCACTTATCCAAAAGTTAACTCTCCCTACATCGACCTCACCCACCTCATGAACAGTAGAAACAATATCACTCAACTCCTGATAATCAGTCTGAATTCCTCCATCTTCTGGATCATCATCCTGACTATCAATAGATTCATCCGCACCAGATAAAAGGTGACTAATATGATCCGGTAAATTACCATAAAGCTCTGCTTCTGTAACACGATCAACAGCTTTTCTCTTTTTTCTCCTCCCACATTTTACAAGATAATTAATTACACTCAGTCTAGAAACAACATCAACACTTTTCCTTGCATGATCAGCAATCTGATAATCAACAAACTCCTCACCAACATCATGATACAACGCCCTGATTAAATCATCTACACCGTATACTCCATGCTCAACTAAAACACTTGCAGTACTTAAAGGATGAACAACATAAGGCTTTCCTGTAGTTTTTCTGTTCCGCGACACACTATATCTATAAATCGAATCTAATAAACAAAACTTAAGATACATCAATTCATCTGCATCTGGTAAATTCTCTCCATCCTCCCCATCATGCCCCTTGTAAAGAAGTTCAACAAGACGGTTTGTCCCAACTAAGGTATTCCCAAACTGTGACAATCGTTGATCCATATAACTTTGAATAAAGGATGTTTTTCTATCTAATCTTGCACGCTCCCATTTACTACCTACAAAATATTTTATAACCCAATCATCAATAGAAGCATAAAGGTCAAAAACCTTCTGTTTAACATTCCTATTAGTAACTTTTTTACTTTTCCTTTTCGCTCTCTTTCCTTTCCTTCTCCTTGGACTCATTTTACACCTAATTGATATACTGACTAAGTAATTCACTTCAGTATTTAAATATTACTAACTAGTTATCACTAATTAGTAATCCAACTATCCCAGAGCTTATCTCCGACATAGTGTACACTCTTAACACACTTCCCAGAAGTCATTGTTTTCATTTCATCAGTCGAAAACATTGCAGTCCCTATAGCTAAAGGCTTATTGTGTGTCTCATCCACAATAACTATAAAATCATCCTTTTTAATTCCCTCCTCAATTTCAACAACACCAGGCCGCATTATATCTGCACCTGAAACAACAAACTTTACAGCACCCATATCCACAATTATTTTTTTCAATATATTCTGTTCTTGTAACAATTTCAATGTCGGAACAATTTTATCTTCAAAATAAAAGAACATTGGTTTATTATCAACATAAATCACATCATCTCTTCTTTCTACTTTATTCTTTTTTGTTATAAAGTTGTTTATACTAAACAATTCACTTAAACAATTATTTAACTCTTTTATCTCGCTTTTATTAAACTGTTTATGCATCTTTTACCTCGACAAAAACGTTATTATCTGGATTTTCTAAACTTTTAATAATCTTCCTGTTTATTTCAAAGGCAGCCTTATCTGCCTTAATTGCAAATGTTCTATCATCTAAATAATCTGATTTCCTAACAACTAACTCAGTCTCATGACAAAAGTTTCTATTAACAACAGCAACAATTTCATCTCTATTCCCTAAATTATCATTAATTATAAATTTAATTTTATTATTACAATCTTTAACAAACTTTTTCAATTCACTAAACTCAAAATTAGAACTAACACCAACTATACAGTCTCCATTCAAGGTTAACTCTTTGTCCGTTGTAAACTCAAACGTTGTTTTGTGTTTTCCGAGCATATTTCTATGTCCTTTTGCTATAAATTTACATTTCACCATATGAGAAAGAAGTAAACAAAGAAATAAAAAGTTTCTGGCTCCCTGTTGGAGGGTTCAAAGGGGAGGTGGGGTTTAGAACTTAGACCCAACAGGAAGCCTCACTTTATCATGAATCTTGCCTAAATATATCAATAACATAACTAGTATATAAATGTTACGTTTTTGTATACTGGTGTTGTTTTTAACACATAAAGTATACCAAAAAACATATATACAACAACCACTAAAAGATCTAAAAGAGGTGATAAATATCGCAAAACATACACAAGGATTCTACATCGTAACAGCAGTTGCATGCGTAGCATTGATCTCATTACTATTTGTAGGGTTTAACAATACACAAACAGAGACGCTAGCAGGCCAGGCAACAAAAAGTCTCTGTATTGATTCTGACGATGGAATTGACATTCACAGAAAAGGAACAGTAATGAAAGGAGGGAGCACATACATGGATTACTGTAGTAACGAGCATGAACTAATAGAATATTACTGTGATAATAATATGATTACAAGTACATTCTATATAACTGCAGCAGGAAACTGTGAAGACGGAAGAATAAATGACCAGCGTCATAGATCAATAAGATAATTTTCTTTTATATTATCTCACCAAAAACTATTTAAATTACCAACGATTATATTGTATAACAGAATTGTATACTTACGGAGGGGTGCAAGTGGAAGCTTTAAACGAAGAAATAAAGAACAAAATACTAGAATATCTAAAAACAACAAGAATTGGTGCATCGAGCAGTGAAATCTCTAAAAATATCAAACATAACAGAGTAACTGTGACCAAATACCTTGAAATCATGAAAGCCCATGGTATACTAAACTACGAGGATGTAGCTCAAGCAAAACTATGGAGAATATGCAATAAAAAAGAGAAATCATCTATTTTAATCGTAGATGATGAACCCCATGTTGTAAACCTAGTAAAGCTTAGTCTAACAAAAGACAAATTCACAATCAGAGAAGCAAACTCTGGCATGGAAGCACTAGAACTACTTCAAAAACACAAACCAGACTTGATAATCTTAGACCTTATGATGCCTGGGATGAACGGATACGAAGTGTGTGAAGAACTAAAAAAAGATCCAAAAACAAGTAATATACCAGTAATTATTTTATCAGCAAAATCACAACTTGCAGATAAACTTGAAGGAATGGATTGTGGAGCAGAAGATTATATCACAAAACCATTTGATCCAATGGAACTCGAAGCAAGAGTAAACATGGCGTTGAGAAAAATTGATTCAGAAGATTCAAAACACCCTATAACTGGGCTCCCAACAGAAAACTCTGTCGTTGAACAGATTCAACAAAGAATATTAGTAGATCAAAACTTTGTTACATATGGTGTCTCAATAGATGGATTAAATAATTTCAACAATAACTTTGGTTCAAAAAAAACTTCAGATCTATTTGAGATACTAAAAAGAATATTGGTAGGTATAACCGAAGAAACCAATAGTTTCTTAGGTCAATCACACAACGACACATTTATAATACTAACACAAGAAGCAAGATTTGAAAAAAGGCTACAAGAAGCGTTTACAGAAGCCCTACCTTATATCTACAGCGAATCAGAAGATGCAAGAAAAGTCTCACTTTCAATAAATAAAGTCCCAAGCAAAGAAATAAAGAACAAGAAAGTAGGAATACTACAAGTTATTCCAGAGATTACTGGTGATAAAAAATGATGGGATTAGGAGAACAAAACTGGTTGATATATGCACTTATAATATCCTTGATATTTATTGTGTATATTTCACTTAAAAAACTTTTACAACACAAACAAAGTAATTTTCAAGAAGAGTATCACAAAGTCCTTACATCAAAAGAACATAAAATAAAAAGAAAATATTAGGGAAGGACTAAAAGAGGTTCTAGTATATGAAACTAAGCATTAAACTAAAAATAATATTGCTTGTGCTTATGTTGGTATTGACTTCAACAATCATTGTAGGAGTTTACATAGCACATCTTAAAATTGAGCAAACACATCAACCAACAATAATCTCGTTGATGTTAGAAAAAGAGGTGTTATTGGTTGAACTAAGCACAGCTATGGTTGTAATGATTATAACAATAGTATTTGCATACACATTAATTAAACCTGTAGATAATCTTATAATAGGTACACAACTAGTCGCTGAAGGAAAATTAGATCATAAAATAAAGAAATACACAGACGATGAAATAGGAAGACTCGTAGACGCATTCAACGAGATGATTATTAAACTTAGAGCATCTATTCAAAGAGAGAGTGAAACTTCAGAAGCAGTTCAACTTGAAAAAACAAAAGCAGAACTTATACTGGACAGCATGGCGGATGGTGTCATTGTAATAGATGAGAACAACAAAATAGTCTTATTCAACCCATCAGCAGAGAAAATATTTGACCTAAACGCAAAAAAAGTAATTGGAAAACATATCCTTCATTATATGAAAAGATTTGGTTTTGTTGATACAACTTACACAAGTAAAAGCAACGAAATAGCATTCAACAAAAAAAGAATAGACATAAGAGAGTTTGAAATAAAGAAACCATCCAAAAAAACAATAAAAACAACATTCACTCCTTTAAAGAGCAAAGGTAGAAAAATATTGGGGAACATAATTGTTATTGAAGACATAACAAAGTACAGAGAAATAGAGAACATGAAAACTGAGTTTGTAAGCACAGTAAGTCATGAGTTAAGAACACCATTAACTAGCATCAAGGGTTATGCAGCCCTACTTGTAGATAAAACATTAGGACAATTAACAGAAAAACAAGAAAGAGCAGTTAGCATAATAAATAAAGAGTCAGATAGGTTAAGCAATTTAATAAATGATATATTAGACCTATCAAAACTAGAACACGGAAAAATAAAAGCAAACTTTGAACCAATTAATTTGGAAGAATGCTTAGATAATTGCCCAGCACTAAACCTAATAAAAAAGAAAGGAATAAACTTCAGTAAAACACTTCCAAAAGATATGCCAATAGTACATGCAGATAAAAATAAAATATCACAGGTATTTACAAACTTACTAAGTAACTCAGCAAAATTCACCTCGCCAGAAGGAAACATTGCAGTAAGAATATTAGATAAAAAGAATGAGATCAAAGTAAGTATAAAAGATACAGGCATAGGTGTTGCAAAAAAAGATATCCCGAAACTATTCAATAAATTTTACCAAGTCGAAAATCATTTAAGAAGAAATCAAGGAGGGACTGGCCTAGGACTTCCAATTGTCAAAGAGATTATTGGATTACATCATGGACTAATAGGCATAGAAAGCAAATTAAAAAAAGGAACAACAATATCCTTCACATTACCAAAAAACAAGATTAAAGATATTGCTGAGAAAAAGTGTTGGGAAATAAGAAACTGCAGAAAACTAAAGTGTCCTGCATATAATAATAAAGACTTAAGATGTTGGCTCCATTTAGGAGTTCAATGTAAAAAGAAAGTCACACAACCATGTATTGATAAGATATCCACATGCAAATATTGCGATATATATAGGTCAAGGTTTGAATAAGAATGGGAAAAAACGGAAACAGCATAAGCAATAATATAGACAAGTCTGAATACATTGCACTATTTGAAAATCTCCCAGACATCATATATTATTTAGACAAAGAAGGGAAGATAGTCTACATAAATCAGGCAGTTACAAAACTATTAGGATATGATGTAGAAGAACTTGTAGGCAAACCATACTCACTATTATTCAACAAAAGTGATTTCAAAAAAGCAAAAGAAGTTTTTAAGAATAAGAAAACAGGAAAAGAAAAAAAAGCAAGCAATGTTGAACTTAAATTAAAGTGTAAGAATGGCAAACTAAAACTCTTCGAATTAAACAGTATAGGAATATATAATTCAGAAGGAGATTTAGTAAAAATAGAGGGTGTCTTAAGAGACACAACAGAGAGGAAAAAAGCAGAAAAAGCTCTAAAAAAAAGAAACAAAGAGTTACTAAGATTATATAAAACTAGCACATTATTACAAAAAACAATCGATATAGAAACAATGTTGGATGTAGCATTAAAAACATTCCAAGATTTAGGATTTGATAGAGTAAGAATATACTTTTACAACTCAAAAGAAAATGTAATTGTTGGCCAAAAAGCCATAGGAACTAAAAGAGAAATAATATCGAAAATCAAGATAGAAGTAACAAAAGAACATAAAAAAGTATACCGATGTATCAAAGAAAAAAGACCAATAATAGACAGGGAATGTAAACTTAGCGAATACAAAGAACTTCTTGACAAAGCAGAGTTAGGAGAATCAGCTAGTCTACCATTAATCAGCGGCGGAAAAGTAATTGGAACAATAAGTGTAGACAATAAGCATTCTAAAAAACCAATTAAAGAAGATTATATTGATTACCTGATGACATTCGCAAACCAGATAGCAGTAGCAATAGACAACACGATCCTCAATTATAACAACGTAAAAAGACTAAAAAAACTCTCTACACTCTATGATGTAGCAAAGATTGGGTCATCTACACTTGACATTGATGAAGTTCTTAACACAATAATAGATAAGATTGTAGAAATGATGAAAATAGATTTCTGTTCTATACTATTAGTGGATGAGTCAGGGGATAATTTAATACCAGAAGCATACAATGAGACAGAGTTGTACCCAGAAGTAGACTCATTCTCTATAAAAGATAGTATATCTGGACAAGTTTTTAATTCGCTAATCCCAGAATATATACCTAACGTTCTTAAAGTTAAGAAATATAAGAGTATTCAATGGGCATCAAAATATGGGTACAAATCACTTCTTTCAATCCCATTAAAAATTGAAAACAAAGGGATAGGGGTCATAAACTTATACACAAAGAAAAAAAGAAAATATACAGAAAAAGATCTAAACATGCTTATGGCACTAGCAAACCACGCAGCCATGATGATTCAGAATAGAAAGTTATACTCAACCATCAAAGAAGACAAAGAAAATTTGACTGCATTACTAGACATAAGTAGAATGATAAATGCAACATTAAACATTGAGAACGCTCTAAAAACAATACTAGAAAATGCTGTAGAATTCACTAATGCTGACGTCGGAGCATTCATGTTATTAAAGAATAACAAATTAGAAATTAAACATACTGCTGGGAAATTTAAGAAGAAACTTAAAAAATTTCCAATTGAATTAGGTAAAGGGATATCTGGAGAGGTTGCAAAAAAAGATAAGTTATTCATCATACCTAACGTAAAAGATGATAAAAGATATATTGAAAGATTCCCAAACGCAAAATCTGAAGCTGCTCTTCCAATAAGAATGAAAGGAAAAGTTATGGGAGTACTTAATCTAGAAAGCAGAAAACCAAACAATTTCAAGAGATATGAAGACTCGTTAAGAATACTTACAAACCAGATAGCAATTGCAATAGAAAATGCGAAATTATATGATGAAGTAAAAGATTTCAATGAAAAATTAAAGAATGAGATATTTATTGCTACAAAAGAATTAAGAGAGAAAAATATTGAACTAAAAAAGTTAGATAGAGTAAAGTCTGAATTTGTTTCTAATGTTAGTCATGAATTAAGGACGCCATTAACAAGCATTTTAGGCTATGCAAAACTATTGTATAATAACAAAGTAGGAGAATTAGCAGAAGAACAGAGACAATCATTAAAGATCATAATAGACGAAAGCGAGAGATTAACAAGACTAATCAATGATGTATTAGATTTAGCAAAGTTAGAAACAGGAAAAATAAAGTATAAGGTAGAGGATATAGATGTTGTTGAAATAGCAGACCATTGCCTACAAACAGTAATGATGATCGCAATGGAAAAACAAATAAAACTGCTATTGAAAAAAGGAGATAATGTCCCTATTATTAAGGCAAATAGAGATTTATTAAGACAAGTATTCCTTAATTTACTCAACAATGCAATAAAATTCACAGATAAGAATGGAAAGGTATCAATATCTGTCGGAGGAATCAAAGATTCTGTAAAAATTTCAGTTAAGGACAACGGATGTGGTATTCCAGACGAAGAAATGGCCAGATTATTCGACAAATTCTACCAAGTAGACAGTTCAATGACAAGAAAACACGGCGGAACAGGATTAGGACTTCCAATCGTAAAACACATAATTAATTTACATAAAGGAACAATTAAAGTTAACTCAGAAAGAAACAAAGGCACAGAGTTTATATTCACACTCCCAATAACAAGAAAAAAGAAAACCTAAATTCTCAAGAAAGGTATTGAAACATCACTAGAAGATATTCTAACTGAATCTCCTTTTGACTTATACATATCTCCATCCAAGGTATAAACAACATTTGCACCACTATTTGAAACAACACTGACTGAATCAGAATAAATCTCAAATATGTGTCCAGGATTATCCCCACCAAACCGAGGATGTTCATCTCCTGCAACATTCTTTCCTCTCAATTTACCAATAAATTTAGATAATAAACCAAGCTTACTAAGACCTGTAGCACCTATTGAATAGAACCCCTTATACAACGGATTATTATATCTTTCTTTCATCCCTTCCCCGATCTTTGCTTTCATAAAAGGTAGTTTCAACACAGTATCAAATGCTGTGCAAACCATTCCCATTGAATTCTCCTCTTCTAAACTCCCAGAATAAATATCAATATCATGCTCTCTTAATAAGTTATTAGCATACCTACCTGCCTTTTGTTTCCAAAGATGAGATAATTTAGCAACACCCCTCCATCCAAAATAATTTGAAGCCTTTTGAACTAAACCAAAACCAGCACTACCTACTGCAGAAGCTGCACCTGCACCAATCATTGCTGCAGCCTTCCAATTGCTTGGTTTCCACTTCCCACCATAATACCTCTCAAGATAATTACATAACATACCATTTGCAAACGTAACCCCATACTTAATATCATTTCCATCTTCAACCTTTAAAACATGATATCTTTCAACACATCTATCTAAATCATTAACCCCTTCATCCATGTCATCAATGTACATCCCACTACATTTTCTAACTAAATCATCTAAAGCAATCTCAGGAGAAGTTTTTCCCAATAACCCATCCAACAAACTTTTTCTAGGAACATCAAGAGAATCAGCACTTATATTCTGTGTTCCGCCCCTTCCAGGACGTATTTTTGGAATCATTTTAGGAGTATCCCTATATAACTCAACCAATGCGGAAATTACAATCTGCATTGTCCCATCCCCACCATTAACAAACAGAACATCAACTTTTTTTTCTTCAACAAGTTCTTTAAGATAAGGTTTATAATATTCAACAAGATGCATAAAAGTTGGATTATCAGAAGTATGCTCACGAACAAGTTTATGTTCCACAGAAACATTATCCCTACCTAACTCATTAGATAATTTTTCAACTAATTCATCTAATCTATCTGGTACCTTCTTTTCCCCATTCTCCCCTGAAGTATCAGTACTTAAAGCACCAATTCTAACAGGCCTATATACTGGCGGATTCATATAATAAGGTATTAAATATCCATTTATAAAGATTTACCGAATTAATCATCCATACTTAAAACAACTGGCGAAACTAAAGATTTTCTGTGTTCTATATGTTCGCCGCCATTAGTATCCACAACATATCTCTCAAAATAAGAGCGACATCCACAACAATCCCTTAAATGCCTTTCAACTAACTCTCTTGTCCCACCATGAGCTATCCCGTCTGTACCATGTTTATACAAAAGACCTGGCTCAAAATCACAATGGCCTGCTACATTACTAGAAATAACTGAACTCAAATAATCATAAAGAACACTGCCAGGAGTATAATCTCTAGGAACAACACAATCCACTCTTGGTCCAACAATTTCAATAGCCTGGATAAATCTACGAATATCTCCTGGAGCATAAACACAGATAGGTGCAGCTCCTCTTGATTTACCATAAGTAAATTTAGACACATCAGTAAAACCATCTCCAATAACAATAAGATCCCTATCATTGAATTTCTGTCTACGAGTTGAAACAACAGTATTCAATGAATCTCTCCCTCCTTTCAAAAAAGGAATTATCCATCTGTTCTTACCAAAATCGTCGACAACTCTTTTCAAACCATTTATTACTCCATCCTCATCTGTAGTAAACTCAGAAGCTTCTATTAATTCAACAACATCTGTTAATCTTTGAGCTTCAACAAACCCTTCAACTGCAGGTTTATTGCCCATTGAAAGAAAAAAATAATGAAGTCTAGCTATTCCACTAAAATCATTCCTAAGTTGCCTTAAACCATCTGCCAAACCAATAGCAGGTTCAGCTCTTTTTCCAGAATTCCTGATTTCTTCATTTGTTAACCCATCTAACGGACCACCTGGTTGTGCATCCCAAATCATCATCTGTAAATAAGCAACACCCCTATCACCAAAATTTGAAGAAATATCTAGATAATCCTGAGGAACATTTAACTCATAACCCTTTGTAGCATAGTGCTCCTTCAAAGCAGGAAATCTATCAGTAAGCATAGGAATCTGTAAATACTCAGCAGAAGCTGTTAAATCAACATCAAGTACAATAGGTATATCAATCTTATCTCCCATAATCATAAAGAAATACAGCCCTATTTAAAAATATTACAGTTTCTTTACCATATAAGGCCCTTGATTTTTATAACCTAATTTTCTATAATAATCCCTAGCTCCAACACCAGAAATAATAACTATTTTCTTCTTTCCATTCTTTTTAGCAATTTCTTCAGCTTTTTTCAATAATTTCTTTCCAAGTCCTTTATGTTGAAATGAATCCTTAGATTTCTCACCAATATTAACCGCGGGAGAATAAATATGCAACTCCCTAACTAAGGCAGTTTTCTTCGTTATTTCCTTTCTAAGTAACTGTGAAGGAAATCTTAATCTACAAAAACCCAACAACATATTCTTATCATCTGCAGAAATAAAAAACTCTTTTCCATCGCTTGCCTTATACTCTTTAATATTCACACTAATTTTCCCTAGTTTAAAATTCTTTTTTCCAATAAATCTACCAATCTCCCTACACCTAATACATTTACATTTTGGTTTCAACTTATCAACATACTGTCTTAAATTTGTTTTATCAACTCCTGCTTCTGTCATATAAGTAGGAATATCTCTTTGAACCCTCATTATTCTTACATACTCTGGAACATATTTCTTAAACTCTGCAACTAACTCGGCAGCTTTCTTTGTTGTTAACGGATCAAACTTACCTTTCTTCCAATCTCTAAATAATTTAGTATTTTTTAAAACCATACAAGGGTATATTTTTAACATATCTGGTCTAAATCTTTGATCAGTAAATAATTTCTTTAATCCTTCAATATCTTTTTTCTTATCAACATCAGGCAAACCAGGCATTACATGATAATTTATCTTAAAACCTAAATCTTTTAGAATCCTTATAGAATTAATACTGTCTTCAACACTATGTCCTCTCTCAATCCTCTCTAAAACTTCGTTATAAACCGTTTGTACACCTAATTCAACTCTAGTACAACCTAATCTTAACATCTCATTTGCATGTTTTAACATCCCATAATCCGGTCTAGTCTCCTGAGTCATACCAACACATCTAACCATTGACTTCTCATTCATTCTCTGTTCTTTCTCTAAAGTAGACTTACCTTTTAATTTCAAAATCTTCTTATGAATAGACTTAACTCTCTTCTCACTACCAACTTCACCAGGCAATTCAAAGAATTTCTTAAATTTAGAAACATTAAACTCATTATTTACAAAAAATAATTTTCCAAAATCATTCATAGCTTTGAACGCATTCATTACAAAATTCTCTTGATATTTTTTTGGAAAACTTGGGAATGTACCGCCCATAATAATTAACTCAATCTTATCAAAATTATGCCCCATAACAACATATTGCTCTAATCTATTAAAAACCTGCAAGTAAGAATCAAATTTATTCCTAATTGCCCTCATTGATGCCGGCTCTTTCCCAGTATAACTCTGTGGAATACCTTTTGAAGTATTTGAAGGACACATCCTACACTCACCATGAGGACATTTATACGGAAAACTCATAACTGCACAGACAGCAACACCTGAAATAGACCTTGTAGGTTTAGTCTGCAATAGTTTAAGATTGAATTTATTTAATTTCTTTTTATCAACATTCAAAAGAATCTGGATATCAGTTGGAATATTCTTTAATTTATGTTTCTCACAGAGTTTCATCTTAAGTGTATTAAGAGTATGTTTAGTGTATTTCTTTCTACCTAACTCTTTCATTAGCTCTTTGAAATATTTATTTGATTTTTGATCCATTGTGTCACCAATCTAATTTGCCCTACTCGCTGTAATCTGACTCTGGAAATAAGATTTTGCCATTTTTCTCCAATTCTGAGGAGCATTTCCCCTTCTGTCAACAAAGTCATAAAAGTATTCATGATTATAATAATACCAGATCTCTTCAGCAGGGAACTCATAGAAACTAAAATATTCATAAGGAATAACAGAAACATCTGTCTTCACAAACTTATTATTATCATCGTCATAATAATAACCTGCAGTAGGCTCTAAAGCAAACCATCTTGCATCTTCATAGACCTCAACCCATGCATGTCCACCTGTAGAACCTCCAAAATCAACTAAACCCAAAACAACTCTAACCTCTGTCTCATCATATTCATCAGAAGCAATTAATAACGAAGCTAAAGTGTTAGCTTGTTCAGAACAGTCACTCGCAATTCTACCTTTGACAGGGTTCCCAAGATAACTAGGAGTATCATCTAAAAAATCCACAGGATATAACCATAACTCATCCTCATTATTTAACGTCTGCTCAGAAACCCACACCCATTGTAAAGCCGCTTCATAAATCTCTTCTTTTGTACTTAAACTATTATCATCTAAATAATATTCTACATCATCTGGTGTAACATAAAGTTGATACGGAGACATAACGCCACCATCAGGAGCATCTTGAGGGGTATCAGGATGTTTATTCTTCAAGAAATCTTCTAAATCATCTTTGTCTAAAACATCTTTTTTCTTAACAGACCTATTTAATCTTAACTCTCTTAGTTTTTCATCTCTTTCTTCTCTTAACTGTGGCCTTAACTCTTCAATTAACTCTCTTAACTCATCTGGTCTCCCAGATTTTATAACACAATCATCATTCTTTAAAGAAACAATGTCTTGTCTTGTTTTCATTGTTACAACAATATTACTATCACCAAAATTCTTAATAAATATTGGCTCAACATCATAATACTCTCCAACATCACATCCAGAAGCTAATTGAATCATAACCGGCAATAAACCACCAACATGAGGTTCATCAGAATCAGAATAATAAACAAAACCAATAATTAAAGCACTTAATAAAATAGAAACACCCATCACAATACCAAATAAAAGATTCTTATTCATTTTAATCTTCTTTGTTCCTTTCCTTTTTTCTTACTTCCATGTATCTTTTCCAATTCTTATATATCTCATCATTTGACTTTGGTTTTTCTTTACCAACACTTCTTGCTTGTATTCTCACCACTTCAATCAACCTCTCTTGTTATTCTTTTAATTAAAAAGTTTGCACCCATTCCAACAATCATCATTGAAACAGCACCAATAATAATATACATCCAATGTACTAAACCTAACGGAGCTGTCTTAAATATAATATTCAATGGTGTGTAAACAACCGCTAACTGCAATAATAATGAAACAAATAAAGCTCCAATTAAATATTTATTGGATAAAAAGCCAACATTATACTGTGATCTTATCATAACAACTCTTACTGTCTCCATAACCACTAAAGCTGTAAACACCATTGTCCTTCCAACAACAACATCTTCACTTAACCCTTTATTAAATAATATCAAACTTATTACACAAATCATTATTCCTATCAACAACACATTAACTCCCATATTTGCAGAAACAATATGTTCTTTTGGGCTTCTAGGATTTCTCTGCATAATCCCTCTACTAATTGGATCAACACCCAACGCTAAAGCAGGCAAACCATCTGTAACTAAATTTATCCACAAAATTTGTATAGCAATTATTGGAATAACAACTCCCCCCATTGAATCTTTAAACCCTATCAACATTGCTACAAATAAAACTAATACCTCTCCTAAATTTGAAGATAACATGTAATTAACAAACTTCTTTATATTGTCATAGATCCCTCTTCCTTCTTCAACAGCATTAACAATAGAAGAAAAGTGATCATCAACTAAAACCATATCAGAAGCCTCTTTTGAAACATCTGTCCCTGTAATTCCCATAGCAATTCCAATATCAGCTTTTTTCAAAGCTGGAGCATCATTAACACCATCTCCAGTCATCGCAACAACATGCCCATTCTTTCTCAGAGCATCAACAATCTTTAGCTTATGTTCTGGATTAACTCTTGCATAGATATCAATATTCTTAACAATATTATGTAAATCCTCTTTTTCATCTAAATCTTTGCCACACATTGATCTATCGCCAATGCCTAACTCTTTTGCAATCGCTCTAGCAGTTATCTCATGATCTCCTGTAATCATAACAACCTTAATACCTGCATCATGGCATCTTTTTATAGAATCCTTAACACTCTCTCTTGGTGGATCAATCATCGCTTGCAACCCAACAAAGATTAACTTTTTCTCTTCAGCCTTCTCAGCTAATTTCAAAGGTTTATATGCAAATCCTAAAACTCTTAAAGCATCTTTTGCAAAGCCATCATTCACATTATAAATAAACTTCTTATCTTTATCTGATAACTTTCTAACCTTGCCATTCTCTAAAATATGAGTACAACAATTAATAATCATATCAGGAGCTCCTTTAGTGTATACCATCTTCTTACCAGAAACCAGATGTACAGTACTCATCATCTTTCTTTCAGAATCAAACGGAAGCTCATCAACTCGTTTACATTCCTTCTCTAATTTTTCTCTATCTAACCCACCTTTTCTTGCACTAACAATCAAACATCCCTCAGTAGGATCTCCAATAACAGTTCCTTTCTCTAAAGCTGAGTTATTTAACGCACCAATCTTTAATAACATCTCAAACTGTTCTGGATTAACTTTCTTATCTTTAAACATAAAATTTCCATCATCAGTATAACCTGCACCACTTACCTCAACAATATTATTATTCATAAAAATCTTTTTCACAGTCATCTCATTTTTGGTTAATGTTCCTGTTTTATCGGAACAGATAACAGTTGTACACCCCAAAGTTTCAACAGAAGGTAGTTTTCTAACTAACGCGTTCCTCTTTATCATCCTTCTTACACCTAACGCTAAAGAGATAGTAACCACAGCTGGTAAACCTTCTGGAATAGCTGCTACTGCTAGTGCTACTGCAGCTAAAAACATCTCTAACATGCTCCCTCCCCTTAAAATACCAACAATAAAAACAATCACACAAATAAATATAGTTGCAAAACCTAACCATCTGCCTAAAGAATCTAATTTATGTTGTAAAGGAGTTAACTCTTGTTCTGTGTCCTGGATTAATTTCGCTATTTTCCCAAGCTCTGTTTTCATTCCAGTTCCAATAACAACCCCTTTACCTCTTCCTTTTGTAATAATTGTTCCTGCATATACACAATTCTTTCTCTCAGCTAAGATTGTATCTTTTTTCATAATATCATCTGTCTTATTTACTGGTGTTGACTCACCTGTTAAAGACGCTTCTTGTGTTTCTAACCTTACTACTTCAAACAACCTACAATCAGCAGGAACCTTATCTCCTTCTTCTAACACTAGCACATCGCCAGGAACAACATCTCTTGCTTCTATTAGAATCTCTTTCCCATCCCGAATAACTTTTGCCTTTAATGAAGCCATCTTTTTCAAAGCTTCTATAGACTTCTCTGCTTTATACTCCTGTATAAATCCAAAAACCGCATTAAATATTAGAATAACTAGAATAACAACACTATCAATTATCTCACCAAGAAATATAGATATAATTACTGCCGCAATCAAAATATAAATAACAATACTTTTGAATTGATCAAAGAATATCTTTATAGGATTAATCTTCTTTGCTCTTTTTAACTCATTTAACCCATATTTCTCTAACCTACTTTTTGCATCCTTACTTTCCAGCCCATTATTCACACTAGTAGAAAGATCCTTCTCAACACTTTTTGTTTTTTCAGCATAATATTGCATATTAATATAGAGTAGTGCCCGAAGGCACCACTCAACACCTCTTTTTCCTAAAGCTCTATAGGAATCATAAATCTATAGTTTCATCTAAATGCGGTAAAAACACTTTTTTGTTTTTGAATTCGTTCTTAATTGACTCTCCTGCTTCTTCATCACAGTGATTTATAATCAAAACTTTTGGATTAACATTTTTAATAAACTTAACAAGTTCCTTTCTTCCTGAATGTGCACTAAAATCAAACTTCTGGACATAACCTCTCCACCTTAACCTCATCCCGTCAATAAACACAGCTCCCTCTTCTAATAATAACCTTCCGTTAGAACCTTCTGCTTGATAACCTGTTAGTAAAATACAATTCTTAGGATCATGATACAGGTATTTCATATAATCCATTATTGGTCCACCGTCTAACATTCCAGAAGTTGTTATAAAAATCCCTTTCCGTTTTATTATCTCTTTTCTTTGTTTCCAAGATTTAATGTATTTTACTTTCCTCAACGCATTCCTTAAACTCTTCTCACTTTTTACATACTGCCTTAAATCTAAGAACAAATTAGAAACCTTTTTGGCCATCCCATCTAAATAAATCGGCGCTCTGATGTTTTCTCTTGCTAACATTAGAATAATCTCTTGTGCCCTACCAACAGCAAACGCTGGAATCAACACACTTCCATCATTTCTCAAACATTCTTTTATCATATTTATGAACTGTTTCTTTTGTTTACTTCTATTAGGATGATTTCTATCCCCATAAGTTGCCTCAGTAATCATCACATCAACATTTTTTACATTATAATTTAAACCATTCAATAGGAAAGTTTCATTATGATTAATATCTCCTGTGTATAAAACAGATTTCCCATCAATCTCTAATAAAACAGAAGCAGAACCAGGAATATGTCCAGCATCTAAAAAAACAAACCTCATATTACCAAACTTATTTATTTTATTATATCTAACAAACTTCATATAATCTAAAACATTAAAGATATTATCTTCACCATAACCTGGATGCCTAGTTTCTAATAACGCAATATGCAAAGAGTCCTTTAATAATATTTTTGTAAGTTCTCTTGTAGCTTTTGTACAAAAGATATTACAATGCAACCCATCATGATTAAATAAAGGCAACGCTCCAGTATGATCGAGGTGTGCATGACTTAAAAACACTGCTTGTATTCCATCAAGAAATAACTCTGTTGGATACTCTGACCCTTCTTCACATATTTTTAACCCTGCATCTAATAGATATTTATTATTAATTTCAATACAACTTCTTCCTACCTCTTTTGCTGCACCATGGAAAGTGATCTTCATTTTTCACCATCCATCCTTTTCTTAATTAAGAATTCAAACCCGTGACTTCTATTTGCAAAAGTTTTATCTTCAATTTTACTATCTAACCAATTTAACAGGTCCTTGTCAATTGTTATTGTAATACGTTCTTTCATCTATCACAACTCCTATCTTGCACCCCCTATGAAAAAAATTGGAAGGATGCTACCGCACCCTGCCCTGAACTACAATTTTGGCGAAATTGTTGGCGTTCTTACTCGTTCTAAACCTGCTTACGATTACATATCATATCTTAATGATATGCATTAAGCATTACTCAGTATGTACTAGTATTTAAAGGTTTTGTTTTTAGAAGAAAAACACATAGAATCATATTTACCCTTTACATTCACATTTTTCAATTGTAAAGGGTAAATTAAACATTAAAATTAGACCAATAAGAAGAAACCATCTCCTCAGCTAAATAAGTTATCAACTTTTTATAATAACTAGAATCATTATCATTTAAATCACAATTATCTGCATTCCTTAAAGCAGCCAAATAATCTGATCTTCTTTTTTTAGATATAATTAAAGGAGGAAAACCCATTTTCATTAAAATATAATTCATCAACATTCTCCCTGTTCTTCCGTTTCCATCTGCAAACGGATGTATCTTCTCTAACTTATGATGCAATAATCCAACTAAAACAAGAGGATGTAACTTTTTATTATCTTTAAACCACTTCATTAAAACCCTCATATCAATCTTTAAGTATTTAACAGGAGAAGCCTCAAATTTTGACTTGAAAACTTTAATATCTTGAGTCCTATAGCCTTTTCTTACATCAATTTTCTCTAGCAATCTATCATGAATATCAGTGATTAACATTTCATTAAACAAAGGTTTGTCGTCTAAAAGCCATAAAAAAGTGTTTTCAGTATTCTGCAAATCATAAACTTCTCTAAGAGTTTTATTTTTTGGTAAAATATCTTCATTCAAAAGTTTATTTGCTTCATCTAGAGTGATTGTATTACCTTCTATGGAGGTTGTATTAAAAGCAAAATCAATTAAAAAATGTTTATAGACCTCTTTCTTTGTTAATTCATCTAATTTTAAAAAATTATTTTTATAATGTAATTTTATAGCCTCAACCTGTTCTAACATTCCTTTATCTAAATAATTAATATTCTTTAATTTCAATTTTTTTACTTTCTGTAAGAAATAATTTGATTGTATAAATTTCTTTATGATTCTATGACCTTTTCTTATCTCATCCTTATACTCCACTAAATTATTTAACTTACTTTCAATCTTAGATATATCATTACCCAAATAAGCAACATCTTTAACCACTAATTTACCATTAACCCTCTTAGATACCCTAAGATAATAATAGTTCTTTCCATGTATTGTTTTCTTGTAAATATATACCATAATGAATTGATAGCCCTAACTCATATATAAAACTTACCCTTTACAATCAGATTTTTCAAATGTAAAGGGTAATAAAGAACAATATAACTACCAATCAATAGTAACAAATAGAAACATTTATATATGAGTAGTATAGAATAGGATAAATGACAGAACCACTACACAATAAAATAATGAGAAGAGCAATGAGTGACAGTGTTAAACAAAGAATTAGAAACAGTCGTAGAGCCCTCCATGAACTAGGATTTAGAAGAGTAGAAAAATATGAAGGAATTCAATCTTCATTACAAGGAAAAGTTGTCGCACTAAACATTGGTACAGTAGGACATCACCTAACAATGTACCGTGTAAAAAAGGTTAATCATACTGGAGTGGGATACATAGTAGAACAAGGAGAAGACAATAGAACAATGTTCTACTATGTTGATTTTGAAGAAGGAAGACCACGATTTACAGGTACACAACAGCACGACCTAGAACTATATATTCCTCACTACCTAAATAATAGAAGAGCATTTTTTATTGGCGAAGAAATGCCAGAACTAGAAGAAACAGTAGAACAATTAGGATTCCAAGAGTTTAAGCCGAAAAGATATCTCACAAGAAAAGAAATTATAGAACAAGACCCAAAATTATATGAAGAAATTCTCAAACATATAGAAGAGAATAGTCTTGATCCAGAAGAGCTTGAGAAATGGAGGCAATTCTTAAAAGAGAGGCATAAAAGAGACAAAGTAATAGATATAGAAACTAGAGTAAAAACACCAGAAAGTGTTTATGCATGGATTCAAAGAAATCCTTCATTGAGAAGTGTAAATGATATTGGAGATATAAATGGTATAAGAATAACTGCCGAAACAGCAGGACATTGTTTATACTTAATGAGATGTATTTATGATTATTCTGTTGATGATGTACGTGACTTAA
Organism: uncultured Methanosarcinales archaeon; assembly: GCA_964452935.1. Classification (GTDB taxonomy): domain Archaea; phylum Nanobdellota; class Nanobdellia; order Woesearchaeales; family DSVV01; genus CAYVNO01. The sequence continues at coordinate 78,664 of CAYVNO010000001.1, read as the reverse complement.
TAACATTCCCAAAACCGAATGGATTCCAAGGCATAATAATTAAAAAATCCTCAGAAGATTATTCCAATCTAGAAATACAATTACAAACACCACAAATGAAAGCAAGAGCTGAAAGAGATAATTACAGGGAGAATCAACCAAGATGAAACACAAACTAAGCATAACAGTGGACGAAGAAATTGTTGTAAAGATTCAAGATAGCATGCGTTCCGGTGTTTTCAGAAACAAATCACACGCAATTGAGTTTGCATTAAAAAAACTATTCGAGGAAAAAGAATGAGTAATCAACCAAGCGCAGAAGAATTAGTAGATTTAATGGATGACTTAGGAGATAGAATTACTAATTATTTTAGACAGGATCATTTACATAGACACGGAATCTTCTCAGAACCTGATGCAAACCAACAAACTCAGATAGCCGACAGAATAGCATTTGAATATGATAAAATATGTGAGTTATATGGATTAGAATTATTTGGAATTAAAAATAAAGGAGGAGCAGATTACCACAACCACCCAAGAAATTATTCCGAATATGATTCAACAGATTGTGGATGTACTCCTTTAGCTGAACAACTAACAGGAGAAACAGAAAAAGATCTAGAAACCATCTGTGGAAGACTAATAAGAACAATTGATGCAATAAGCATGAGAATAGATCCCTTCTGTACTGAAAGTATATGGACATACCCTTTATTAAGCAACGACCCAAGACATAAAGACTGTAATAAATCTGACAGCATAGGAAGAAAATGTTTTGACATAATTATGGAAAGAGAATTATCTGAAATAAGAAATGCAGTAGAACAAGGTATAGAAGGAGGAACAATAGAAAGAAATAATGACAGAGTAAAACTAGTAAATAGAGTTGTTGACTATCTAGAAACAGGAAAAGAAGATCACAAAGTATATGGAGAAGCATACCAAGGAATGCCAGCAAGATTATTGAGACTTCACGATACATTATTCCAAGGTGCATATGAAAGAATTGCTAAAGAAATTAAAGAAAAATTAACAGCAGACCACCTAAACCAATTTGACTTCGACAGAGGATATGGAGAAGCATACATTGAGCCAGAAGACATGCCAAGAGACCTACCTTTTGAAATAGAAGATGTTCAAAACGCAACTGAAAATTCTCCATTAATCCTAAGACTATTAAAAGAACATGATCTAACTGACTATGAACTAATTGAATTAGGAAAAGACATATTTGCAGCAATAAAAGAGGGAGATGAAGATGTTGGAGAAGAATCAAGAAGAACAGATGAATCAAATAAAGAGTTTATGAGATTAGTATATTATGGCTGGTTCATAGACCAGTTAATGAACTCTGAATTTGAAATGATGAAAAGAGAAGAGTTCAATTACAAACCAATCTTAAGCAATATGGAACCTGTTGTTAGAAGAGCAAACAAAACAGCAATACTAGAATCTGCTCGTAGAAGAATAAGTGAAATATTCCCAGAAACAGAAGAAGGACACATTGACGCAATTGTTGAGATGGATACATATTTCCCAATAGCAACAGGAAACAACTCAGGACTTGTTTTATCATCTCCGGAACTCGTCGCAAAACAAGCAGCAATTGAATTAAACAAACTAGAAGCACAAACAGCCTACAAATGGGATCTTGGAGAATTTGAAGAGTTTATGCCATCATTAAAAGAATTAATAGAACTAAATAACAGCTCATTACTTGTACTTAGCAATGTAGCAAACCAAACATCAGGATATGCAAAAACAGGTTATATCCCATTCAATCCCAACGGAACATTTAATATTGACAGGTACATAAAACACAACCTATTTTTAATGGGCTTATTCCATAAAAACGCAACAAAAGCAGCACTAAAAGATAAAGAAACAGTTTTAGGAACATCTAGACATCTCAGAGGAGACACACCACATTATGAAGCAGTTGTTATACCAACAAGTTCATCAAGTAAAGTGCATAGTGTAATTAAATCAGAAATCGGTTCATATCTTGTCGGAGATATAGAAAGAGCAAATGAAACATTCCAACAATATGCAATCGAAGGAAGATTAAGTATTATACACGGAGATTGGAAACCAGGATCAATAAGAACAGGAGAAAAAGGAAATATTGTTAAAGGAAATATTGTTGATTATGGATTAATTTCATGGGGGAAAGAGATAGAAGAAGTAACATGGTTCCTATCTGAATCAGATTTCAACCTAACAAAAGACCAAGTTAGAAAATATGTCGATGTATATGTTTCAATGAGATCAGAACATGATAACAATTTCAGAACAGACAGAGAAAAACACAGAGAAATGTTTCAATGGGCAGATTCAGGAATGGTTAATGCATCAACAAAATACGTTTCAGTTATGCACAGAAGAAATCTAGAAAACCCAACACAAATGGATAGAATGTTACAACAAATATATACACTAAAACATAGAGTTGACAGAGGATTAAGACTTGGAACTCTCAACTAAACAAATAGTTGGTCTAATCATTGCCATGATATATTCTAAAACAGAAGAAAAGTGAATAACTGCTTCATCTGATTTCAATGTTTTTCTTAACTTAATTCTTTCTCTATCTAACTCATTTATTAATTTTATATCATAATTATAAAATAAATTATAATACATTCTAAAATGATCCATTATAGCAAAGATTGATTTTTTATCTTTTATTCCACTAGCAGTGTAATCGTATAATAGCCATCTTAACGCATCAGTATACTTATCCAACAATGTTAGTATTGTATGTAAATTATTCTTCTCAACATTAGTTTTATCCATACTTAAATTCAATAACCTAATACAAAAACTAATAAACTTAGCAATACTATCATGATGTTCATTATAATCTTTGACTTTATTCTTATTATCAACTGTCTCTTTTACATAATTTTGAAATTCTAATAATAAATAAAAGATTCTCCTTAGAACATTATCAAACTCAGTAGGAGAAGTCATAGCAATATCTTTCAAAACATATTTATTTGACTCAAAACTAATCAACTCAAAACCAATAAGCCTATTTACTAATCTTTCAACCTCTTCTTTTACTGTTATCTTCTTTTCTTTTAATAAAGTTGGAATATAAACCATTCCATTATCTGAAATAATAGTAATCTCAGAATAACCCATCTCATAATAAGAGATAACTGTTTTCAAAAGAGCTGTATGATCCATACCCTTAATATCAATCTCAACAGTCTTATTCTGAGTCATCGCTTCATTTAGAACAATTAATTTATCATCTTCCTCAATTACATCAATCTCATCACCAGGTTTCAAGCCTTGTTTATCAACCCATTTCTTTGGCACATAGAATGTGACCCCACCACCACCCTGTTTGATTAGTTTCCGTTTCATACAGAAAGTAATCACTTTATATATAAAAAGCTTTCGATTTTTGATATCACTGATATCAATAATATCAGAAAGATATTAATCTATCCTAGGTTCACTAAAGGGTAATAACTATTGTGAGGCGATAAATATGGGTAAAACATTATTTGAAAGATTGTTAGACGGTGATGAAGAAGGAGCAGATAGCCTTCGTGAAGAATCACCAGAATATGAGTTAGAACAAGCAGAGTATGTTGCAGATGACACACCTACAAAAACAGCAAAAGAGATTCTTTGTGTGTATGAAAGAATACATAAAAAAGGAGATAATGTAGTAGAAACATATCTAGAAATTATGAATGCAGGAGATGAAGTTAGAGAACCAGATTTCTTTGCACCAAACCAAGAAGATCCAAAAGGACTTGATAAAATCATGAACTACATTAAATCAACTGTTAGAAACACAAAACACGATTCACTTGGGCACCCATTTGAAGTCAAGTTATATTTCTCAATGCCTGAAGGAGATGAGAAAGATAGAGATGATCTTGACTTAGAAAGAGGAGTTAAAGTTGATTACCAAAATGTTGGTGATGAAATCAAACAAGATATTACAAAGAGAGTGAGAGAAGAAGGAATTGAAGTAAAGGTTTACAAGTGATAAAAATGAGTACAGTCAAAACATTAACTGCACTTTATTCTGCAACTTTACTACTCTTACCTGCATGTTGTGGTAGCCAAGAGGACAAAGTCAACATTAATCCACAAACAATCTCTTGTAGCATGGAAGATCCTGTGTATAATGAAAAAGGAATCTGCACATGCCTTGCAGAAGGCAGAGGAAAATTTGGAAACCTAAGTGGACAACTAACATTATCACAAATAATTGATTTTAAAGACGATTCAGTCGTAGTCTACGCAGAAAACAGACAAGGAGATTATATGGAAAGAGTAGAAACACCAATAATTGATCCACAACACTGTAGAGGAATATAAAATGGAAGAAAAAACAACATTGTATGATTGTGTCCAAGAACAGATGAAAAGAAATGAAAATTTCTTCAAGGTAGATCAAAAAACAGCAGATAACTTAGAAACAATCTGGGGAATTCTAAAACAGATAAAAGCTGAAGGATTTTATGAAGGAAATTGTTATTGTAGAGACATGATATATCAAGGGAAAGATTCTGACTTAGTTGGTGATACAAGACGTGAATTTGAACATGGAATCCTACTTGGTGCAGAAATAAGAAATGAATCATGGAGTAAAGTTAGAGGTCTACAACTAAGCCCCGAACAAACATTAGATCATGAATCAATCGCAGGACTATCAATTAATGGAACCTACAAAGGAGAAACATATAGGGTAACGTTTGAATAAAATGACTAAAAAAACACTCATAAACGACTCACAAGAGTTATGAGCAGTTCTCTTGCTGCATTAGTTGCAGCAGGAGTAACTTTAACAGGTAAATAAAATGAATGAAACACCACAACTTGAAACAATTTGTACATTAGCTAGAAAGAGTAGAGAACACAAGAAAGAATTATCAGAGCGATTAAAAGGAGAAGGATACAAAAAGATCGGAAAAATGTACAGAAAAGACACAAATGATTCTCAGATTTATCTATTCCCACAAGGATTAAGTAATGAATATCAAGGAACATATGTATTTAAGATACCGAATGAAGATCCACTCAATTTAGAAAAAGAAATAAACAAATTAAAGTCAAAAACAAGCTTCTGTGAAACATTTGAGGACACTTTAGGAATGTGCTACGCTGTAATGCATGTATTAGGAATACAGTTAGGACTAGCTGCAACAACCCTTACTATATTTGGGACACTTATTTTAGAATTAGAATATGGAATAGAACCAAATCAAACATTAAAAGTTGCAGGAATGGCAGTAGGAGGAACAGCCATAGCAACACCAATCATTGGAGCAACCATTGGCCATTATGTTAGAAATTCTAATTATGAAAAGACAAATAAAAGAATGAATAAAATAAAGAAAGACTATCTTATTGGCCATAGTATAAAGGAATATGATTCAAAAATCATAACAAATACAATTGAAGGCAAATACGAATCACCCTCATAAACGACTCACAAGAGGTTATGAGCGGTTGCTCCGCAAGGAGCAACTGTCTATCCTTCAGAAACCAGCCAGAATAACATTTATAAAAACACTTAGATTACCTCCATATATGACCTCACAAATAAACATATACACAATTACTGACCTAAGAAATCTAGATGCAATTCTCAGACAAGATCAAAAAGCTTTACATACTCTCTCATTAGAACAAGAAAGAGAAAAGAAAGAGAGAGGTATTGCACTAGGGAATCTAACACTAATTGAAGGACATAAACCTCTCCACAGCCATTTAGTATATAATGAACAAGGAGTTAGAGTTGAATATCAATCAGGATTAGAAAATGGTTATGCTGCTCTTACAACAATCCCAACTCACACCCACCCTCATGATGAAATTATTACTCAAATTGTGGGAGTACAAAGCAATGACACAGCTGAAGAAATCCTAAGAAACACAAGAAGAATTCCAGTAGGAACAGAACATGGCGGAACAAACATTGGATCATGGTTATCGATCCATCCAATAAAATACAGATTTTTTGAACAAGAAAACGACAAAACAACAGGAAGGGTAACACTAATCTATGAACATAACACAGATAATTTATACACACTAATTCAATTCAGACTATCTCAAAACCCAATGAACATCTGTCCTTTATCAGAACTAGAGATTCGTATGGCAGGACAGAACACAATAACTGTTCATGAAGCAACCTCAATTCGAGAAGCAATAGAAGTAGCTTCTGAAGACGCTTTCTATGACTATTATGGAGCAAGTTATGAAAGAACCCATAAATGTTGCATCACAAACAGAGAAGATGGCAGATTAACAGAAGACATAAAACAACTCCCAGCATTTCAAGGATTCAGAGCAGGTTATATGAGAGAAGAAGTACCACAAATAGGAAACAGATTAACACAAGAAATTGTAAAAGCATTCTATGACCAAGGTAGAACAAAAAGAGAGCTAAGTGACTCAAGAAGATCTAGACTTTTATCACCAGGAAAATTATTCTAATGACTAGTATCATACCTAAGAATTGCTGCTATTTTTCCCATATCTCTTAACTGAACACCTTCTCTTGTTTCTACAGAAATAATTTTAACCTCACTACCCATCTCTTTTGCCTTTTCTTCAAACTCTTCAATCTCTTCATCTTCCAAAGCTTCAGATAACAAAAGAGTATCAACAGTTCCTGTCTCTAAAAAATGTTTGACCTCTTTCTCACCATAAGAAACCATTCCCGGCTTTGTTGATAAAAACTGAAAAAACTTTTGCATTAACTTCTTCTCATCGGCAACCTCTTCATCTGCCAAAACATCCTGAGATTTATCTAACAATTCCTGCAAACCAAACTCTTCTGTATATGATAAATCTTTTATTGCAATTATTTTCTGCTTTAACTGATCTGTAATATAATTCCCTTCAACAAAATCATACTTTGTCGGACCAGGACCACCAACTAGAATACCTTTCAAATCTTTCATATGCAAAAACTGTTCTTTAACATACTCTGCAACCTTTTTATAATGATCTTTTGCAGCACCTTCTCTTAATCGTGCAAAACGTTGAGCACTCTGACCTCCAGCTCGGAACTTTCCAGGAACTTCTGAGTGTGTTTTAACTAAAGGAATAATTGCCTTTCCACGAAGTAAAGCAATATTTGCATCCCTTCTATCCATAACAATCAAACCATAAGCTTCTTTTGTCTCACAAATATCAATTAAAGGATCTAAAATAAACTGTTTATCACACCTATATAATCTCTGATTCATTGGTACAGGAGGTTCTAGACTCCAAACTTGAACATCACTCTGTCCCTCTCTCTCAGCCACATTTCCTGAAAAAGCAACAAGTCCGTTCTCAGGCGTTTTCTTATACAACCTCAAATGTTGTATCATTCTTTCAAGAGCATCAATAACATTTTTCCTAGTAGCAGTAGATTTAATATTAGTTGCTGTCCCTTGCTCCTGAGATAAATGATTAATAATCTTAGTAATCTCGTACCCTGCAGGAACATAAACACTAACTAACTCAGTATGTCTACCCCTATGTTTAGACAACTCTTTGATAAACTTCTTCATCTTAAATTTCTGAGCACTAGTAACTGCCATAACCAGCATAAAAACAGGCATCTTTATAAATATTACTAGAACAATATTCAAAATATGGATAAAAAAGCTAAATTCAGAATAATACTTATTATTATAGCTGTTCTAGCATTAATATTCTCCTTAATAATAGCAGGTTTTGCATCATTTATGGCACCTAAATTCTCTGAAATAATTTTTGGTAAGAAGTACGATATATGCTCAATAAATATCACAGATATCGAAAACAAAACTAACCATTTAATAGAAATAAGAACAGTAACACGAAACCATAGCACGCTGCATCATTACGGCCCAGTTATATATAGCTCAAGCCATAATAAATTCAAAAGACTTTCTAATCAATTAGGGAGCAAAGCATTATATCAGGTAATGGACATGACAGAGCTAACAGGACTATCATTAGATGGGTTCAGTAAAATAGACAACATATCATGTCTTGGTAGATTAACAAATCTCAAAGCACTAGACCTAGCAAAAACCAAAGTATCAGATATCTCAGTTCTAGTATGTATGCAACAACTAGAAGAAGTCAGCTTCCGTAGCACACCTGTTACAGATCTATCCCCATTATTAGACATAGATAGCATAAAACTCATAAGTATAACAAAAACAAATATCAATAAAAGCGACCCAGTAATCAAGGAATTATATGATAGGGGAGTTCTTATATGGAGTGATAAAGGGTATCTAAACCTAACAGAGACAGAATAAGCCCAAAAAGGGGTTTATAAAGCAATTATATATACAAATAAAGAGAAAGCTTTAAATAGCATCACTAATGACTCCAATACTACAAAGGGGCTGTAGGGTAGTTTGGTCTATCCTTCCTGGTTTGGGACCAGGTAACCCCGGTTCGAAATCGCTTAAAAAGCAACGAATGTCCGGGCAGCCCCATATTATACGGAATCATAAGGTGAATCAAATGGCAAAGAAAAGATTAGGATCAACAAAAAGATTTGGATCAAGATATGGTAGAAGAATTAGAAACAAGTTAGAAATAGTTGAAAAAGAACAAAAGAAAAAACATAAATGTCCTTATTGTAACAAAATAAATGGAATAAAAAGATTGGCTGCAGGAATCTGGAACTGTTCCAAGTGCGACTCAAAGTTTACAGCAAAAGCTTACACAATTAGCAAAAAGAAGACAAAAAAAGTAGTTGCAAAAAAAGAAAAATCTGGTGAATAAAAATGGTTGAATATAAATGCTTTAACTGTAACAAGAATGTTGGAGAAGATTATTTAAGAAAAAAGATTAGATGCCCTTACTGTGGTTCAAAAATGCTTTTCAAACCTAGAACTACTACTACTAAAGTCAAAGCAAGATGAAGTTAACTACAACAATCGAAGTTAAAGATATTAATGTTAATCTCTTATCAAAAGCATTGAAACCAGAGATTATATCGTTACAAAACAAAAGATCTAAAACAGTAATGAAAAAAGATAGTAAAAAGATAATATTCAAAATAACTGCTGAAGACTCAACAGCCCTAAGGGCAACATTAAATTCAATAACAAAATTATTAACCACATACACCAAAGCCGGAGGTAGGTAAAATGAAAAATACTGAAGAAAAAATGCAACAGTTGCAAATGATTGAACAAAATATGCAACAAACATTATCTCAGAAACAACAATTCCAAATGCAATTAATGGAAATTGATTCTGCTCTTAAAGAGATAAAAGACAGAAAAAGCATACAAAATAGTTGGCAACATAATGGTCTCATCTTCAAAAGAGGACCTAGAAAAGGATTTAACATCTAAAAAAGAGATGACAGAAATAAGAGTTAAAACATTCGAAAAACAAGAAAACAGCCTAAAAGAAAAAGCTGAAGGCCTTAGAAAAGAAGTAATGACAGAGATGGAAAAGAAAGAAAAGAAATGATTAAAATGACAGAAGAAAACATGAAGAACATAATTGACTCTCTAAAAGAACTACAAGAGGATAACACAGTACCAAAGAATGTTAAATCAAAGATAGAAGAAGTCATAAAAACACTAAAAGAAGAATCAGAAGTATCAATGAGAGTAAATAAAGCATTGAATGTTCTTGACGAACTATCAGATGACACAAACATGCAAGCATATACAAGAACACAGATATGGAACATTGTCTCTGCTTTAGAGATGATATAATGAAAAACAAATACTTAAATTACACATTTATGGTTCTTATACTGATTCTAGCCTTATCTGGCATGTATTTTGGTTATTCTCTGACTAAACTTCATTATTATCTATTAAGCCCAGACTATGATGGCACACCATCTAACTGCAATGTTTCTGAGATATTTAATTGTGACGCAGTAAACACTAGCTCATACTCTGAAATGTTTGGGATACCAATAGCATTCTTAGGATTAATAACATACACATTAGTATTTTTAATGACATTTATCGCAGTATTTGGCAAAGATTTAAGAAAAGTTATGTTAAGATATGTCTTTGTTATCGGTTGTTTTAGCGTGTTATACTCAATATTCTTATTTTATATTTGTAAATTTGTTTTGGGTGTGTTTTGTTTGTATTGTGTGTTCATGTACGGAATCAACTTTGGAATATTCTTATTTTCATGGCTAACATACGGAAAGAATGTGTTTAAAGATACCTGGAATGATTTTAGAACATGCCCTGCAGTAATGAAAACACCAGGACTATGGTTAGCTACAATAATATTAATTCTAATTGTTATAATAATGTGGATTGTTTTCTTTATTTTGAAACCGGTTTACTAAAACTTCAGCACTTCAACTGCTTTACTCAAATATTTCTTTTCAATCACAAAGATTGTATCTGTCCAACAACTTGTGGTTTCTGCAATATTGATTCCATATTCTCCAAACAAAGAATAAAGGTAAGCAACAACACCAGGTGTACTCTCTAACTCCTCAGAACTCTTTATAACTATCTCAACCAAATTCTTCTCAATCTTTATTAGTTTACTACCAAGATTATTCTTCAACAAATCTTCAAACTCTTCAGATGTAATTAAAGTAAATGTACTAGTTCCTTCAACCAGATGTAATATCTCTTTCTGTTTCTTAATCTCCTTCCCAATCTCAACCAATAAATCAAAATTAACAGATCTCTCAACAATCCCCACAATCATCTTATTCTTTATCTCTACCTTACTTTTCTTCAATAAATCAATAATCGGCTTCTCAAAACTCTTTTCCTTACTCAACTTATCCCTAACCCTTCTACAAGCTATCAACACAGCATCAAAATCTTTCTCATCCATGCCACAATCCCTAATCACAGCTCTAGCTAATTTAGAGTAATTTATCATGTCTTTTTTAACACAATCCTTAATACTAGGCCTATCCATAATATAACATTCAGTCTCTTTTGCTATGTTCATACATAATATAACATTCAACTAATATATAAATGTTCTGTTTCGGACATTAATGTCCAATTAAGTCTAAAGCAGGTCAATAAGTATAAAAAGCACAAACTCATCCTTAGAATTGGTGAAAATCATGAAAGTTGTATTAGCATATTCAGGCGGATTAGACACAAGCGTAATACTCAAATGGCTATTAGAAAAAGGCTATGAAGTAATAGCATACATAGCTGACGTTGGACAAGATGAAGATTTTGAAGAAGCAAAGAACAAAGCATTAGCAATCGGAGCGTCAAAAGTTTACATAAAAGATCTAAAAAAAGAGTTTGTAACTAACTACATCTTCCAAGCAATGAAAGGAAACGCATTATACGAAGGAACTTATTTACTAGGTACAGCAATAGCAAGACCAATAATCTCAAAATATCAGATCGAAGTTGCAAAAAAAGAAAACGCAGAATATGTTTCACATGGTGCAACAGGAAAAGGAAACGATCAAGTACGTTTTGAAATGGCCTATTTCGCACTATCTCCAGAAATAAAAGTTATTTCGCCATGGAAAGATAAAGAATTCCTGGATAAATTCAAAGGACGTACAGATATGATCAACTATGCAAAAGAAAAAAACATTCCAGTAAAAGCCTCATTAAAAAAACCATTTAGCGAAGATGATAATTTAATGCATATAAGCCATGAAGCTGGGATTCTAGAAGATCCAAATAAAACAGCAGATGAAAGTGTATACTCAAAAACAAATTCTCCAAAAAACGCTCCAGACAAAGAAACAATTATAAAAATACATTTCAAAGATGGCCTACCAATAAAAATTGAACACAACAACACAATAAAAACAGATCCATTAGAACTTTTCACATACTTAAACAAACTAGGAAGTGAAAACGGAATAGGACGTATAGACATGGTAGAAAATCGTTATCTAGGAATCAAATCACGAGGAGTTTATGAAACACCTGGTGCAACAATTCTCTGGGCAGCTCACAAAGATATCGAAGGGATTGCAATGGACCGAGAAGTAATGCACATGAAAAACAGCCTTGCACCAAAATTTTCAGAACTGATCTATAACGGCTACTGGTTTTCTCCAGAAATGGACTTCCTAATGGCAGCATTCAACCAAAGCCAAAAACTAATAGATGGTATAGTAACATTGAGTTTATACAAAGGAAACGTAACACCAATTGCACGAATATCACCAACATCATTATATGACCAAGAATTAGGAAGTATGGACATGGAAGGAGGATATGATCAAACAGATGCAAAGGGATTCATTAAACTAAACGCAATACGACTAAAAGCACATAACGTCCTTTTAGACAAACGAGACATTGGAATAGATGAGGCATTAGAAAAATGACAAAACTTTGGGATAAAGGAAATAACATAAACAAAGAAATAGAAGAATTCACAGTAGGAAACGACTACAAACTAGACAAAGAACTCATAAAATACGACATAAAAGCCTCAATCGCTCATGCAAAAATGCTAAATAAAATTGGAATCCTAACAGATGAAGAGTTAACAGAAATAAAAACAAAACTTTCAGAAGCAAACATTGAAATAAAACAGTCAGACGAAGACTGTCATACAGCAATTGAAAATTATTTAGGAGAAATAGGCAAAAAAATACACACAGGACGTTCTCGAAATGATCAGGTAATGACAGCACTAAGACTTTACATAATAGATAAACTAAAAGAAACAAAAGAATTAACAAAAACACTAATTAAAACACTAGAAAAAGAAGACAACACACCCATGCCTGGCTATACGCACATGCAAAAAGCAATGCCCACCACTATTAAAACATGGTTATCAAGTTTTAAAGACATGTTAGAAGATGATCTAAAACTAATAGACACTCAATTAACAATCTTAAATCAAAACCCGTTAGGAAGTGCAGCTGGTTTCGGAACAAATCTAAACATTGACAAAGAAATAACAACAAAAGAGTTAAATTTCTCAAAGACACAATCCAATCCAATCTATTGTGCAAACTCACGTGGAAAGTTTGAAGCGCAAACACTTCACACACTAACAAATATAATGCAAACACTAAACAAACTCTCAACAGATTTAATACTATTCTCAATGCAGGAATTTAACTACATAAAAATACCTAAAGAGTTCTGCACAGGCAGCTCAATAATGCCGCAGAAAAACAACCAAGATTGTTTAGAACTAATTCGTGCAAAATATAATGTTGTTCTAGGGTATGAATTCACAGTAAAAAACATTATCTCAAACCTTATGACAGGCTATAACCGAGATTTCCAGCTAACAAAAGAACCAATAATCAAAGGATTCAAAGAAACCCTCAAATCTTTAAAAATAATGAATTTAATAGTTGAAAACATAGAAATTAACAAAGATTCTCTACAAAAAGCTATGACAAAAGAACTCTTTGCAACAGAAAAAGCATATGAATTAGTTAAAAAAGGCATGCCCTTCCGTGACGCATATAAAGAGATAGGGAAAGAATTCAAAGAGTAAACTATAAATACTAATTACACAAATAATTCTCTATGAACCTAATAATAGAATTTACAATCTTAATACTATATTCATTAACTATTTACACAGCTAAAAAAATAAAAAAACTAGATTTATTACTTCTAGCAACATTATTTGCAGTAATCTTTGAAAACATTCATGCAGTAATATTCAAAAACATTGAAGGAGGATACTTTTATGACACATCTTTCTTATTAATCTACAAAACACCCTTATTTGTAATCCTCGCATGGGGAATGATAATATTTATATCATATCTTATTGCAACAAAACTAACAAAAACAAAACTACAAAGATTATTTTTAACTCCCTTATTAGCAGTTCTAATAGATTTCGCAATAGATCCATTTGCTGTAAAAATAGGTTACTGGACATGGATTGGTTATTTACCAACAGAAGGATTCTTCGGAGTGCCTGCATTAAACTTTATCGCATGGTATCTTGTAACACTATGTTTTCTAACAACATATGAATATCTACCAATAAAAAATAAAATAATAAAGTACATCTCAATCATTCCAATATCATACATAATATTTGCAATCATAATGAATCTTTTAGTAATACCAAGAGCATTACTCAATTTCCAAAAAGAATATGATATTTATGCATTAATAATTTTCTTCATAATAACAATACTACTCTTCATCTACACACTAAAAAAGAAAACACAAAGACACAGAAAAGACTTCAAACAAAAAACAATTGTTCATGCAATAATTTTAAGATGGATATTCTACCTATTCGCAATAATATTAATAGTAATGCTCTGGGACACATTGTCACCAACATTAGTAATTGTAACAACAGGATTCATGCTAGTAGAATTAGGATTGAGCTTGTATACACTAAAAAATGCCAAAGTACTTTAAAAACAACTTCTCAATATTTATAAAAAGTGCCTCATTTCCTTGCTTAGATGAGAAATCCTGAACAATTCACAATAGAAGGAATAGGTGAGATAGCCATTACATTATGTGCTACCACTGGTTGTATAGATGCTATCAAGATAAATGGTACAAACCAGTTAGAACATCTTTCAGAGAGATGGTGGGTGGAAGTAGCTGATAATTTTGGCGCAAATTTCTCGCATGATCGAGTTAGAGTTACTGAAGTACCAGAATATAGAGAAGAGATAGAAGAAAGATACCCAGGTTACCATGCAACAGCCTATCTTGAATGGCTTTCAGATGCACTTCATGAAATTGGACATGCACACAATGAATATCAATACCTATACGACAGATGGACCGCTCGTAGTAAAGTCGTAGACCCTAGTGTAAAATGTTGTTTTGAAGAAATGAGTGATACATTAAATGATGAAATGGAGGCACATGAATTTGCTCTTGATAGATTAAGAGAAGCAAAAATAACCAAAGAAAAACTGATTGAGACATATCTCAGCATTGCCCTAGGAGGCTTAGGCAATTATGTTGATTGCATGTTACATCCCGCAAGATGCACTAATATCTGGTATATGCAACCAGACGAGTATAAGAATAAGCTAACAGGACTATATAGAACATGGTTAGACAGAAATATGCCAGAACTAGGCAGCAAAACTATTTTAGAACTTCATGAAAGAAGATGTAGATTCCTTATAGATGAAAGAGCAACATGATTACACTAAAACAATCTAGAATCTTTTAAACCATGTCCTGTTAAAACACAAACTGTTTTCCCTTCTAAACCTAACTTCATTGCTCCTGCATAAGAAACAGCACCAGCAGGTTCAACATAAATCCCTTGTTTACCTAACTTCTTCAAAGCTGAAATAATCTCTCTGTCTGTAACAAACTCAGCAATTCCTTTTGTTTTCTCCATGCCATCTAACGCCTCTAAACCATTAGTAGGATTTCCACAGTCAATAGCAGTAGCGATAGTATGAGTATTAATTTGTTGACTTAAAACACCAGTCTTAAACGCATTAACAAGTGGCCTACAACCTTCAGCTTGAATACCAACTAATTTAGGCATTTTTCTTATCAAACCTACCTCTTTAAACTCCATACAAGCCTTGTAAGCAGCTGCAATTAAAACAGCATTTCCCATTGGGTAAACAATATACTTCGGAGGAATAAAATTTAACTGATCTAATATTTCAAAAGTAACACTCTTCTCTCCCTCTTCCCTATAAGGATAATCCCCCACTAAATAAATTCCTCTTTTCTCATTCAATTTCTTTGTCATATTCAGAGCATCTTCATAACTACCATTAACTATCATCACCCTTGCACCCATCATTTTTATCTGATGAACTTTAGGTCTTGGAGCAAACTTTGGAACATAAATTGTTGCTTTAATACCTGCTCTCGCACAATACGCAGCAACAGAAGCACCCATATTACCAGTTGAAGCACAAACTACTTCCTTAACACCAAACTCTTTTGCCTTACTAATCTCAACAGCACTTCCCCTATCCTTAAAAGAACAGGTAGGATTAACTCCTTCATACTTAAACATAAAATTCTTCTCATCATTTGATTGAATTAACGGTGTTCCTCCTTCATTCATTGAAATTGCTTTATCTAAATCACTGACAGGGAAAAAAGGCCAATATTTCCAATGCCTTATCTGTTCTCTAATAAATAAATTCTTTACAATATTCTTACTAATCTTATGATAATCATAATAAACATCTAAAGGCCCACCACATTCTTCGCACTGAAAAATAATCTGATAAGGAGAATAAGTCTTTTTACATTTAAAGCACTGTAAGTATTTAGCTAACGTAATTTACTTCACCTCTTTTTTCAATTAAAATAAAAATAAAAATTTATTTCTTTGCAAGCTTATTCAACTGCAACTGTACTATTGCCATACCAATCGCTCCCAAAATCAACAGCAATAAAAAGTATGGAACTCTACTTGCCTTTCCTTTAGTAGCTTCTTCTAGAGCAGTACAATACATCCAGTAATAATAAATCATAGCAACAATCTGTACAAATGGCACTAATAACAGTAACAATAACCATGGATTTGGTGCCTTATCAGATTTCTCTTTTAACTCTAGCGTTGTTGAAACAGCCCAATAAATTGCATACACACCTAGTGTAATGACTGAAAACAAAAACACCAGAAACGCATTTCTATATTTTACCATATTATCAACCTCTCAATATTAATACTAAACTATCAACTAAGTTTATATATAAAGTTTTTGTAAGAAAAAGTAAGAAAAAAGGAAAAATTATGCATCTAAAGGTACTTGATCTCCAGATTTCTCTGGTTCACCCAAAGAACCGGCATCCTGCTTCAAAACATCTGCCTTATCTGTCTTTTCCCATGTAAAGTCAGGATCATCTCTTCCAAAATGACCATATGCTGCTGTTTTCTTATAGATTGGTCTTCTAAGATTCAGATGATTAATTATCGCAGCAGGTGTTAGAGGGAAATGTTTCCTAACTAACTCTGAGATCTTTTCTTCTGGAACTTTATTCGTATCAAAGCAATGTGTTAGAACAGAAACAGGTTCTGCAACACCAATTGCATATGCAAGCTGTACTTCACACTTATCTGCTAAACCTGAAGCAACAATATTCTTTGCAATATACCTACCCATATAAGCAGCAGACCTATCCACTTTCGAAGGATCTTTCCCTGAAAAACATCCACCACCGTGACTTCCATGTCCACCATATGTATCAACAATGATTTTTCTTCCTGTTAAACCTGCATCTGCTACAGGTCCACCAACTACAAATTTTCCAGTTGGATTAACAAAGAACTTTGTATTCTCATCTAACCATTGACCACAAACAGGTTTTATAACCTTTTCAACTACATCCGACATGATTTGTTCATGTGTTGCATCCGGATCATGTTGTGTTGAAATAACAACAGCATCAATCCTTTTTGCTTCCCCATTCTCATATTCAACAGTTACTTGAGACTTTGCATCCGGCCTTAGATAAGTTAACTCATTAGCCCTCCTAATTCTATCAAGCTCTTTCAATAACTTATGTGCCATGATAATTGGTAGTGGCATAAATTCAGGTGTCTCATTTGTTGCATAACCAAACATCAAGCCTTGATCTCCTGCACCTTGTTCTTTGAATGCACCTTCTCCTTCAGTAACCCCTTGAGAAATATCAGGACTCTGTTCAGATAATGATACTAAAACACCACATGTGTTCCCATCAAAACCATACTCTGGCTTATCATAACCAATCTCTTTGATTGTATTCCTTGTAATATTCTGGATATCTACCCATGCAGTCGTAGTTACCTCCCCAGCAACAACAACAAATCCTGTCTTTGTTAAACATTCAACAGCAACCCTAGCATTAGGATCTTTTGTATATATTGCATCCAAAACAGCGTCACTAATATGATCGCATAACTTATCAGGATGTCCAGCAGATACACTCTCTGATGTAAAAAAATACTTACTTTGTTTCATTATAATCAACCTCCAAGTATGATTTACTACAAAAACTCACACCTCCTTTTAAACACTTCTTGAATAAAATATTCCGATAGGAATATTCCCAACCGATAGATATTTAAAGAGGAATTATTCCCTTACGACTAATGATAGATAACCTAAACGAGATCAAAGGAATGAGAAAAAAACTCAACTTAACACAAGTAGAGCTAGCCAAATTCTCAGGAGTTTCCCAATCATTAATCGCAAAGATTGAATCTGGAATGATTGATCCAACATTCACAAAAGTAAAGAAAATCATGGACACACTAAACACATTAAACCATAAACAAGAGTTAAAAGCAAAAGATATCTACAAAAAAGGCATTATTAACATAAAACCAAACGATTCACTAAAAGACACAATAAAAAAGATGAAAAAATACAACATCTCACAAATGCCTGTGTCAGAAGACAAAAACATTGTGGGATTTATCTCAGAAAAAATACTCTTAGACGCAGTCATATCAAAAGATGCCAACATAAAAATAAAAGATATTATGGAAGATTCACCACCAACAATAACAAAAGAAGCAAATATGGATGTTGTATCAAATCTACTAAAACATTATCCATTAGTAATAGTATCAGAGAACGGAAAAGTCCTAGGAATAATAACAAAATCAGATTTATTAACAAAAGCAATATGAAAAAAACAAAATTCTTCTCATTTCTTAAAGGAAAACTTCCAAAAGGATGTAGACAATGTGTTAAAGGTGAAAAAACTGTTCTTTTTATTACAGGTATTTGCCCAAGAAAATGTTTTTATTGTCCAATCTCTGATCAAAAAAAGAATAAAGATGTAATTTATTTCAATGAAAGACCTTCTAGAGACTTCAAAGATTTAATTACAGAAATTAAACTATGTGATTCAAAAGGAGTAGGAATCACAGGAGGAGATCCACTAGTAAAACTAGAAAGAACATGTAAATACATCAAAGAATTAAAGAAAACATTTGGTAAAAAATTCCATATTCATCTCTACACACCACCAATATTAGTTAACAAGAATTCTCTAGAAAAACTCTACAAAGCAGGTTTAGATGAGATAAGATTCCATCCTGAAATAACAAACAATAAACTATGGAAAAGAATAGAACTAGCAAAAGAATATGATTGGAAAATTGGTGTTGAAATCCCTGCAATCCCAAATAAAGAGAAAGAGACAAAAAAATTAATCAAATTCTTAGAGAACAAAATAGATTTCTTAAATATTAACGAATTAGAAGTCTCAGACACAAACGCTAATAAATTAATTGAAAACAATTACACAACAAAAGATAGGATTAGCTATGGTGTAAAAGGAAGTGAACAACTAGCAAAAAAACTCTTAAAATTCTCAAAAATAAAAAACATCCACTATTGCACATGTACTCTAAAAGATCGGGTGCAATTAGCAAACAGACTAAAAAGAAGAGCAAAGAACGCCTCTAAACCATTTGATTATGTAGACAATGAAGGAATGCTAATAAAGGGAGTTATTTACGGAAAGAATTTAAGCAAAACAAAGAATTACTTAATAAAAAACTTTGACATCCCAAAAGAACTGATTGAAATAGATAATAAGAGACTACTAACAACTGTTGAAGTTGTAGATAAACTAAAAGATGAACTTAAACAACTCAAACTAAAGCCAGCAATTGTCAAAGAATATCCTACTTTTGATAAGATGATAGTTGAAATGGAATTCCTATAATCATTTCTTCAATTTATTTATCAAAACCCTAAGTTTCCTTATAATTGTCCTAAGAAAAGAATCCAACTGCGACTCTTTTAAATTCTTAAATTTCATATCGACATTTCTAAAAGCAGATCTATAAAGCTTAAGAATATCCTCTTCATTAGCAACTGCTATTACTTCCTCAATCAATTTAACAACATTCTCTTTATTCTTAAACTTCCTAACATCAATCTTCCCAACCAAATAGAACAAATCATATAAATCCTTGAACTCTTTTCTACTAATAAAAGTGATGGCCTTTGTAACAAAGATTCTTTCAGAGGAATATAGGAAAAGATTATCTTTATTGACTAACTTCTTTGGTAAATCAACAAAGTCCACATCAATTTTTGTATAAAAGGTTTTATATGTCTCAATCTCAAGTTTAATGTGGTATCTGTCTGTAGAAGCAAAACCCTGTTTTGTTATCCTGAAATTATTGATAATTTGTTTTTGTTTTAAAATTCCCAAAACATTAACAAAATAACCAATTATCTCTTCATGTTTTTTAATCAACGACTTATCAACATCAAAGTCCAGATCCTCAGATTCCCTATGATCATTCAAATAATAAATAGCTAAAGCAGTTCCTCCTTTTAAAACTAAATTAAATGGATTATCATTTTCCACCTCTTTAAGAAACTTTCTTAAAACATCCAAAATCTTTGTCATTCTCAAACCCCATAAAGTGCATAATTAATTTTGCTCTTTTTAGACAATAACTCCTTAAATCCTTTTGCAAACATCATCCCATATCTTGAAAACATCTGCATCCAAACAGATTCTGTATAATTGTTTTTAGTGAATACTATATCTTTTAATATTTGCTCATTTGTTGCATATATAATCCCGGATTTTTTATCAATCTTTGTTTTACTTTTTGATATTGATTTAACTCTTATAAATTTAACAGTTTTATTATTAACAACAAACCTTCCCTCAATCTTAGTATTTATTACTTCCACAATCTTTGGTTCAAAATACCAACCATAACCATTATGTTTTAAAGCCTCTAAACCAGTCACATAATAGGATCCAATATTATCAACTAATACTCTAAATTCATCTCTCATTACATTAACCTTCATTAACTCCTGCAAAACATTAAACTTATCTTTCATCTTACCTCTTAAATATCTTTTTTCATTCTCTGTTAACTTTTTATTCTTTGAAAGCTTCTTAATAATCCTAAATTGCACTGGTTTAAATAAAGTTGGCACTACTAAATCTTCATTCTTCACAATCCATTGTATTATATTTTTATTTGTCATTAGGATATAAAAGTATCCTATCATTTATAAATGTTATGCATAATTTCAATAAAACCTGCAATTACAAAAGAATATCCTACTTATGATAAAATGATAGTTGAACAAGAATTCTTATAGAATTACTCTTCCTTCCCTTCTTTCAAGGCTTTAATACCTGCGATGATATACAAGACTCCAGAAACAATAAAAACTCCAAGTAACAACAGGGATAAAACAACTTCAAAAGCATTTGAAGTATAAGGTGAATAGCCCAACAACCTTCTTGAAACAGTAAAAACTAATTTAAACAAGACTAAACCAAAACCAGTTATTAATAAAGATCCAGAAATTATACTTAAAATAGAACATATCTTATTCTTACTAAGAAGCAGAAGTAAAGGGAGCAATAGAAACAAAACAACCAAGAATGTTAACGGATAAATGCTTCCAAGAACATAACGGACAGAATTAAAAATATCAAACATCGAAGAAATAATTGAAGATAAATAGTAAAAAACAACAGCAAGGACAAATCCGATTAATGCATAGTATTTCGCCTTCATAACTTCTCATTACAGAAGGTGATATAAAAAACTTTCTAAAACATCTTACCCAAAACATCCATTGTATACAAAATCATTGCATAGCATTGTGCAGATGAAGGATAAAACACCTCTTTCTTCCTATGCACAGAATAAATTCTAACCTGATTTATCAAATGTATTTGTTGTGTTAATCCTGGATCAAACTTTACATTCTTCTCATCTAACTTTGCAATTAACTTACCTAACCCAATCCCAGGATTCTTCTCCAAAATATCAAAACCAGTTGTGTCATAATACTTTCTATGTAAAGCAGTCTCTAACACCCTACCACATAAAATAACAGCCGCCCTATAACAAGTAGAATTATAAGATTTCTGTAACTCTTTCATATCTGCAACAATATCATCTCTAATATCTGTAGGAATCCCCACAGGAATCTTTAACTCCAGCTCTCTTGGCTTTGCAACCTTAACATAATTCAATAAACCAACAGCTTCTTTCAAACTAATCAACTTTTCCTTATCAACATTGAGATTCTTTAAATTAATAATAATATCAAAAATCACTCCCTCATTTCTATTATTTAGAGATTCTAAACACAACTTAAAAATATCCATCTTCACATTAGATAACATTTTATCAACATCCCTTTTATAAACAGCTAACTTCTGAGCCTTATAATCATAAGGGTCATACTTACCAGTAACCAACTCAGGAGGCATATTCTCTACCTGCCTTATCAACTCATTCAGATCTCTCAACACCTTATTTTTCATATACTCAAAAGTAGAGTCAAAGTAGTATATAAGTATTATCAAAACATTTATATATCTTTTATCTTAGTACAGAAACAAGAGTATCAAAAGGGTGATACCATGCAAAGTAGTTTATTAATGCTCAAAAATATAACAAAGGATGACATACACGAAGTCGGGGAAAAGTCAGTAAGGTTAGCAGCCTTATGCAATAGATTCTCAGTACCTATTGGATTTGTTATTAAAAAACAATCATTTGATAAATTCTTAAAACATACTGGAATAGACATAAGAATAAGAAATTTATTATCTTCTATAAAACTTGAAGACAAAGAAAACCTACAAAATGTTGCTAATGGTATCCAAAAATTAATTGTAAATGGAATACTTCCAGATCCAATACAAGAAGAAATTCTAGAAAACTATAACTGTCTAATTGAAGATACAACTAAATTAAACCAGATGCTTAACTCAAAGAAAGGACCATTAGTAGCAGTTAGAGCTAGCACATGTGGGTATGAAGATTACTCAAAGATGCACCTAAACTTCCTAAACATTGAAGGAAATAAAAGATTATTAAATGCACTACAAGCATGTTGGGCATCATTCTATACAGCAAAAGCTATTGAACACAGAATGAAAAATAATATTCAAGATTCATCAATGGCTGTAATAGTCCAAAACATGGTCAACTCTCACCTATCTGGAGCAGCATATTCTACAAACCCAACAAATCATGAACAAATACTAATTGTTGCATGCAAAGGATTAGGATGTGCAATAACAAGCGGGAACATAATGCCTGACAGATACACACTAAACAAAGATACACTAGCCATAGATGATACAGACATAAAAAAACAAGATTTCCTTTTTGAATTAGATAAATATAAATTCAAAACAAAAAAATCAATTATTCCGCCAAAAAAAGCTGCAGAACAAAAATTAAATGAAAGACAGATAATGGATATTGCATTACATTGCAAAAGAATAGAGAGATTATTCGGAAGACCTCAATTTATAGAGTTCGCAATATCAAATGACCAATATTATGTTCTACAATCACAAGATATTCTAGGCATGGATGAAGAAAAGGTTGAACAAGTTGAAGAAGAAGTCAAAGAGGAAACAGCTGTTGAAGAAAAACAAGAATCAACAACCGAAGAAACACCAATAATTGATTATTGGGATGAAAAAGAAGAGTTGGAAGTAAAAGAAGAACAACCATTAACAGCAGAAGAATCTACAGAACAACCAATAATAGAAACAAAAGAACAAGAATCAATTCAAGCTGAAGAAACACAAGAAGTACAACCAATAGAAGCAGAAGAAGAAACAACAGAACAACTAGAACAAACACAAGAACCAGTTACAGCTGAAGAAGCACCAGTAACTGAACCAAAACAAGAGATAAAAGTAAACCTTCCAGAAAACACAAACGAATTACTATCATTATTCAACCAAGACACTTCAGAAGAAGAGGATACAGAAGAAGAAACAACTGAACTAAACCCAACAGCATTAACTGCTGCAATCCTAAGTCAGAAAACAGGACAGACAGAAGAGGACGCAAAAGGATTGTTAAACTCAGGCAGCGTTCTAGTTAACTGCGATCTAGCTATCTACTACGCTCTAAAAGAACAATACAAAAAGAGATTTGGAGAAGAAGATAAAAACCTTGACTTCAATAGACTAGCAAATATACTAGGCCAAGAAAAAGATCTTCCGCATGACGAAGAAATCAGGAAAATACACACAATGAGAAACAAATTCTTAAGAGCATTCCACAAACCAACTCGAGAAGAAGTTGACATGGCTTTAGAAACAACTAAGAAATTTATTGAGAAGTTGGATTAACTCTTTGATACATACAGCAATCTCTGTAACTCATAACTAACCTAAAGTTAGGAATCTCTGTTACATCTGCTCCTTCAGTTATTAACACACCGTCCTCAGCAACCGCCTGTGACATCAATGATATTAAACCTTGTTGATCAGGATATTTTTGCAACATTGCCCCATATCTCTCCTTGAAATCTTCAACAGCTGTAAGTTCTTGCCCTTTCTCCATTTGATCAAATAATCTCAAAAGAGGGGTAATCGCATCAACAGCTTCCTCTACTCCTCCATTTTCATTACTAAAATCATATTCACCAATAGAATCAATATATGATTCAAGATCATTTAATTCTGGATTCAACATAAGTTGAAGTAACGCCTCACTAGCATTTTCTTTGAGAACTCTTAAATGAGGTTCTTGTTCATCTCTATACCCTGTAAACACTGCCTCAAGCGCTTTCTCCTCTCTATTTGAAAAACGTCCCTGAGGAGGAACATTAACATAAACAATATCAGATCTAGACACTGAATAAAGATCTACATTCTCAACCAAATAATCAACATGTTCATACCAATTAGTAATTTTCTTAAATCCGCCAATACCTAGATTACTTCTTTCTCCAAAAAGAATCTCTAACCCCATTAAACCCTCACGGAAAATATCAAACTGTTCTCTCATAGCCCTTCTATCATTATTTGAATATCTTCTTCTAGAATAATCATCTCCTGGCAAATTCAAAAACATATTAACCATAAAACATGTAACAGCCCTTCCAAGAGCATTACTAGGTTGAAGACCTTGTTTAACTACATGATTATAAACAGGATAACAATCATTCTTAGTTAATTCCCTAAGCTCTCCAATTCCACCATACTCATGAACAGTGATTGGTTCAGGAACCTGTCTAGACTTATTTCTAGGATTATGTGCAGCCGTAGTCCTATCTGCAAGCTCTTCTAATCTTGCTTGAGTACCGCCTCTACTAGAAAAATCTCCACTAAATCTTCCTCCTCTTCCTCTTATTCCGTCTCCTGTTCCATATCTTCTTGGCATTCTTGAAAGGAATAAACACCTCCTTAAAAATATTATTGTTATTATTTTCTATATAGAAAATAATAGATATAACAATTAGTATTATAAACCCCATTTGATTACCTTCAAATTGATAAAAATGCGTATAACTGTAACAAAATACCAAGGAATAGAAACAACTAGCACAGCCACATATCAAATCCCTTTGGATGATATGGCTGAAAGACTAGCTGGACTACTAACAGAAGGAAGTGAGAAAGAACTAATTGGCAGATTCAATGATCTTCCATTAGACCAACAACTAGAATTACTAACAACTGACGAAGATACAAGAACAAATGTTGCTGCACTAGCAGATTCATTAATTCCTGGACAACTAGCAGATTATAAATACAGAAGAACCTCTGGATCAGGCAAAGACATGGATATATTTACCTCGACCTACTTATTTGAAGTTGGAGAAAATGGATTATATTTTGAAGCATTCTTAGCAACCGACACATTAATACTCACACCAAGAGTTTCAACAAAAGATGATAAGTACATAGATAGAACAGCAGAATTAGACAGAGACGGATATAGAGAAAACCTTCTTGGAATAGATCCAATGCAAGGAGATGTAAAACTCTGCCCTGCTCCTGGAACTTATAATTCCAAAAAACCTACAACACCAGAAAACAATAACTCCGGACTACATATTAACCCACCAATAAAAGAAGATAATGAAATGTTAACAGCTTTTAGACAATACATGAAAAAATAAAAGATGGTACTAAAACAAATTCTACAAACAGCAGAAAGAACAGTGAGAAAAAGAGATGAACCTAACATTGAAAGATTAGTAAATAAAGCGTTAGAAACAAAACAAGATCTTCCAAACTCAACCATCTACGCAGATTTTCTATATCTTGCAACATGTTATGCTGACGCAAGTGGAAATTACATAGTTGCAGACATGTTAATAAGAACAATAAAAAAAGAAGTCCCGAACTACAAATCAAGAGAAAGGTTTGATAGACCTAACGGACCAATTCAGTGGAAAGGAAAAGCTGCAGAAGATCATCAAGAACATGAATTAAAATACAGCGTAAGTAGGGAATTTAGAAAATTCAGATCAGAACATAGAGGATTCAAATTTAACCACCTTATGGAGAAATACCCAATAAAAATAAAAGATGAACCTATAATCAGACAACTCCACCCATACGCTTGCCACTAACTCTTCTCTAAAACAAGAATAACCTTACTCAAACTCTTATGCAAATAATAAACAAACTTCTTCTTAACTTTCCACCTATATAATAAACCTTTCAAAGAAACAAAATCAGGCAAACCTACAACAATAACATCAGTTAAACTATAAACATTCTTAAAAAACTCTTTATACAACTTATCCAAATCAACATTCTTTGTATTCTTTGCATAAGGTAAATCAGTAACAATTGCTCCGAATTTACCAATTAATTTCAGGGCATCCTTTCTCATTAACTTACATTTAACACCAAAATGTTTCAAATTCTTTTCACAAGCATTAATCATAAATCTATTGATATCGCAACCCTCAACCTTTAACCCCATTAACCCTGCCTCTATTAAAATTCCTCCTGAACCACAAAAAGGATCACAGATGTTATTCTTCGCAGAAATATTAACCATTGCTTTAGCTAACCTAGGATTTAACGAACTCGGATGTAAAGCAGGCCTTTTATGAGCTTTCCTATTCAAGAATTCTTTCTCATTACCCCATATTAATTTACCAACAATAACATTATTCTTAAAAAAAATGCAAACAAATAACGTCTTTGGTTTAAACAAGTCAACTTTAGGTTTCAAACCGACCTCAACTAACCTATCCCAGAACAAAGACCCAATCTCTTTCTCGCTTAACCCATCACCAATCTTCCTAACACAATAACTTTTCTCATAAAACTTTCCTAAACCTTTCAAACTCTTCTCAAAATCCTTCATATCACATTGAACAACAAGTTCATATAAATTATTTACATACGCCAACCTTTTAACCAAATCAACATCAACATCTTCAACTAATAATAAATTCTCAACTAACTTCCCCTTAACACCCAATAATCTCCTCGCCTCATAAACAGATAATTCTAAATCTTCTTTTGAAAGTTCTAATATAAACACCATACAACAAAACACCCATAAATGATATATAATCCTTTGCATACCCATTCTACAATAATAACAAATCTTTATATACTCCCCAACATATAAACCAACACATGGCATTATTCAAGAAAAAACCAAAAAACAAAGAAAAAGAGTTCATTCTATGGTTTAACGAACTAGGTATTGAAGATGTTCCTCATGTTGGTGGAAAAAATGCTTCATTAGGAGAGATGTATAGAAATCTAACAAAAAAAGGAGTAAATATTCCGAACGGTTTCGCAATCACAGCACATTCATACCATCACCTATTAGAAAAAGCAGGAATAAGGAATGAAGTAAAAAATATTCTAAAAGGATTAAACACAAAAGACATGAGAGACTTAGCAGATAAAGGACATCGTGTAAGAGAGCTAATAAAGAACGCAGAATTTCCAGAAGATCTAAAACAAGAAATAATCAAAGCATACAAAAAGCTATGCAAAGAATACGGAAAAAGAACAGATGTCGCTGTAAGATCATCAGCCACTGCTGAAGACCTACCAGATGCATCATTTGCAGGTCAACAAGAAACATATCTAAATATAAAAGGAGATCACGATTTAATTGCCGCATGTAAAAAATGTTTTGCATCATTATTTACTAACAGAGCAATCTCATACAGAGTAGATAAAAAATTCGACCATTTTTCCATAGGACTAAGCATAGGAGTTCAAAAGATGGTTAGATCAGACCTCTCATGTTCAGGAGTTATGTTTTCCATTGATACTGAAACAGGATTTAAAGATGCTGTTTTTATAACAGGAGCATATGGTCTAGGAGAAAATGTTGTACAAGGAGCAGTAAACCCAGACGAATACTATGTTTTCAAACCAACATTAAAACAAGGGTTCAAACCAATAATCTCTAAAAAAGTTGGTCCAAAGAAAATAAAAATGATTTATGCCTCGGAAGGTAACAAAACAGTAAAAAATATTCCAGTAAACAAAGAAGATAGAAAGAAATTCGTTCTAGAAGATAAAGAAGTACTAAAATTAGCAGAATGGGCATGCATTATAGAAGACCATTACTCAGAAAAAGCTAACTATTTCAAACCAATGGATATGGAATGGGCAAAAGATGGAAAAACAAAAAAATTATTCATAGTTCAAGCAAGACCTGAAACAGTTCAGAGTCAAAGAGACTTAAACACTTTAGAAGAATACAAATTACAACAAAAAGGAAAAATTGTTGCAAAAGGAAAAGCTGTAGGAATGAAAATAGGACAAGGTCCAGCAAATATAATCAAAGACGTAAAAGACATTAATAATTTCAAAAAAGGTCAAATCCTAGTGACAGATATGACTGATCCAGACTGGGAACCAATTATGAAAATAGCCTCTGCAATAGTTACAAACAGAGGAGGAAGAACTTGTTTTGATGGTAACACCAAAATTTTAACAAATAAAGGATTTATGACAATGCAACAAGTTCATGAAGAAGGATACAATGGATTACTAACCCCTTCATTGAATAGACAAACAAAGAGAATTGAATGGAAACCAATTATTGCATCCATGAAGAAAAAATCCAAAAAAATAAAGATAAGTGTTTCTATTAGGGGAAAGATAAGGGACAACACATTAACAATTACCCCGGATCACAAAATGATCAACATTAAAAACAGACAATTAGTTGATACAGAAATAAAACAAATGCTTCTCGACAAAGAAATGGTGTGTATTGCCCAACATATTCCCATGATTAATCAAACCACTGAAAAAGATAAGAGATTAGCATACTTATTGGGAGGAATAATGACGGATGGACATATTTACAGATCACGAACTCATGGAGAAGTCCAATTTATTCAAAAGCAAATCCCAGAAAAAGAAAGATTCATTAACCATATGCAAGACTGTATGACATCAGTATACAATAAAAGTTTTGTTCCTTTTGAGAAAAAGATATCTACCGGAATGATCAGAGGAAAAGAGGTCAGAGGGCAAGCAACGGCATTTAGATTATACTCAAAAGACATAGCATACAATATGCATGAACAAAAAAATCAAATCGTAACTACCCTTCTTCAAAGCGATGAAGAAGTAGCATATAATTTTTTAGCAGGAGTAATTGATGGGGACGGAACATTTTATAATAATAGAATTAATATTTATATCTCAAATCGAAATCTTCTAGAAGGAACTATGTTAGCTTGTCTTAGAATTGGAATTATACCTCAAGTCACAAAAAATAGGAACATCCACAATGTACAAATTGTCGAGAAATTAGATAAGATATTAAAGTATACAAAAAGAATAAAGGGAGTTATAAGAAATAGAGTGATAAAAAGCAGATTCTTTTCTACAAGACAGATATTCAATAAAGACGAAGTAAGAGGTCAGACTAAATTAAGATATGATAAAAATTTGTATATCTCAGAAGAAGATCTAAAAAAAGAAAATTCACAAAAGATAAGAGAGTTATTAGAAAGTGACTTACGTATGAACAGAATGGTAGACTTAAAAGAAGAAAGCTTTGGTGATGTATACAACATAACTGTAGCAGATAATCACAATTACGCAGTATTCACAGAAAAATTAACCCCTGTATTAGTAAATAACTGTCATGCAGCAATCATCTCTAGAGAACTTGGAGTACCATGTATTGTCGGGACAGAGAATGGAACACAACTAATAAAACAAGGACAAAAGATAACAACAGACTGTTCTTCAGGTGAAATTGGTTATATCTATGATAAATTACTCAAATTCAAAATACATAAAACAAACCTTAAATCAATTCCAGAAACAAGAACAGAAATAATGATGAACATTGGTAATCCTGAAGAAGCATTTGAATTCAGTTTCTTACCAAATTCAGGAGTTGGCCTTGCAAGAGAAGAATTCATAATAAATTCATATATAAAAGTACATCCTAGAGCATTACTAGAATTCAATAAAGTAACAGACAATAAAATCAGAAATCAGATCAACAAACTAACAGAAGGCTACAAAAACAAAGCACAATTCTTTGTCGATAAGCTTGCACAAGGAGTAGGTACATTAGCAGCAGCATTCTATCCAAAAAAAGTTATTATAAGATTATCAGACTTTAAATCAAACGAATATGCAAACTTAATTGGTGGGAAATATTTCGAACCAACTGAAGACAACCCAATGATTGGCTGGAGAGGTGCTTCAAGATACTACTCTCCTGCATACAAAGACGCATTTGCATTAGAATGTATGGCAATGAGAAAAGTAATGAAAGAGTTTGGACTAAAAAACATTGTCTTAATGATTCCGTTCTGTAGAACAGTAGAAGAAGGGTTATTAGTTCTAAAAGAAATGAAAAAAAATGGACTAGAAAAAGGAAAAGATAACTTAAAAATCATCCTAATGTGTGAAATACCATCTAACGTAATTCTTGCAGAAGAATTCTTAGAACATTTTGACGGATTTTCAATAGGAAGTAACGACCTAACTCAACTAACATTAGGTGTAGACAGAGACTCTGAATTAGTAGCACATGTGTATGAAGAAAGAAACCAAGCCGTAAAAACATTAATTAGAAGAGTAATACATATTGCTAATAAAATGAACAAGTACATTGGAATCTGTGGGCAAGCCCCTTCTGATTACCCAGAATTTGCTGAATTCTTAGTTGAAGCAGGCATCCATTCCATGTCATTAAACCCCGACTCAGTTGTAAAAACAACACTAACGGTCGCAAAAACAGAGAAGAAACTAGGAATTAAACCAAAGAAGAAATAAAACATATAAACTATCTCATACATCATTTATACATGAATAGGATTATTAGCCTCTCAGCTTTAGCTCTCATTGTATATATGGGCATTTCTCCGTGTTCTAGGGAACAAGCAAGAGATGAAATGACTAGAGATAGATTTGAATCAGGAAGTATTCGAGATATCGCAACATGGAACGAATACGAAGACCAAGAATTCATAAGCATCACACCAGAACTACCAAAAAACAAAACTCTCTCAGAATTAATTGGAGAATACACAAGAGAACTTCAAGAAAGAGCATATCTAAAATCAGGAATTAATTCACAACCAATCTACATACGAGATTATGGGATACCAACAACAATTTATAAAATAGAAATTAAAGAAGACAAATTATATCTAATGAAGATTGAAGGAATCCATTTGAGAGATAAAAAAGTAAAAAAAGCAATCAGAAGACAAAGATTCAAAGACCTAGAAGACTACCTAAACTTACATTACACTGACAACAATCGTTACACAATAATTAGAGACATATCCCCATTAGAAGTACCGAAAGGTAGAGAATCAACAGAAATGAAAAGAATCGCAATATCACTACAACAAAGAGTAGAACAACTACAATAATCAAAGTAAAGTTTATATATGATTTAATTCTAAAATAATATGAAAATGGTAAAAGAACATGTTAAAAAACTGACTAGGCTATTTATCCCAACAAAAGACCATGATAAGCCATTAAAACGTTCTCTAAGTGGATATGAAACAGAGAATTTTATTCTAAATAATGATGGATCAATTGATCACTCAGATCCATTACTAAAAAAAGCACAAAAACAAAAATTAAATGTTCAAGCAGAATGTGCAAAATCAATGATTGAGGTAATCTGCTTTC
Source organism: uncultured Methanosarcinales archaeon (assembly GCA_964452935.1). Taxonomy (GTDB): domain Archaea; phylum Nanobdellota; class Nanobdellia; order Woesearchaeales; family DSVV01; genus CAYVNO01. The sequence continues at coordinate 46,904 of CAYVNO010000001.1, read as the reverse complement.
CTTACAGAAAGCTTAGCTCAACAAGCAAAGAGATAGTAAACAGCCATATAAAATTAACAGAAATAGCAGAAAAAAATAACAAACATATCTACCCCTTTGCAACCTACTTTGGAATCAATAAGCCTTCATTCAGACAAGGTGGGTGGTATACTGTCAAAGAAAAGGTTCTTGGAAAAGAGAGATTCACCAACGCAGGACTATGTTGTGGATTCCATCAACATTACACCCTACCAAGAGGAATGTTTGACCACAAAACAAAAATGCTCCACTATAAATTAAATTCAAAAGTAAAGAAAACAATGCTTGACGGATATAATTTTATTATTGCTATGGATCCAATTTTAACAACATTATTACAGGCCTCACCATTCGTAAACTGCAAACATCTAGCTAAAGACTCAAGAACAGTCTTATACAGAGGGGGCAAAAAACTAAATTATATGAAAGGATTGTATGGGGCAAGACAACTTTTTGGAGGACTCCCACCATACAAACAAACCCTCGGAGACTTATTATCTACACTAAATAAAAAACATGCAAAATGGATAAGCCTGCTAAAAAGAGCAGGTTATGGAAAAACTGAACTCGCAAAATCTTCAAATATTCTAGATTATGCATGGAACCCAGTCAAAATTAACAAACATGGGACAATAGAATACAGGGGAGGAGACATGAACTTCTTATCCCAAATATTTGGAGTCTCAACAATGATGAAATATTCTCTAAGAAAAATATATCAAGATTTTATGCTTGTCGTTCCAATGGATATAGATGTAAAAGAAGCATTTAAAATAGAAAATAACATGATATTCATTCCTCCCCACACAATCGTAAGAAATGAATTCCAGAAACACTCTGCCTATGAAGGATTCAAGAACAAAGAGTTAACTATATACATAAACAGATTCTATAAATTCATAAAAAGTAACACTCCAAAGAAATATCACAAACTATTAGAACCTATAAAAAAGACAATTGAAGAAAAGAGAACAATCTCAGATAAAATCCTTGCAAAAGCTAGAAGAGCTGGATACAAAGATAAGATAACACAGGAATATGCAAAAGAGTTAGCATTATTCTATTCAGAAAAAAACATAAAAGATTTACATAAAACAAAAGCAATATTAGAGAAAATAGAAGGATAAAATGACAGAAATAACTCCAAAAAGAGAAAAAGTAAAAACAGAAGAAGAAAAAGAACCTAAAAAACCTGCAACAACTAGATTTCTTCTCAAACACATTCCTAAATTATCAAGCCTGTTCTTACTATTCCTAAAAAGAAAACAAAAAAGATTCTCAGAATCATTATCATATTCAGCAGTTCTTAACGAGTTAATGAAAATAAATGACAAAATAGAATCAACCCCTCATTTAAACTTTATCTCATTACTTAACTCATACAAAAGAACAATAGATGTTCTTGACGGAACAATAGCTTATTTCCACAGGAAGAAGAACACAATATGGTTCAAAGAATTCTTTCCAGAAAAAGAGTTATACGAGTCAGTAAAAGAGGACATTGAGTTATATTACAAAGATTACCCCAAAACAAATCTAACAATAACAAAGAACGGAATTATGATTTATGATAATTATAAGAAAAACCAGTTCAACACACTTCTTATGACCGTCCATGGTGGAAAATGGGTCCCAAAATATGGCCAAGAATTAATGGAGATTACAGAAGAAAAAAGGTTCCAAGAAGATGATATGGGAACAGACATAATTTATGGACCACTAGTTCTAGAAAAAGGAGGAGTTTGGATTAATGCCAAGTTTTCAAGATTCTTTTGTGACTTAAATAGGGCCAGAGAAAGAGCAATATACACAAACGAATCAGAAAAAAGAGTAAAGAATATTTGGAAAGGAAAACTAAATAAAAGACAGAAAGAAGTAATTCTAAAGAATTATGATCAGTTTTACTATGTACTAAATAAACTAATTGAAACACACCGTTTTAATATAATCTTTGATGGTCATTCAATGGTACACGAAAAAGGAAGACCAGACCTAAGCTTTGGTACTAGCTATATCCCAGCATTCTATATGCCCATTGTTGAAACAATGAAAAAGAACCTTACAACACACGCATGTAAGAATGTAGTATTTAATAAACCATACAAAGGAGGGTACATATTGAAATATCTCTCCACCAAATACCCAGATGTATTCATATTCTCAATGGAAATTAATAAAAAACTATATATGGGCAACAAACATCTAAAGACAGACAACAGAAGACTTCAAAAACTCTCAAGAGCAGTAAAAGGAATGTTCCACTTCGAAGAAAATAGAGAAAAATGTAATGTAGATAAAGAAGACTCTAAAACTATGGGTGAAAAACCTCAAACCAAAAACAAATAAATATAAAAATAGCATAATACTCACATTCTCAAAATGCCTCTAAAAACACTAAAAGACTTCAATTTTGAGGATAAAACAGTAATTCTAAGAGTAGATTATAACGTACCAATAGATGAAGAGATGAACATAACAAGTGATAAAAGAATAAGGCTCACTCTTCCAACAATCAACTACCTCTTAGAAAAAAATGCAAAAATAATTATTATTACTCATCTAGGAAGACCTAACGGAAAAATTGTAGAAAAATTAAGAACAAACATACTGGCAAAAAGACTCTCAGAACTATTAAACAAAGAGGTAAAAAAAATAGACTCATGCATAGGAGAAGAAACAGAAGCCGCAATAAAATCATTAAGTCCAGGAGAAATCTTGATGTTAGAAAATATTCGATTCAATAAAGAAGAAAAGTCAAAAGATGAAAAAGAAAGATTTGAATTCGGAAGAAAACTTGCACTTATGGCAGACATATATATAAATGACGCATTTGCAGCGTCTCATAGAAAACATGCTTCAATATATAACATAACAGAACACATCCCTGGTTGTGCAGGATTTGTTGTTGAAAATGAGGTAAAAACAATAAAAAATGCTATCGAAAACCCAGAAAAACCTCTTGTCTCAATCATAGGTGGACTAAAAGCAGATAAGATTTCTGCAATAAACAACTTACTAAAAAAAGCAGATAAAATCCTTATAGGAGGAGCATTATCAATGTTATTTTTAAGAGTTCTAGGACTAAACACAGGGGACTCTAAGGTAGATGAAGAAGGACTTAGTCATGAAAAAGCAGAAATTAGAGAATTAATAGAAGACCCAAAAATTGTACTACCTGTTGATGTAATAATCGCCAACAAATTCTGCAATAACGCAGACAAAAAAGTGGTACTCATAGAACAAATTCCCGACAAATGGCAAGTATTAGACATCGGCCCAGCAACAGTAAAACTTTACACCACAATCCTAAATCATGCAAGTACAATAATCTGGAATGGACCATTAGGAGTATTTGAAATGGATAATTTTGCAGAAGGTACAAAAAAGATTGCTCAAACAGTCGCAAACTCTAACGCAAAGTCAATCATAGGAGGAGGAGACTCAGCAGCAGCAATCGAAAAGTTTAATTTACAAGACAAAGTAACTCATGTTTCATCAGGAGGAGGAGCTTCATTAATGATGTTTGAAGGTAAAGACCTTCCATCAATAAGAATTTTAGAGGATTAAATGAAAACTATTTATTATGTAACCCATAATCCTGGTAAGGTAGAAATATTCAATAACATTCTAAAAGAGTTCAAAGATTTAAATATTAAATTTGAAATTCTTGAATATGATTATCCAGAAGATAAAAGCATGAACTCTGTCGAACATGTAGCAAAAGAAGGTGCAAAACTATCTGCAAATAAATTCAATAAAGATGTAATCACAACAGACACAGGATTATTCATTACAACACTAAATGGTTATCCCGGAATAAACACTGCCGTTGAAATAAACAAGGTAGGAATTAATGGAATCATAAACCAAATTAAAAATACAAACAGAGAAGCAGTATGTAAAATAGCTTTAGGATTCTGCGCACCTAATAAAGACCCAGTATGTTTCATAAACAAGATAAAAGGAACAGTTCCAATAGAACCAAAAGGAGATAACGGGTTTGGTTTTGATTCAATTTTTACACCAGATGGTTACGAAAAAACACTTGCAGAAGACACAAAGATAAGAGATAAACTAGTTGGTTATCGTCAGAACTTAATAAAGTTCTTAAACTGGTATTCGAAATCTTTATAAACAAACATTCTCTCCCAAATTTAAATAAAGGGGAGACATATGGTGAATACAGCACAAGAAAAAAGACTTCAAAAAGCGTTTTCTTTAATAGAAAGAGATATGAAAAAACTAAATAATTCTATTAGTCAAATAAATACAAACCTAGACAAGAACATCTCAAAAAGAACTCAACAAATTTCTAATAACTTCGTCTCAAACAAAGAAGTAAGTGAAATTAGCAAAGAATTAAACTCTATAAAGAATGAAATAAAAAAGATTAACAGAAATGACACACAAACATCTGAACTTAAATCAGAGATATCAAAAATAAACAACGAACTAGTTAAAGGTATGAAAGAGTTAAACACATATTACAACAAAGAAGTCGATAAAGTAAATGAAAAAGTCACTAAAACAAATAAAGAGATAAAAGGCTTAATAACAAAAGAGTCAGACATAGATTATGTAGTAGAGAAAGTAGAAAGTATAGAAAAAGAGATGTTAACAGTATCAAAATCAAAGAAAGTTATCGATAAACTAAACAAAGAGCTAGAGAAAAAAGGAAATATAAAGAAAGAGTTAGAAAAACTAGACCAATACACAAAAAGAGTTAGCCATATTGAACAAGAAACATTAAAGCTCAATAATTTAAAACAAGAAAACCTAATGAACATAGACGAACTAAGAGAGAAAATAGAAAAACTAGAAGAAAACACAGTCTCAACTAAAGAATTAAACAAGACATTAACAAAAATGAATGATAACACAGAGAAACTAGATCAAAGATTAAATTCAATCGAATCTGATAGTGTTGAGTTAGACAACATAAAACAAAGTTTTATCACAAAAGACGACCTAAAAAAAGAAATATCGAAGTTAAAAACACCAGGAGTAACAAAAAAAGAGTTTGACAAAGAGATGATCTCACTAACAAAACAGCTAACAAACCTAAAAAAAGACATTGACGATCAAGAATCATACTTTAGTGAGAAATTAGAGGACAAAAAAATAGATAAAAAGATAGCAACAAAAGACTTTGTTGAAAAAACACTTAACAAAATAACAAAAAACCTAAGCACAAAAAAAGACTACAAAGAACATGTAAAAGAAAACTCTCAAAAAATAAAAGATTTAAAGAAAGAGATGGATGAATATGAGAAATACTTCACAGAACTAGTAGACAAAGAAGAAAAAACACCAAAAAACATGGTAACAAAGGATTATTTAGAAAAACTAATGAAAAACAACAAACAAAAAGATCATAGTAAACAAATAGATAAATTAACTAAGAAAATAGATGTTCTAAAAGACGAAATAGATGAATTTGAAAAGTTCTTTACTGAAAAACTGGAATCGAAGTGATTATAGCTTATTCTTCTGCAAACCCAAACCATACCCAATCAGATTAAACAATACATGTAAAAAAGGAATCACAAGCACATAAAACAACAACATCTGCCATGTCAGCACCTTAACAAAAGAAATAAACAAAATCATTCCCAACACAAAATCCAACTGATCCCATGGAATAAAAGGCTTTCCAGGTGCAACATTAAACTGCCTCTTAACAAAGCTCTCAACTAAATCACCAAACAACGCACCAAAACCCAATAAGAATCCCAACAAAACAAAATTAACAGAAAAATAATCAATAAAACTTATATTCTGGAAAAAAGGATAAACATACAACATCTTTTGAATAAAAGCAACAATTACTGCAGCAACTACACCCAATAACAATCCTTTGTAAGACTTGTTTGCACCTAAAACTCTTTTCCCTCTAAATTTTAGCCCAAAATCAACAGGATAAGCATATTTTTTAAAACAATTCCTAAACATTGCTGGAACCATGTTCGCCACAGCCCCAGGTAAAATCAGATATAAACACATCAAAACAAAATCAATCATAAAAACACACCCCAAGTAACCAAAGCGATAACCACCCCTATCAAAATCCCAACAAAAATCTCAGACAACTTATGCCTATAGTTATAAGCATCACTAAATATAACAAACATTAACACTATAGCCATTGCAGTTAACAAACTAAGTCCATTTATTAAATACAACAATAAACTCAAAACAACCATTGACGCAGAGTGTGAAGAAGGCATTCCACCTGCATTAACTAACATTTTATAATCAGTTTTCTTCTTAACAACAGTTAATAAGAACTTGATTATCTGACAAATTAATGTTCCAATTCCACATGCAATCAATAATACCCAAAACTCTTTCATTTTTACCTCAAATTTTCTTAAATTTCTTTGATGAAATCATTAAAAAAGCCATTATCAAATAAAAAATCGCAAAAACCCATAATGGAAAGTTCACATAATAATAAATCAGATACAAAACAGGAAATAATAAACCATTCACAGTTATAGGCACACCAATGTATCCTTTAATATTCAAAATATTAAACCTACTTAATCTTAACATCCCGCACACTGCAAAAAATAACAATATAACAACAAAATACCACTCTCTCAAACCTAAACAATAACCAAATATTGCAGGAGCAGCACCAAATGAAACAACATCAGCTAAAGAATCTAACTCCTTACCAAAATCCTTTTTTATCTTTGTATTCTTAGACAATCTAGCTACTCTCCCATCTAAAGCGTCAAAAATAACAGCAAGAACCATAAAAATAACAGCAATAGTAAAGTTTTGTTTAATTGAATAAATTACAGAGATCAGACCAGCAACTAAATTCCCCATTGTAACAAAATCAGCTAATTTCAATAATTTATACATCTTCATTTAATCTCACCTACAACAGTTGTTCCACCATAAACATACTGGCCTTCTTTAATATTCAATTTTTTTATCTCAGGTATTATTAAACACACCTGACTTCCTAGATTAATTAATCCTAGTCTTTGTCCTTTTAAAAGATTGTCTTTTTTTCTAACATGACATTTGATTCTTCTTGCTAACACACCAGCAATCTGTATTACTTTTGCTTTTATTTTTCCTTTGATTAATATCTGGTTATTCTCATTCCTCAAACATCTCAAAGATTTAGAATCCAACATCGCATTCCTAAATTTACCTTTTTTATAATTTATATTAACAACCTGCCCACTTATAGGAGATCTTTGATAATGAACATCTAACGGAGTCATAACAATATTTATTAGATAACCTTTCTTTGCAACATCATTAGTCATTGTCTTTATTCTTCCCAATAACCCCTTGTCAATCTCTAGCTTTTTCCCACCAAACCTAATTATTCTACTAACTCGACCATCAGCAGGACTAACAACTAAATTCTCATCAGCAGGTATAGCTCGGATTGGATCCCTAAGAAAATAGAATTTCCAATATAACAAGAACATTATTAACAAAGCAATAGCTGATAATGATAAAGCAATTAACATACAAAGAATTACATATAATTGATATATAAATTTAACCATCAAAAAACATAAAAACAAGCAAATTACAATATTTCCATGCGCTTTCCAAGAATAAAAGACTATGAAAACAAGATAGACCTAAACGGAAATAAGATATGTAGAAACTGTGAAAACATAGTTCCAAAAACTAGAAGAAACTACTGCTCAGAAGAGTGCATGAACACATTCAATGAAGACCACTCTTGGTATTTCGTAAGAAAAGCCATTCTAAGAAGAGATAAATACAAATGCAACATATGTAAAAAAAGATTTAGAAAATCTAAATTAGACATTGACCATATAATCCCAGTAAGAGGGAAAATCAACCCATTTAATAAATCAAACCTAAGAACATTATGCAAAGAATGTCATAAAGCTAAAACAAAACTTGAAGCAAACGCATTCAAAAACATCACTTAGATGCTAACTTAACATCTCCTTCTTGTACAGTCTTTCTTCCAGAATGCTTTGCAATCTTTGCTGATTGTGTTGCAATTCTTTCAGTTAAATCAATCAACACATCAACAAATGCGTCCACAGCATCTGCACTAACTCTCTTAGCCCCTGAATTCATTAATATTCTCGCCACTGGCGCCTTTGGTATTAATCCTACCTTTCTACTTCTTTCCATAACTACTGAAAGTCATGAACATTATATATAAAACTTTCGATTCCCAATATTTATATATAAGTTATGATATTTCTCTTATTAAATAACACACGAGGTGTCAAAATGACAGAAGAAGCAAATACAAGTAAAGATGAACAAGTTGGATTTCATAAAGGAGCATTATCAACATTAGCAAAAGAAAGAGAAGAAATGATGAAGATTCTTAATATTGTTGAACAACTAATGCAAATGCATATTAAATCCTTAAAAGATCTAGGTGTTGACCTTGAAGCACAAGCAAAAGCTGCACAAGCACAAGCAAAACCAACAGATAAACTAGATGAATTAGTTAAAAAGAAAAAATAAATCTTAATTAAGATGGGATTCCACTACCATTGGGATGGCAGATGTTATATCTGCAAATCACATACCGACACATTCTGTGATCATTGCGGCAGATACATCTGTGAAGACCATCAAAAAAGAAAAAGTATTTCTCACACATTCAAGAAATTTATTTTCTGTCCAGAATGCGCAAAAAAGAATAAAAAAGCAATTAATCCGAAAACAAAAGTTTGCAATCCTCAAATAGATTTCTACGCAGACCACAGCTCTAACGAGTGGAAAACTAGCTAGTTACAACCACACAATAGTCCTAAACACAATCTGACAACAACTTTCTAGCAATAAATAATCAGTTTTATATATGAACTAATCATCTAAAATTAGATGGAAAAGAACAAACTAATAGTATTCCAAGGAAAACAGATCAGAAGAATAAGGTGTAGTGGCGAATGGTATTTCTCAGTAATAGATGTTGTTTTAGCCCTTACAGATAGTGTAGACGCTAAAGATTATTGGTATAGATTGAAAAAGAGAGAATCTGAACATGGAATTGAACTATCGACAAATTGTCGACAGTTGAAACTAGAAGCTCCTGATGGCAAAATGAGACTTACGGACTGTGCTAACACTAAGTCAATGTTTAGGATAATCCAATCAATACCTTCAAAAAAAGCAGAACCATTCAAACAATGGCTAGCTCAAGTCGGATACGAAAGAATTGAAGAAATAGAAAACCCAGAAATTGCACAAGATAGAGTAAAGAAATACTATGAACTAAAAGGTTATCCAAAAGATTGGATTGACAAAAGATTAAGAGGAATAGCAATAAGACAAGAACTAACAGATGAGTGGAAAAATAGAGGAATTGAAGAACAAAAAGACTTTGCAATTCTAACTAACGAAATCTCCAAAGCTAGTTTTGGAAAAACAATCTCAGAATATAAACAATTCAAAGGACTGACAAAGAAAAACCAAAATCTAAGAGATCACATGGGCGATTGGGAATTAATTCTTAATATGATTGGTGAAAAAGCAACCACAGACATTACAAGAAAAAAAGACTCCCAAGGATTTAACAGATGCAAAGACTCTGCCATAAAAGGGGAAGCATTGCAAAAAGAACAAGAAAAGATATTGAAAATAATCTTGGAGAATCAATAATTTCAAAAGAAAACTTCTTACAAGAGGAGGATAAAAAGAAATTAGAAAAGAAATAAATTCTACCAATAAAAACGTTCACTCCATCGGAACCTGGGTCCATAGCTGCCAATCATTGCTTGGAGAATAAGCACCAAATATAAAATAAGGATTCTGCATACTTCTGAAATAAGAATGATGTACATCTGAAAATGCTGGAGCTGGAGCACCCATTCCATAACCTAACCCAACCATATTACTTCCTAAATGACTCCAAGTTTCAGTCATCTGTCTTCCTGCACCAAATCTTCCATCTTCTTCATGACCTTCTGAAATCATAGTTCCCTTGTAACCTTTTCTTCTCATCCATTCTAACATCTCTTTAATAGGCAAATCTCCCTGTCCAACAGGTAAGTGATGATGTCCACCACCTAAACTATCAACAGCATGAATATGCCCAATAATATCATGTTCATGTAAATTTTTTACTTCGTCCTTAAACCAAGTCATAAATCTTCCTTTTCTTTCATCCTTAGTTTCACCAGGCATAGGTTGAAAATGTTTCCACCACATTCCTAAATGCTGTGTATCAAATGTCGCTTTAATATGTCTTTTTGCATACTCTTGTGCATCCTTTTTATTCATCCCTGTATAGAATGGATTAATCTCCATCTTTAAATTACCTTCTTCATCCCTCATTTCCTGCCTACTTGGAATCTCTTTCTCAGTCAAAAACTGTATCATTTTCTCTCTCGCAACAGTAACTAACTCCAACAACTCCCTTGGATGTGTACCATAACCCATCTCAGGCCATAAATTTTCTGGTGCAACAAATATATCTCTCTTTGCATAAGGATTATTCTTTGTCTGTTCCATTGCAAGAATTCCAGCCTCTGCATAAGATTTTGATGTAATCTCTTTTGCATAAACTTGTGCAGGTTTAACATGTTCTAATGTTTCAATAATCTGATCAGCTTCTGCATCTGCTGCTGCTGAAGCCTCTCTAATGTGTTTTAAATCTAAGTTTTGTTGATGAATTGCTTCTTTTATGATCTGTGTAGGTAATTTACCTTCAGTTGGTACAAACTTCCCCATGACACCATAACCATGTCTCCCCATTTTAGAATCTTGTTCCATAACCTTCCATAACTCTTCAGGAGACATACTATCCTCTAATTTTTTATAATGATCATAGGCTTTCAACATCTCATCTCTTGCCCTTTGTGACTCTTCATAACTTCTACCATAAAACAGAGAATGACCTCTATGTTGTAATACTCTAGTTTCCATCTGTGTTCTAAAAAATATATCTTCTGCAGTCCAGTCTCTCCCATCCTCTCTTGGATGATTTTGATTCCATCTTGCAGCCTTATCTACAAAAAATTGCCAATCTCTTCTTTTTGTCTTAAACTTTGTTCCGCCAGAATCCCATTTTGGAACCCTCCTAAATAAATTATCAAAATCAGTTTCATCTTGTAACGGGTTTCCATCCTGATCAACATAAACCTCTTTTCCATCAATAACAGTAGTCTCAAAATCTGGTTCAAAAACTGTTTGAGATTTTCTAACTTCTGTTATTAATTTTCCATTTCTATCATCAACCATATACAATACCTGTCTTCCTTGTTCTTCATCAAAGCCTAAGAATTCTTTCTGCCCAGGATAAATCTCTCTATTCCAAGGAGCAGTTGACATATCTCTTTGTGCCTCTCCAGTATGAACCACCACTGCACCACCACCAACATCTGCTGCAAATTCTATAGCTTTTTTTACCTCTTCCATTTCTCTATGTCTAAACTCATCATTAAAACCTCTCTCCTGTGGATTATATCCAGATAAATTAGCAACCGAATTAGTTGGAGTATGAACACTTGTAAAATAAACATTATTAGCTCTAGCTAACTCTCTCAAAGCCTGTCTTGCCTCATGCCCATAACTCTCAGCTCCGCCAGGTTCTGCTCCACCCTGGATAGTTGCTAGTTCAATCGCACCAGTACCTAACCTAATGGCATTTTGTGCTGTTTGGATTAAACTTCCGAACCTAGCTCCTTCTGTTACACTCATACCCATATCAGCAACGCCAACAGCGCCAGAACCATCTATACTCCCTTCAATCTTCTGCCCATCATCAGAAACAGGGTGACTAAAACTACCTAAATAGCCTGCAGGGCTAGCATGATAACTTCGCATAGGCCCTTGATAACCAGATCCAAATATCATACAGTATATCTTTTGCTATACTGATATATAAATGTTGTGATATAAATAACACCAACATTTATAAAGGAACATATATAAACGCCTTATATGGAAAAAATCATCTTAGACACCAATTTTACAATACTTCCAGCATCATTAAAAATTGACATATTCGATGAGATAGACCGCATAATACATACAAAGTATGAACTTTTTGTCCTCGACAAGACAATAGATGAGCTAAATAAGATCATCAAAGAACAGAAAGGAAAACACAAAGATGCAGCATCTCTCTCATTACAACTATTAAAAGCAAAAAATATTAAAATACTAACCATTGACTCTGAAAAATACGTAGACGACTGTCTAATTGATTTAACCAAAAAAGGTTATACAATAGCCACACAAGACAAAGAATTAAAAAACAGGATAAAAACATTAAACAAAAAAGTCATATTCCTAAGGCAAAAAAAATATTTAGAATTAATATGAGGGAGAAAAATGTACTATAGAACAACAATAAAAGATCATATCAGAGTAACACCAGATCTATTTGGATTAGACCTGAATGCAGCAGTAATAAAGCAAATAAAAAAGAAGTACGAAGGATACATCTCAAAAGAGATGGGCATTGTTATTGATGTAAGTAAGGTAATTAAAATTCAAGATGGAACAATAATTCCTGGAGATGGATCTCCATACTATGAAGCTAAGTTTGAGATACTAAATTTTAAACCTGAACTACAAGAAGTTGTTCTTGGAAAAATCAAAGATATCGCAGACTTTGGAGCATTTATGTCAATTGGTCCAATAGAAGGAATGATTCATGTTTCACAAACAATGGATGATTTTGTAAGTTTCTCAAAAGAAAAAGTTCTTTTAGGAAAAGAAACAAAGAGATCACTTAAAGTTGGAGATAACTGCAGAGCAAGAGTTATTGCAATCAGTTACAAAGATCCAACTAATCCCAAATTAGGATTAACAATGAGACAAACAGGTTTAGGAAAACCTGAATGGATGATTGAAGAAAAAAACAAAAAAGCAGGCAAACCTGCTACTAAAAAGAAAGGTAAATAAATTTTCAAGACGTAATTAAAAATTTTACGCAGTGAAATTTTACAATTTTCCGGAGGGAAATCAAATTCTACAAAGTGGAATTTGGAATTTACCGGAGGTAAATTAAATGGCAAAGAAAAAAGTATGTAAAAAATGCAAGGTATTTGTTGACGGAGACACATGCCCAATTTGTAAATCAAAACAATTCTCAACCAACTGGCAAGGAAGAGTGAATATCATCAATACAGAAAAATCAATGATTTCACAAAAGATAGGAATTAATGTTAACGGAGAATACGCTATAAAAGCGAGATAATGGTGATATAAATGAAAGACATAGAGATTCTAAAAAAGAAAGACACACCACTCTTATCAAGACAAAGAGTGAGTGCAATGGCATATTTTGAAGGAAAAACCCCTTCAAGGTTAGAATTAAAAGAATTAGTTGCAAAAAAAGTTTCTGCAGATCCTAATTTAGTGGTTATCAGACATATTTACCAAAGATATGGTTCAAAAAAAGCAAAAGTAATTTGTCACGTCTATAAAGACGAAAAAGCAATGAAAACACTTGAGTTAGAAACACTAATAAAAAAACATACAAAACAAGAGAAGAAGGAAGAAAAGACAGAAGCACCTAAACCAAAAGAAGAAGTGAAGCCCGAAGAGACACCAAAAGAAGAAGTAAAGCCTGAAGAGAAAGAAGAACCAAAAGCAGAGGAAAAACCAGCAGAGACACCAAAAGAAGAAGTAAAGCCTGAAGAGAAGAAGGAAGAGAAACCAAAGGAAGAACCAAAAGGTGAATAAAAATAAAAAGACAAATTAAATTTTCGCGAAACGTGAAAATTAGAATTCACCGGAGGTGAATTAAATGGGAAAAAAGAAAAAAGCAGAGAAAAAACCTTCTCAAATATGGACAACATACAAAGTAGAGGGAGAAAAAGCAGTAAGAAAGAATAAACCTTGTCCAAAATGTGGTGCTGGCGTATTCATGGCAGAACACAAAAACAGAAGAACATGTGGCAAATGTAGCTTCATGGAGAAATTATAATTCTTTTATTTTTTATCTTGCATTCCTTGAAATGCTAACAAATCTTCAGTAGTTAATGTAATTTTTTTACCAGAACTCAATTTATCTTGTACTTCCTTTCTTTTCTCATCCAATGTTTTCTGTTTCTTTAACTCTTTTATTTTCTTTGCTTCTTTTTTATCTAAGTCTAAATCTCCTCTAATCTTATTTATACCTGGAAGTAGTTCCTTTAACTCATTATTAAGTTTTGTAAATTGTGCTTTAAAATCAAGAAATTTCTTATACGCTTCCTCTTCTTTCTTTTTAAGATCATTTACTTCTTTAGAAGCACCAACCATCTCTTCATGTTTCTCTTGAGAATCCTTCGCTTTTGATTGTATAGATTTATGAGATGAATCAGCTTTCCTCTTCAACTTATCAATATCCTTTGAAACATCATGAATCTTTTTCCAGACATTACTTACTTTCAAAGCCTCATCATATTTTTTCTTCATCTCTTTTATCTTCTTCATTATCTTTCTTTCATTATCAAATGACATAGGCTCTGTCTCAATCTTTTGTTCTAATTTATTTATCTGAGATTTTAAAGCAGAAGGATCTCCTTCAATACCATATTTTGTAGCAATATCTTTCTTTTCTTTATTTAATTTCTTTACTTCATTAATCTTATCTTTTATCTGTTTATTTAGATCCTCTCTTTTACCTTTAGAATCTTTAACCTGTTTAGTAAATACATTTCTTTCTCTTTTAGAATTCTTAATAGTCGATATATGTGACCTTATTTTCTTAGAAATCTCTTCTTTCTTATGAAACCAATGCTCTTTTTGATCATTCAGTTCATTAAGTTTTGATTTTAGATCTAGAATCTTCTTCTTTTTCTCGTTGAGCTGATTTAACAGTTCCTTTTTCTTATCTTTATCTAACATATTCCTCACATACTATCGTTGAAAACAAAAAAGGTGTTTAGAAACACCAAATCACTTATTGGTCAATTCTGCTAGGTGATCAATCAGTTGTCGGGGCGGGCCAATCCCATGTTACAGTAAATATGGGGAGGCTCAAAGTGTTAAGCTTGCTTAACACTCTACCCAAACAATGAGCCAAGTCCTGCTGCTGCTTGTTCATCTGACTTCTTTTCTTCTGCAGCTGGTTTCTTATCTTCTTTCTTAGCTTCTGCTGCTGGAGCTGCGTCTCCTGCTGGAGCTGCTGCTGCAACCTGAACTGATGCTGCTTTTTCAATAGCTTCATCAATATTAACGCCATCAAGTGCTGCAACTAAAGCTTTTACTCTTGCTTCATCAGGTTTAACACCTGCAGCCTCTAAAACTTTTTTAACAGTAGCTTCATCAACTTTGCCACCTGCTTTGTGAATCAACATTGCCGTGTACACATATTCCATTTTATTCATCCTCCGTAACCATTAATCCATTAAATAAGGATTATTAATCTAACTTCGCCTCACTCTTTAATGAAGCTGCTTGCGCATTTGCTTTTGCCAAAACATCATTGACAGTCGCACTGCATAAAATATTTGCTTCTCCTGCTAAACTCTTTGCATCCTTAAATGCTTTCTGTACCATGAACTCTGTAGTTTCTGTCGTCATTATTCCTGCTTCCACAGCCAAATTAAATGCCCATTTGCTTGCCTGTGAAACATTGTTTACATATTCTTCTTCATCAACAGCTAAAACATCTCTAGTAAATATTGAACCATCTTCATAAACAGCCGTTATATCTAAACCAATTTCCATTGGTTCAATACCCAATCTAGTCAATAACCCAGCAAGTTTTGCATCAATAACATCTCCTTCTTTTGCTACAACTGAGTCTGCTTTGATTACTACCTTTCCACCATCAATACCTGCTTTTATTCCTGCTGCACCTAACTCTCCAATAACCGGACCTGGAGCAAAAGGTGTTGGTCCTGCTTTAACAACAATCTCTTTTGGTGCTGTCTGACCCGCTTTAGCAGGTGCTGTTGATTTATTTTTTTGTAATTTTTTATATAATATAAACGGGTTTTCTTTTGTAAAAAGTAATGCTGGCATTCCTTTCAAACAAGGTATTAACTCTTCAACACCTTTTTTCTTATCTTTAACACTCTCAATCGCTATCCTAATCAATCTCCTCTTTGTCATCTTCATAACAACAGTGCCCCTTAACTGAGCTCTCATGTTCTGAAGTTGTTTTGTAGGAAGATTCTCCATATTTACAGCCCCAACAATAGGATATTCCTCTAGTAATTTCACAAACTCTTTTACAACTTTCTTCTTTTCTGGTGAAATTATTGCTTTTGGAGCCATTTTATTTTACCTTCACTGGTTTTGACATTGATAATTTAAGATAAACTGCTTTAATATTTGCTTCATGATTTGGTAAAGCGTTTTTTAATTGCTTCAAAATTGTTTCAGCATTATCTAATAACTCTTCATCTTTTGAATCCTCATTCCCAATAATACACTGAAACTGTGGTTGAGTCTTTACCATAACTCTTACTGTTTTCTGTAATTTATCATAAAGAGGTTTCAAATTAGCCTTTGGAGGTACAACACACCCTGCCTTTGGATTTGGCATCTTTCCCCTTGTACCTAAAATCTTACCAAAACTAGTAGCAACCTTTGCCATAATATTGGCCTGAGCTATAAAATAATCATATTCCTTTGCTAAATCCTTAGCCTTCTTTTTATCAGAATATTTTTGAAAATCATCTTGTATAATAACTAAATCACATACTTTTGAAGCCTCGTCCTTCAATTCTGGACCCACAAAAGCACATATTTTCTTCTTTTTTCCAGTTCCATAATGAAGACTAGCATACTTATCTACATGCTGATCTGGCTTTTTAAGGTTTAAATTCTGTAAAGAAACCACTAAATCATAACTTTGCTTGAAATTACGCTTATTTGCGCTCTCTTTTACCTTTTTAAGCGCATTTTGAAGCTTATTTTTATCCATTCTTTTCCTCCACCCTCCTATCAACCATTAAAGGCAAATAGTTCACGGGAACTCTATTTATATACAGATTAAGAGTTGGTTTATAAATGTTTTCAATTTTAATGGAAATACTCTACTTAAGCTTGCCTTAAGTTTGAATGTTTTCAATTTTACCTACTTATTTCCACTCTAACAGCATTAGGTCTAGGTAATGTGTAATGATGATCTCCTTGTTCATCTAAACCACCAAAATATTGATCAAGAAAACGAATAACATTATCAACCTCTTCTAACATGACACAACCAGCAGTTCTCTCCCCTTTTCTTGGCATACTACTTGATGTACCTTGGTACAAACCATGCATAGCAACTTCAACACCATCCTCAGACGTAAGAATAATCGACTGATACCAACCTGCAGTTCTACGATTCACGTCAGTAACCCTATACTCTCCTTCAGGTGTCAAAGCACCCCCATGAGAGATATCATAACTATCCACTAACTCATTTCCATTGTATAATTCTATTAAACCGCTAACATCATCAGTTTTTCTAATAGAAATAGTTAAACAATCTTCAATACATTCTGAACTAGCTCCATTAGCACCTGACTCAGACTCAACAGTATCTGCATTAACATCTCCTGAATATAAAACACCTAAAAACAATGCAAACGCTATCCCATATATCCTTCCCAAACTATCCCCCCACTTACTCCTAGGAAGTTACACTACTATATAAAGATTACCAGAAATATTTAAAAAGAAAAATAAAAAATTAATTAAAACCTGAGGTTGCTTGCTCGTGAACCGTTCCCATTATTCTATCTGCTTCATCCTGGGTGATTTCACCAGTAAATACATAAATTTCAAGCATTCTATCTAAAGCATCTGCTTGCATTCCTGCATCACCAATATCCCCATCACCAACAAGCCCATTAATTCTTTCTACCTGAGTCTCAAAATAAGGTATAAGTACGTTCTCTTGCACCCTAGTATCAACTATACCAGTATCATACCCATCTACGGCACTCATTATACCTTGCACATCACTAATAGTCCCTAACTCAAGTTCAGGAGGAGCTCTCAATCCAGATTCATACGGCTCTGGTGGAAGAACTTCATCAGCTTGCTCCAACGCATAATCTAAATCTTGCTGCAAACCATATGAACCGCCTGCAAGAACAATCTCATCTCTTGAACTCTGCACCTGTCTTGCAAATAAACCTCTTCCTTCCAACCCGTTATCAACTCTTTTTTCTAACTGATCTCTTGGAAGATTTTCCCATCCATTATCTGCAGCAATCATTGTATAAATATCATCATTACTCATACTTAACAGATCTGGGTCACCAAATATTTCAACCATTGTATCTCTAAAGTTATCCATATTTTGTACACCGGCAACAGCATCTTCCAACTCATCTGAAAGAACAGGGTCACTTAATCCCAAAGCTGTATCTGATGAAAAAGGAACACCATCATATTTTAGTGCAACCCTTTGAGCTTCTGCCTCTGGATAATCTGAAGGAAACATCAATGCAGCAAGTTCATCATCATTTATATTTCCTGCCGCATCTAAAGCAGCAACAGCATCCCCAAGTAACAATGCATCTCTACTACCATAAGCAACAGACCTTCCTTCAATAGGATTATTACTAACCCAAGCAGAATCAATATCTGCTGAAGAATAAAATTCATGATCAGCCAAAGCTCCAACCATTGCATCTGCCATCGTATAACCATCCTCAGCATATACTCCATATTCCATCGCAGCAAGTTTAACAACTTCATCCCTCCCACTATGATCTAAAGCCATATAAGCTGCCATAAACTCTTCATCATCTACCATGTCAAACACATCAGAGTATGTACCCGAAACAGCATCATCACTATCGTCAACACTTCCTGACAACAATGCATCTTGGTATCCGCCCATAAACTCTGCTGCAACAGCTCTCTGATTATCATCCATCCCTTCTAACTGACCTACAAAAGCTGTCAAAGCAGTATCATCATCTTGAAGAAAAACAGTCATTACATCTTCTGGTTGAACAAAAAATGATGTATAGCCACTACCTTTTCCTGTTCTAACATCTCCATACTCAACAATCTGTATAGATCCACCATTATCAATAGACATTCTATCTGCATTTGCTCCAACAATATAATTCCCTTGTTCATCAAAATAAACAGAAGCTCTACTTTCCATAACATCTTCAGAAGGAAGATTTCCTGCAAAGTATATCTGTTGTAAATCACCAGAAAATTCTGCATGTACCATCTCAAGACCATTCTCATCATCAATAGTACACATTCCGTCAGAAACAATCGCACTCCTTAAGTCTCCATCTCCAAACTCTAAAGCAACATCATTCCCTTCTATAACTCTCCCAACATATTCAGCAGAACCTGTATCTACATCAACACGTACAAGAGATCCATCATCATCTCTAAGAATATCGCCATGTGAATATACACTAGACTCAGCACCAGGATTACCAAGAGCTAAAACAACACCATCATCTGTCTCAACCTTAAACCTTCCATTCATAGACATAGATCCTTCAGGAGTAACAGAAATTGAACCAGATGAATCTGCATAACTCAGTGTTGCATCTGCAAACCTAGAACCCTCGCCGACAGAATCAAATCCTAAATAAATTTCATCATCAACAATAGAGAAATAAACATCCTCACCACTAGCCAACACTGCCTGAGCTCCTCCTTCAACAGGATGATCAATTACCAACTCACCATCAAACTCCCCTTCAATATTTACTCCACTATCCCTGTAAACCCTCAAAGTATTTGAAGAATCCAGAGTACGACTAACTCCGCCATCTGCACTATGATGTTCATTATTTGTAATCCTTATATCATTAATTGCAATCTGATTGCCTTGTATATACACAACAGTATCAAATGATTTACCAACATCAAAATTCAATACCTGTCCATCATCACCAATATACATAAAATCCGCACTGCCAGTATCAGTATCACTAAAATAAACATCTCCTCCAGGAGGTAAAGTCAACCTACCTCCATCTGCACTAAAACTAACTTCCATAAAACCAGCATTATTAAATGATACATCGACATCCTGCCCAAAGTCTGCAAGTGCAACAGCCTGGTGCTCTGTCTCAACAGTACAACTTCCTGCAGATGCACAACTCACACCAACACCCCCACTATATCCATTAATAACAACAGCACTTCCTCCTGTATCAGTATAACTTGCAGTTCCACCTTCAAGAACAGAGATCTCATCTGACTCATATTTAATTACAGCATTATCAGCAACAACTAATCCTGTACTTTCATCTGTATATGTACCAAAATCTTCTAACCTAACTGTTTTAGCAGAAAGATCAACAATTCCTCCCTGCATCTCTGTACCATCTGGGAGCTCCATAAACGAATCTTGAGCCACTACAATATCACTACCATCGACTGTCACAGTACCACCAATCTTAACTTTTTGTCCACTGATAACTGCGTCACCTTGAATATTAAGAGCCTGTCCATCTAACTCAGCCAACATATCAGTAATATCTGCACCATTTGTAGATATCATACCATCATCTTGTATGATCACACCGCCTGGAACATGAGATATCCCTAACTCCTCAGCTTGTGAACAAGTAGTTGTAAGTTGTGGGTTTGATTCATCATAACCTCCAGGACTACAATCCAACCCATTAACTCCCATCAACATTATAACAAACAAAATTCCAAAGATTAATAATTTCTTCATTTATACCACCCTCACTGTAACTTCTTTCGAAGCTTCATCTACACCATCTGAAACAAATATCATAACAGTATACTCCCCTATAGTATCAGGAATAAACTCAATCTCACCTGAATAAGGATTCACTGCCAACCCAATATCATTAATTTCAACAGAATACATCATAACATCTCCTTCTCTGTCAAAAGCGCTAACCTCTCCATTAAACTCTTCTCCAACATTTGCGACAATCTCATCCATCTCAATTACAGGCATTATATTCTCACCTGAAGTCTTTGTTGCAAATAAGTAAATAAATGGAACTCCTTGTATCTGTGTTTCTAAATCTTGAATTACAAACACTCTTGAATTTTCATAAGTCAATGTATCAATCTGAAAACCATGTTCTTGGCCCAACTCCAACATTAAACTTAACGGTGAATAATAAGGATTTGTAATAACATCAGTCATAAGTGTGTTCATTACTGAATAAACAGTATTCAAATTAATATCATACTGATAAACAAACATCTCATAAGGTTTAACCTCTGTTTCTGATTTTAAAGTAACAGGGTAATCTAGAACAACACTAACACTGTCCTCCATAATACTTGTATCAACAACCATTAGTCCTGTCTCAATTGTATATCCCATCTCTCTAAAAGTCTCAAAACCACCTAAACAATTCATAAGATTATTAGTGATATACTGTGATAAACTATCTTCAACATCATCCATTGAAGGAACTAAAGAAACATCACCGTCATCATAATAGTATGGAACATCTGTGTATATTGTAGTAAACCTATTCAAAGGAACAGAGTAATACCCACCTTGCAAACCAATTGTTAATAAACCATTCTCAACAACACTTTGCAAACAAACATCAATATATTCCTCTAACGGCTCTTTTGCCTTTGCAACAGTTTGTTGAGTACTCTCCTCAATCCCTTGTTCAACAGTCATCTTGTTTGCAACAAAAATAAAACCCACAATCAATAAAACTAATATTCCAATTAATACAAAAATAGTTACTTGTCCCTTTTTTAATCTCATTCAAACACACCTCTCCCTCAATTTATTAAAAGAATATCTATTTTCCATATATTAATCTATATAAAGCTTTCGAATATTATCAAACAAAAAAATATATAAACCCTTTAAAAACCCACTACTTAATTATGACACTTAAAAAAATAGGAAATTATGATTACAAAGAAATTGAACCGAAAACTCTAGAATTCTGGGGAAAAAACAAAACATACCCAAAATTAAAAGAGAAAAACAAGAACAAACCTAAATATTATTTCCTAGATGGCCCACCATACACTTCAGGAAAAGTACATATTGGCACAGCATGGAATAAATCACTGAAAGATATGGTTCTTAGATATAAAAGAATGAGAGGATTTAATGTATGGGATAGAGCTGGCTATGACATGCACGGACTACCAACCGCACACGCTGTTGAAAAAAAGCTAGGATTAGAAGGAAAACAAAGTATTCTAAAATTTGGTATGGATAAATTCATCGAAGAATGCAAAAAATTATGTACAGACAATCTAAAAATAATGAACAAAGACTTTCAACGTTTAGGTGTCTGGATGGACTTTGATAACGCTTATCAATCAATCACAAAAGAATTTATTGAAGGAGAATGGTGGCTAATTAAAAAAGCACATGAAAAAAACAGATTATATGAAGGATTAAGACCAATGAGTTGGTGTGCATCTTGTGCAACAGCATTAGCAAAACATGAATTAGAATACAAAGAAATATGCGATGACTCAATCTTTGTAAAATTCCCAGTAGAAGGAAAAGATAATGAATATTTTATAATTTGGACAACAACACCATGGACAATCCCATACAATCTTGCTATAATGGTTCATCCAGATTTTGAATATGTGAAAATACAAGTAGAAGACGAATATTGGATACTAGCAAAAGGACTTGCAAACGTTGTAATGAGTGCTGTTGTCGGGAAAAAATACAAAGTCATAGAAGAATTTAAAGGTAAAAAACTAGAAAACACCCATTACATCCACCCATTACATAAACACATAAAACATTACAAAGACATGAAAGCAGATGGAATTAACATTCACAGAATACTTCTCTCTGAAGAATATGTTGATCTAAGTTCAGGATCAGGTCTAGTACACTGTGCTCCAGGTTGCGGTCCTGAAGATTATGAAATCGGAGTAAAAAACAAGATAGCACCATTCAACAACCTAAGTGAAGACGGCGTATTCCCAAAAGACATGGGAAAATTCGCAGGACTGAAAGCAAAAACAGATGACAAAGAATTCATAAAAGCTTTAGAAGACGAAGAAGTCCTGATTGCATCAACAAAAGTTGACCATGACTATGCGCACTGTTGGAGATGCCATAAACCAATTGTCTATAAAACAACAAAACAATGGTTCTTTAAAATTGATGATCTAAAAGAGAAGATGATTGAAGAAAATAAAAAAATAAAATGGGTTCCACATGCTGCATTCAACGCATTTAATTCATGGCTTGAAAATCTTAGAGATAACTCAATAACAAAACAAAGATTCTGGGGAACACCATTACCAGTATGGAAATGTAACAGCTGCGATAATTATGAAGTCATCGGAAGCATAAAAGAGTTAGAAGAAAAAAGTAAACAAAAAGTAGAAAAATTCCATAAACCATGGATTGACGAAGTAAAATGGAAATGTCATTGTGGCGGAGAAAAGATAAGAATTCCTGATATCCTAGACGTTTGGGTTGACGCAGGTACAACATCATGGAATTGTTTAGATTATCCACACAGAGAAGACCTATTCAAAGAGTTATTCCCAGCAGAATTCATTCTCGAAGGAAAAGACCAGATTAGAGGTTGGTTTAATTTATTATTAGTAGCTTCCATGGTAAGCATGGATAAACCGTCTTTCAAAAAGGTTTACATGCACGGTTTTGTACAAGACGCAGAAGGAAGAAAAATGTCAAAATCTTTAGGAAACTATATCCTCCCAGATGAAGTTATCAACCAATACGGTGCAGACACTTTAAGATATTACATGATTGGCGGAACAAACCCAGGAATAGATATAAACTATAATTTCGAAGACATGAAACTAAAACATAAAAACCTAGGAATACTATGGAATCT
The DNA here is from genome assembly GCA_964452935.1 of uncultured Methanosarcinales archaeon. Lineage (GTDB taxonomy): Archaea > Nanobdellota > Nanobdellia > Woesearchaeales > DSVV01 > CAYVNO01. The sequence goes on along the minus strand of CAYVNO010000001.1, from coordinate 23,184 downwards.
CCATAAATTCCTAATAGATATGTCTATAACAAACAACATAAAACCAATTACATTAGACAAAACACAGTTTGCAATAGAAGAAGAGTACATCATATCAAAACTAAACTCAACAATAAAAGAAACAACAGAACTTATGGAAAACTATCAACTAAATAACATCCCTTGGAAAATAGAAGAACTATTCTTTGAATTATCCAGAACATACATCCAAAATGTTAGAGATAAATCAAGCATTGGAACAAAAGAAGAAAAACAACTTGTATTGAATGTAATTTATGAAACATTACTAAACTCAATAAAACTACTTTCAATTGTAACTCCATTCATTACAGAAGAAATCTACCAAAATTTAAAGAAATATTTTGACTTAAAAGAAGATAGTATCCACAATTACGAATGGCCAGAAGCAGATAAAGATTTAATAAATGAAGAACTAGAAAAAGAATTCACAATTGGTAAAACACTTATGCAAAACATCCTATTCGGAAGAGAAAAGATCCAAAGAGGAGTAAGATGGCCAATAAAAGAAGTAATAATTGTTAGTAAGAATGAAGATACAAAAAATAGTGTCAAAAGATTAGGAAAACTAATCAAAAAACAGACAAATATCAAAAATTTAGGCATAACAAAAGAGATGAAAGGTGTAACAGTAAAAATAAAAGTTAATAATTCTACTATTGGGAAAGACTTCAAAGAATTAGTTCCAAGAATAGTAACAAAAATGTTACAAGAAAGTACACAATCCATTCTTAATCATCTAAAGAAAGATAACAAACATACAATGCTCATAGATGAAAAAAAGATTGAACTAAAAAAAGAACACTTTATTATTGAAAAAGATATGCCTAAAAACCTAATAGAAGTTGAAACAAGTTGTGGAGATATCTACATAAACAAAGATATGACTCCTGAGCTCGAAACAGAAGGATACGCAAGAGAGTTAATGAGAAGAATACAACAACTGAGAAAAAGAATGGGGCTAGAAAAGAAAGATGAAGTAAAAGTAAACATAAAAACAGACAATGATACTGCTGTCGCACTCCAAGAATTCTGTGATGATATAAAGAAAAAATGCGGCATAATGGAGATTGTAATCAATGATTCCTGCCATGAATTAAGAGACATCTCAAAAGAAGATATCAAAGGGAAAAAGTTCTGCATAAGTTGCTGTAAGGTTTAAGCATATTCTATTTTTCTTAATCATTTCTCAAACTTTTTAATCAACCACTAGACACAATTATCAAATTTATTTATAAATAAACTCCACTCCTCAACTAGTTGTCCAGTGCTCTAAAACCCCCATACCCACTAAATTCTAACTCTACAACCCATAATAACATTCTCACTAGACACTCTGCTGTGAGATATATAAATAACTTCAAACATAACATAATTAAGACGTAAACAAATTTCCGCTCAGATTTTGCGCAGAGAAATCTGAGTTTGGCACGAAGTGACAAACTAATGTGGAAATTACAATTTACCGGAGGTAAATTAAATGAAGATCTCAAGAGACACCCCACTTATGGAACTAACATTTCGTAGATATGAAAAACCATCAAACCTACAAGGTAGAGATTTAGTAAGAAAGTTTTGTCTAAGTATAGGAATCCTACAACCAGGAGACTCAAGAGATGTTGTAGTCGATATTCTACACACTTTACTAGACGCAAAGAAACAAAAACAAGAACTAAGTTCAGAAAAGATAAAAGAGTTAGTCATAGAATACAGAAAAGAAAACAAACTCCCAATGACAGGAATCGCTTCTTCAAACATAAGAAGACAGATAAAACGATTGAGAGAGATAATGATTGTAGAAAAAGTAAGAAGTACTTATAGAATCTCAGAGTTTACTGATCTCAGCGAAACATTCAACGAAAAGGTTGAACAATACCTTCTTCCTCCGATAATCACAAGGGTTAAGGAGTATTTTAGCGAAATTGACAAGAATTTCAGCTAAATTTACAAAAAAAATAAATAAGAAGAGGTATTTTAAATTTTTTGTATGGGAGGGATTTATTTACCACGAGAGGATAGTTATCTTATCCAAAAGCATGTAAAAGCGCATGTAAAAGGCAAAGTTCTAGATATGGGGACCGGTTCTGGGATACTTGCAAAAACTGCGTTAGAACATACAGAAGATGTTATAGCTTGTGATGTAGATAAAACTGCTGTTAAATTTGCAACAGAACAAGGAGTTAATGTTATTCACTCAGACTTATTTTCTAACCTTGCAATAAAGACAGATAAGGATAGATTTAGTTTGATTATGTTCAATCCACCATATCTTCCAAACGAACCAGGTGCAAAAGATGTTGCATTAGATGGTGGAAAGAATGGTTACGAAACAATCGGAAGATTTCTTGACTCTGCTAACCCATTCCTACACGAAAACGGAAAAATATTATTATTATTCAGTTCATTGACAAAAAAACAAAAAATAGATGAATATATTGAAAGAAACTGTTTCTCATCTAAACTTATTGACAGAGAGAAACTAGCTTTTGAAGAGTTGTATGTTTATTCTATTGAGAAAACAAAACTATTGAAAAAACTAGAAAGAATAGGAATAAAAAATATTAGCTATTTTACAAAAGGACATAGAGGATACCTATACAAAGGATTACTGAAAAATAAAGAAGTGATGATAAAAGCAAAAAACCCAAAAAGTGATGCAACAGGAAGAATAAGACATGAAGGATTATGGTTAAGAAAACTAAATAAAAAAAGAATCGGCCCAAAAATAATAAAATCAACAAATGATTTCTTTATTTATAACTATGTCCCTGGTGATTTCATTGCTGATGCAGTAAAAAAGAATAAAAAACCAGCAATAAAAAAGGTTCTAAAGAAAATATTTGATCAGTTATACATTTTAGACAGTATGGGGATAAACAAAGAGGAGATGCACCACCCATTAAAACATATAATTGTAGACGACAAATTAAAAGTTACAATGATTGACTTTGAAAGAATCAATAAAACAAAGAAACCTAAGAATATAACACAATTTTGCCAGTTTATCTCACATTCTGAAATGAATAAAACATTAGCTAAGAAAGGAATTAAAATAAAAACAGAAAAAATGACAGAGCTAGCAAAAGAATACAAAAGAGACCCCACTAGAAAGAATTATTTAGCAATATTAAAACTAGTTACAAAATGAATTTCAATGATAAAGTTTTAAGACTTTGTTCTAAAATACCAAAAGGAAAAATAACCACATACAAAGAGATCTCTAAAAAACTAAATACAAAAGCTTACAGAGCAGTAGGTTATGCACTGAAACAAAATAAGAAAACAAGAGTAATTCCATGCCACAGAGTTATCAACAGTAATGGCTCGTTAGGCGGCTACAAAGGAAAACTCAACAACAAAGAAAAGATAAAAGTCTTAACAAAAGAAGGAATTAAAATAAAGAACAATAAAGTTGTTGACTTTGAAAAAGTTCTATTCAACTTTAACTAAAGTAACACAGAATAATCTAGCATCAATACCTTTTCTTTCTGTAACAGGAATTTCATATTGCCTAATTTCGTGATGAACAATAGATTCAACACCAAATCTTGAATCACGAATAGCTGCATGATACATCTCTAAATCTCCGCTATTATTAATAGAAATAGTTAAAACAGTATGTCCTCCTTGATTCGAAGACCCATACATCTTTTCCAAAGACTCTCCAACAAATCTTTCATCAGTGTATGCACTTTCCCTAAAAAACCTTAATCCCAAAATAACATCATGCTCTCCTCTCACTTCATCGAATCTACAATTTCTAAAATCGACTCTCCCTCTAAACCTACCCATATATCTGTCTCTCCTTCTAACAGATTGATTAAATAATTTCCACACTGGTTCAACACCAACAAGATCACATTCTCGTTCTAACCCAAAATAAACCGTCTTTAAACCGTTATTAGAACCAATATCTAATACTTTTGCTCCAGAATTCAATGAAACATGTGGATTATTCAAAACATAATCAATGTCAGCAAGAACACCCATGAAACCAACACAATCAATAAGTGCATCTAGATTATGTTTAGCAATAAAAGTATGAATTTCAATATCAGACTCAACATCTTTTCTATCAGCTAACTGCTGTATAAGCTTATCATAATCTTCCTTTAACACTCTCTCCCTCAAAAGAGCGTTAAACATATCACGAGTAAGCGGACTAACACCTTCTGCTTTAAGATACATCTCTAAATCCATAAAATAAAGAAAAAATAACTAGAATAAAAATTTATTTCTTTTTTTTCTTTGTTTTCTTAATCTCTTTCTCAAGATCCAACTCTTCCAACAGTTCCTTATACCTATTTCTGATAGTAACTTCAGTTACACCTGCAACATCTGCTACCTCTCTCTGTGTTCTCTTTTCTCCATGTATCAAAGCTGAAACATAAAGTGCTGCTGCCGCAATTCCTGTCGGACCTCTTCCAGAAGTTAGTTCTGCTTTCTGAGCTTTTTCAAGAATTTCAATTGCTCTGGACTGCGTCTCTGCATTTAATTTCAATGCAGAAGCAAATCTTGCAATATAATCTGCTGGATTTGAAGGTAAAATTGTAATTCCTAGTTCCCTTGTAACAAATCTGTAGGTTCTTCCAATCTCTTTCTTCTCAATTCCAGAAGCTTCTGATAACTCATCAAGTGTTCTTGGAACATCATGTCTTCTACAAGCAGCATACAATGCACCTGCAACAACACTTTCCATTGATCTACCCCTAACTAATCCTCTTTGAACAGCTAGTGTATAAATCTTTGCAGACTCTTCCTCAACACTCTCTGGTAATTTTAAATAAGAACTAACTCTTTTCAATTCTGCTAAAGCTAATTTTAAATTTCTTTCAATAGCAGTGCTAATTCTACTTTGCCATTTTCTTAATCTAAAAAATTTATTTCTGTCTTTGCTTCCTAGCTGATAAAGATCTGCCTTTCTTCCGACTTCAGTTCCTAAACCCCTATCATATTGTGTATAGGTCATAGGTGCTCCTGTTCTTCTCCTTCTTGCTGCTGACTCGCTATCAAACTCTCTCCATTCTTGACCAAAGTCAACCATCTTTTCTTCTACAACAAGACCACAATCTTTACAGATAATCTCCCCTTTCTCTTTATTCCAGAATAAATTGATACCTGAACATTCAGGACATTTTTTTACATATTGCATGCTCATTTTAAACCCCCTTGGAACTATAAGTAAACATTATTCCCCTTTTTCATTCCCAACCAATCACTAATATAGTGAATAAATTTATAAATAGAATTCTCTACTACTATTTAAATCTTTCGGTATCTTTATATACTAAAAGTAAAAAAATGACCTAAATTAGGCCTTTCCAAGTATTCTACATACTTTTGTATCACACTTAGGACAATTTCCTTTTAGGATCCTCATCTTGTTTTTTGTAACAGATTCTTTTCCGTTCTTAATCTCTACTGACTTTTTGCATCTCATGCATCTTCCTTCTGCCATATCAATCACCTCATATCATTAAGAGTTCAGTATATACACAAAAACCTCCCTCTATCACACATTCAAACACTACTAGTTTAAAAAGTTTGCTTAAATTTACACATAAAATCACCAAAAATACGAAGTTGCTGATTAGTAGTGATTACACAAATTTATATAGTATATAATACAAAAAGCGCATATGGAACACAGAAGAATAAAAAAAGTGATGAGTAAGAAGGTAATCACAGTTACACCGAGAACTAACATATACAAAGTTGCACTATTGATGAAAAAACACAACACAAACGCTGTTATTGTAAAAAATAAACAAAAGATTTCTGGCATAATAAGTGAAAGAGACATAGTAAGAGAGGTAATAATCAAAAATAAAGACTACAAAAAAACATTAGCAGAAGAAATAATGACTAAAAAAGTCATCTCTGTCTCTCCTGAAGCTGATTTCATACCAACAGTAGAACTTATGAAAAGAAGAAAAGTTAGACAATTCCCAATTGTGGATAAGAAGAAGATATTGGGAATAGTTACAGAAGACAACCTCTTAAACGGATTCACAAAGATAATAAAAAACCTAGACTGGGAACTCGTAAACACAAAAATCAAGTGTAAAAATTTATAAATCAAATTTCATTCTATTCAATGATGATCGACAAAGTCAAATTTAAAAAACCGAACTTTAAAAAATTAAAAAAAGAAGGCTTTACATTTGTAGATATGCATATGCATACTGAATATTCTGACACAACTACTAAAATAAACGAGATAATAAAAAGAGCAAACAAATTTGGTTACGGATTCTCAGTTACTGACCACAACGAAATAGGAGGATGTCTAGAAGCAGAAAGAAAGATCGATAAAAAAACACTATTTATCCCAGGAATAGAAATAACAACAAAAGAGTTATGTCATTTATTACTGTATTTCTATGATATAAAAGAAGCAAAAGAATATTTTGATAAATACGTAAAAGATTTTAGATACTCAAACCCATATATGCCAATCTCAAAAACAACAGAAGAATTAGTTGAATATTCAAAAGATTATAACTGCATAAGTTCTGCTGCACACCCATTCGCAAACCCAAAAAGATATAGTTTTGTCCATAAATTAAAGACAAAAGAGATTAGAAAGAGGGTTGTTAAAAAAATAGACGCAATTGAAGTATTGTGTGGACATAATCTGAGAAACATGAACACAAAAGCAGTTGAATGGTGTGAAAAACTAGAAAAACAATTTACAGCTGGAAGTGACTCACATGTTTTACTATCTCAAGGATCTGTTTTAACATATAGTTATGCAGAAACAAGAGAAGAATTCTTAGATAATATAAGGTGGAAAAAGAATTTTGTTATTGGAAAAGAGATGAGCATACCTATGAGAATATTGCCTATTACTAAACTAGCAAACGAACATCTAAAATTCTTTGGACCAACAATGAAATTCCAATTTGATTACAACATAAAAAGGCCATCAGTTGATTTGAAAAACAAGATGGGAAAGATGAATGAAAAAAGAAAAGACGAGAAGAAAGTAATCAAAGCAAAACTTATTGATCTATAAATAATCTCGACTTCATCGAGATTATTAGACATTGAAAATCAAAGATTTTCAAGTTTAAGCCCTTGTAGTATAATGGATCGTACATGCGGTTGCGGTACTTGCATCTCAAAGATGTACTGCAGAATCCGTAAGATCGGAGTTCAATTCTTCGCGAGGGCGTTGTTCGTACGACTTGCACAAGCAATGTCGTACTTAACGTGTTTTTCCCAGGTTTTTCTTAAAAAGCTGGTGGCATTCTTCGCGAGTGCGTTTATTTTCTAAGAGCATTCAAAAAACTAGAACGAGAACTTAATCAAAAATAACTTTCTCCATCTCAAACAAAAACTCTTCTGCTCTTTTTAATGAGGTTATTGCCTTTGATCTCATTTCTGTTACAGTTGTCTGATACTGTATCTTACTTCTCTTCTTTCTCTCAAAATCAAACGACCCAACGATTATATCTGATTTTATTCCTGCTACTTTTAATGCTTCTTCTTTAATCTCTTCATAATCAGATAATAATTGCTTCTTCAATTTGGGCTTTACTAATGTAATCAACGCATCTGCCGTTATTTTATGAGCAATCTTATCTCCAACCTTATATCCAAAGTTAAGTAAGACTGCATTTGCCATGTAAAACATTGAATAATATGAGGAAACAATTGTCCAAAGATGAATATCATTATCAAACATTAACTTCGCAGCTCTTAAACTATCTTTTGCATTTTTTATAAAGACTTTAAATGCTATTGGATCTTTTGTTTTTTTAAGTAGTTCATCTTGTATGTAAATTCTTACATTAGATTCAGCTTCCTTTATTCTTTCATTAGTTAGCATTTTTCATTAATCTATAATATTCTTCAATACCTAACAACACAACATTGTTCTTATTTGCTTCTGAAACAACACTAAATTCTTTTGATTTAGCCATCTCAATAAATGATTCATAACTTATTGAAGTTAAATGAATCTCTCTTGGTATTAAACTCACTACTTGATTTAATACATTCTTATCCCCACCAACACATAAAATATCAATATCTGAATGTTTTGTTACCTTACCTTTTGCATGTGAACCAAACAACAAAACAATAAATGGGAAATTTAATTCTGATAATCTATCTTGTATAATCTGGAAATCTTTGTTCTTATTAAAAAGTATTCTTCTTCTTTCATACTCAGCAACAAATATCTTCTCACTGAACTTACCTGTCAAAGAACAAAGATTAGAATTGCCCGCCTTCTGCATTTTAATTAAATTCTCTTTCTCAAGATTCATTGTCTCTTGATACGCAATTCTATAATTGATTTTCAAAGCTTTTGAGATCTGATTAATTGTAAATACATCCTCTTTATTATCCAATAAGTATACAATTATTTTGGTTTGATTATTCATTTTAGTAATAATACTATTACAATAAGTAATAATATATAAATGTTTCGCTTTCTAAAGCCTTTTCTCTAAATACCCTACACCACATTCATCTATCCCAGAAGTAGTATATCCAAAACGAGGCAGTACTCGCTCCAATTTTTCATTGTGAATTGTATATAAATATAATCTTATGTATGTGCAACCCATCTGTCTTCCAACCTCTTCCATAACATAGTTAAGTTTTCTTGCAATTGTTCCTCTTCGATGTTCAGGAATTAAACTAATCCACGGATGATGTAAAATTTTCTTTTCTGGATCATAAATAAAATCAAGAAATGAATCAGTTGCAGTCAAACTATCTGAAGGAATATCAGCAAGTGTGATAAGAACATGAGGACAATCTGGATCTAACTCAACATGAGCACCGCCTCTATAAACTGAAAAAGGCATCCCTAACTCTACCTCACTAACAATTCTTTCTGTTAAATCAAGTATTTCCATAATATAAAGAAATCTAGAACATATTATAAATATTCTTAAGAATATTTAAAAACCCACTTCCATTACCTCACTATATGAAACTCACTATCCCTGACAATAACGACCCACAACTACATGAAGCAGTTAAAAGACTACTTACAATACAATCTCCACATATAATCACAGAAATATATGGAAAACCAACTAAAAGCAAAGCAATTGGTTCTGGCAGAGCTAATGTTCAATTCAACGATATTGATAGAGCTCAAACAATAGAAAGAGTTCTCCAGTTTCAAAGATTAGGATTAGAATATGATTATGCAATTAACGGAGTTATACCTAGAGATCCAGAACCAATCATCGAAGAATTACAATGGTTAGAAGAATCTCCAATAAGAACAATAACTGTAGCAAACTATCAACTAGCAGTACTAGCACAAGAACATGCATCAAATTTAGAAATCACAGTCTCATTCTTTGCTGGAGTTGATAATGAACACAAACTCGCACAATGGGCAGAACTATCAAATGTTAAAGCAGTAAACACAGACAGATCAACTTATAGAAATCTTCCACTCTTAAAAAAATTAGTAGAAACAGGAAAACAGCATGACACAGGAATAAGAGTTATTGCAAATTTAGGATGCATGTCAGATTGTATTAGAACAGAAGAACACGCATTAGTAAAAGATTTTGCATCAATTGACAGAGATGCACTTCATTATGCTCCTTGTACATTCTACTGTATGAGATATCTATTAGAACATCCTGAAAAATTTCTAAGTCTTCCAATAATCAGACCAGAAGATCTACATAAATATGATGAAGTAGGAGTTGAATCAGTAAAACTCGTAGACAGAGTTCAAACAACAGCTTGGATAGAGAATATTGTCACACAATATCTAACTGGCTCATACAAAGGAAACATCCTAGAACTAACTTGTAACTTTACAAGATCAGGTGCTGATCCATTAACTAATGATCAAGTCGCAGCAATAGACATGGATGAAGTAATGCAAACAAGAGAAGGAGTTATGGCATACAGAGAAATATTGCCAGAACTTATGGGAGTAAGCATTAAACTAGCATATAATTTATTAGCGTGCAATAATGTTTGCAACAGTTGCAGAGACGGATGTGACACTAACGCTATTGATTACGACCCAGAAAGAAGGGACATTGTTCTAGCACAATTAGATAGACTAGAAAGAGAATATTTATTCACCTAAGAACACAAGTAGTAAACCTAACACTCCTATAATTCATCGCAGGCAGCGCACCACTTCCTTGCCATCTTCTATGTTCTTCGTACACTTCTCTTGGTGAAGCAGAGAATTTCTGTCCAGTTGGATCACAAATAACTTTTCTATTGCCAGAATAAGTAAATAATAATATTTCAGGAACATCATCATCTAAGAAAAAGGCTTGAGAAGTTAGAACAACTAAACCAGAATCTGTTCTACTTTCCGCTCTCAAATTCATTGTATTCTTTCTTATTGGACAACATTCTCTCAAACGTAACTCAGGAATTCTTTTATACTCAGGATTTGGTGCATAAAGAGCTTCATGTGGACCTGTTACCCTAAAATAATGATCGCCCTCTTCTGGTCCAAACTTCATCTCTAAACCAGAAATGACTTCTGCAAATGATTTATCCATAAAAGAAAGAAATCTACATCAACTTATAAATATTACCTTCCTCTCTGTTCATCATAGAAATCTTCTACTAAATCCAAAGTACTTGCATTCTGTGGACTCCTATCCTCTCTCAGCCTAGTAACCCTTGGGAACCTCAACGCATAACCTGATGAATAAGTTGGACTTTTCTGAATCTCTTCATAATGTACTTCAATAACAATTCTTGGTTTAACTTTAACATGTTTTCCCTTCTCCTCAACAACTAAAGGTTTCAACATCTCTGTTAACTGGTTAAATGTTAAACCCTCTCCCTCTAACTCTTTTATACCAGTTCCAACTTTTCCAATATCAACAAAATCTCCGTCATTAACACAAGCAATATCAAAACTAGTTAACCAATGTGCCCTCTTACCAGTTCCCCATTCTGCTCCTGTTATAACAACATCTAGACTTTCCATAACTGGTTTTAGTTTAACACCATAACCAACTCTTGACCCAGGTTTATACTCTGCCTCTAAATTCTTAACCATAACTCCTTCATTACCAGCATCTAACGCCTCATTATAAAATTTGTTAGCTTCTGTTTCATTATCAGTTATCATAATTCTAGACAAAACAATTTTTCTTGGACAAACATTGACAACATCACTTAATATCTTTCTTCTTTCATTAAAAGATTTTCCAATAACACCTTCCCCATTATAAAACAAAACATCAAATACATTAACCTCTACAGGAAATTTTTCTGCTAACTCATTAATATTATACTTTCTTTTTATTCTCTGAGAAACAGATTGAAAAGGTAAATATTTTGTCGTCTTCTTATCGAAACCAACAGCTTCTCCATCCAAAATTACAGAATCTGCTTTAACATTCTCCCTAACAGCCTCAACAACATCTGGAAACTGTTTTGTAACATCCTCTAAATTTCTTGTAAATATCCTTACTTTATTTCCAGACTTATTAACAACCATTCTAAAACCATCATACTTAAACTCAAACGCTGCAGGTTTCCCAACTTTCTCAAAAGCCTCTTTCATATCTTTAGCCTTCTGATAAAGCATGACTTTTATCGGCTTCATTAATTTAATATCTGCTTTTTTCAAACCCTTAACACCCTTATCCCTAGCAATTATCACAACCTCAGAAAAGTCATTCTTCACACTATATGCTCTTTCTAATAAACTAACCATGTAATTATAAGCTTCTCTTGCTTTTCCTTCATCTTCAAAAACTAGATAAGCATTTTTCTCCATCTTTAATTTATCTAAATCACCTAACTCTTTAATCAAAATCTCTTTTTTACATAATGCAGATGGTGTCTTCACTTCCAATTTTGTTCCACATTCTAAACATTTATCTATCTTTGGCATAACAGCATCACATTTTGCACACTTAAAAAATATAAACTTAAACAAAGGAAAAACAGCCCATAGAATTGCATCTCTAACAGAACCTTCACCAACACCAACTCTTAAATCCTCTAAAACAGTTCTTGTAATATATTTTGCCTCATTAGGTTTTGCACTTGTTAATAATTCCGCTATTAATTGAACTTTCCTATCAACAGTTCCCTGTCCTTCTAAAGTTGCCAATTTCTGCAGATTATTAAAAACCTTTGCAACAGTCAAACTTGTACTAAATAATGTTGCCTGTTTTTTTCTAGCTATCAATTTCTCAGTTACTTTACCTAAATCACCAACTCTTTTCCATTCCTGCTCAACTTTTACTGCAGAAATACCTGTCGCAACATTAATTGCCTTCAACACCAACCTTGAAGCAACACCTAATTTTCTATCATCCCACTGAGGAAAAACCTTTCCCTCTAACAACAACATTATCTTAGGTAATTCATTTGAATTAGTCTTAGCGATTAATCTAGAAACATGATATGTCTTCTCCAACCTCTTCGAAGTCCCCTCTAACTTCTCATATATTTCAACAAGATCCAAATACTTCATTAAGAAACATCAACACCACATACTTTTAAATTTTACTGCTAAATATCAAGCCGTTTCACAAATCTTTGGTAAGCTTCATGCTTATGTCTCCCTAAAAGACCATACTTACTAATCCCCTTTGTCCTCTTCCTAGTCAAAAGAGCTCCAGCAATAATCCCTAAACAAAGCGAACCACCCATTGACTTAGTAAAGGCATATACAGGCATTGCTGCAATACTAGCCTTACCTAAAGCTTCATAAAAAACATGAACTCCTCCATTATGTTTAAGCCTCCCTTTGAATGAATTTAAAGAGGCATACTCCCATAAATTTTTTAGCACCCTTTCTCTGTGTGATAACATAAAATCATCCTCTGTTAAACTATAATTTCTCATATAATACTTATGTTCTCCTTTGATAATCGCTCTATTTACTTCAGCCTCAATAAAACCGTCAAGTTCTTTTTTAATTCTCTCGACATCTTCATATTTCAAATCCTCTGCAAGCTTATCAGCAACCAAACATCGCAAAGAATCATATCTTGCATCTTCCTCACTCATTGTCTCTAGATTCTCTCTAAACATCTTATTATATGGTTCAAAATCATCCCTCTTCTTCCTAAATTTATCATACAACAACTTTGGTACGGCAAGTGCTGTTGTAACAGGAGGAACAACATACACAAAACCAACTACAAGATTCATAACAAGCTGTTTCAGAAAATCTTCTTCTTTTATTGTCTGTTGTATAAAATTACCTAAAACATCAAACAAAGCATTTGACCCAACCACATTATGCACTAACTCATAAGAATAACTAGTCAATTCTGGTCCCCCGATAACAGTTGCAGCCACACCAGCTGCAAATGAAGAAACAATTGTATCAAGATTCCTATCTTTTCTTGTATCAATAAAACGTACATCCATAACATAAGGAAATCATAATTTCTTTATAAATATTAACAACTAAAACAAAAACCTTATATATAATAACTAACCAAATGTTAGCATGGTAACAATTGCTCACCTAACAAAGAAGATAATTGAACAACGCCCCTTCTTTCAAGAAGCATTAGCTAAAGGAATTATCAACTATGGATCACTAGCAGATTTAATTCTTCCAGAAATAAAAAAAGAACTAAAAAAGGAAGTTAAACATTCAGCTGTAATGATGGCTCTAAGAAGAGAGGCAGAGAGATTAGAAAAAACAGTTATTACTACAATCAAGTTCAGCAAAGATACCGAAATAACAATAAAATCTAACCTAATTGAAATAACAGTACAGAAAACACCAGGATTACTAAAAAGATTAGAAAAATTATACAAATATATAGAGTTTGAAAAAGGAGACATGTTATCAGTAACACAAGGATCAATAGAAGTGACAATAGTAACAAACTCAAAATACAAAGATAAACTCTACAATGTATTTGATAAAGAAAATATTGTAAGTGAGATAGAAAACATAGCATCACTGAGTATAAACATCCCAGAAAACGCTGTCGATGAATACGGATTGTTTTACATTGTAGCAAGAGCTTTAACATGGGAAAACATCCCAATAATCGAATTAGTCTCCACATTTAGAGAAATGATTCTAATCCTAAATGAAGATGATGTAACACAAGCATTCAAAGTAATGCAAAATTTAATAAAAGAGCAAGGTAAGTAAATAATAAAATGGAAACATTACACTGCATCCACGCAAGAAGGTCGATAAGAAAATATTTAGATATACCTTTAGAGATGGAAAAATATGGTAAAGTAATCGAAGCAGGATTTCAAGCACCAACTGCAGGAAATGTACAAGATGTTAGATATATTATGGTTACAGATGGATCTACAAGGAAAAAACTTGCAGAAGCATCACTCCAACAATACTGGATGGAATCAGCACCAGTGCATGTCGTTGTATGTATTGATATCAAAAGAGGTAAACAATTCTATGGTGTAAGAGGAGAAAGATTATACGCACCTCAACATGCAGGAGCAGCTGTTATGAATATGTTATTAACAGCACAAGACATAGGAATTGGTGCATGTTGGGTTGGAGCATTTGATGAAGAAATGGTCAAAGACATTTGTGGGATTCCAGATTACGCAAGACCGCATGCAATAGTAACATTAGGTTATTCAGATGAAACACCACCAAAGCCACCTAAAATATTGATGGAATCATATACATTTATTGAAAGATACAATAATAAAATCAAAAACTTCCCAGCAGCAATCACAGAATGGAGTCCTTGCGTAGAAGAAGGAGTAAAAACAGGAATACAAGTTGTAAACCAAGCAGGTAATTCTATAATAGACAAAATTGTTCTTTGGTTCAAGAAAATCTATAACGAGATAACAAAAAAGAAAGAGTAAACAATTCTATCCTTAAGAATCCCAAAATACATTTATAGACTCCAATATACACTTCATGTACATTAGATTACAATTTATATGTTTAAATCCCAGAATATTTATATATAAGTTTAAACAAGAATAATAATATAAAAGTTTTTGGCGAAACTTTATACATTGATTAAATAAAAACAATCACTTGTTGGCGCAAGTAATCAACTCGTTCTAAAGAGAATATAGATTAAACTACTATTTAAAGATATTGGTAGTTAGAAATATATCCTGGGGTATACAAATCTACGTTCTCAGAAAAAAAGCTGCAAAATGCAAAAAAAGGAGAGGGGTAAGAAAAATGGACTTTATCGTGAAAAACGCAATTGAATCGAACAACGCGCCACAGTTTGACGGAATGGAAACTGGGCAAGCAAACATAAAAGTAATCGGCTGTGGAGGAGCAGGCAACAACATGGTCAACTGGCTCTATAAGAAGGGAGTCAAAGGAGCTGAAATCTTTGCATGCAACACAGATCTACAACATCTGAATGTAACTGAAGCTGATAAAAAATTCTTAATTGGTAAGGATGTAACAAGAGGACTTGGCTGTGGAGGATTCCCACAAAAAGGAGCTGAAGCTGCTAAAGAATCTATCACTGAAATAAAAGAAGCTGTAAAAATGTCTGATATGGTATTTGTCTGCGCAGGAATGGGCGGCGGTACAGGAACAGGTAGCGCACCAGTAGTTGCTCAAGCATCAAGAGACGCAGGAGCAATTGTTATTGGAACCGTAACAATGCCTTTCAAAATAGAAAGAGCAAGAGTAGACAAAGCTGAATTTGGTTTACAACAGTTAAGAGAAGTTTCTGACACAGTTATTGTAATAGACAATAACAGATTAGTACAAATCGCAGGAAACCTTCCAATACAACAAGCATTTGCAGTAGCTAACGAATTAATAGCAACAATGATTAAAGGAATCGTTGAAACAATTGCTGTGCCTTCATTAGTAAACTTAGATTATGCAGATGTTAAAACAATAATGACCAATGGTGGAGTAGCTGCAATCGGTGTTGGAGCATCAGACACAAACAACAGAGTAGAAGAAGCTGTTAAAGGAGCTCTTTCAAACCCACTATTAGACATTAGTTACGAAGGAGCAACAGGAGCTTTAATCCATGTACATGGAGGTCCAGACTTAACACTAGAAGAAATCAACCAAGTTGGTGAACTAGTAACAGAAAGTATGGATGACGACGCAAACTGCATCTGGGGAGCAAGAGTCTCAGATGACATGAAAGGAAAACTAACAGTAATGACAATAATTACTGGCGTTAAATCACCATGGATACTTGGAAAAGCAGACCACACAGTTCCAAGCAGAGAAACACAAGAACTTAACGATGAGTTAGGTATCGAAATAGTAAGGTAAAACTTACTTATTTTTTTACTTTTTATTTCCGCAAGAATCATATTCCTGAATTCTTGCCTTCACTTTTATGTCACCCCCCAACCAACTTTAAGTGAAGGCAAATTTTACTAAACTAGATAGAAGAATGTAATGTAGCTAAAAGCATAACCTTAAATACTACCTCTTAGATCTTCACTTAGTTTAAAACATACAGAGGACAAAATGAGTGAATATACAGAACATTGCCCAGAATGTAATCAAGAGATGGCATTCCTAGGTAGTTATTCAGAAGGACCTAAAAAAGGACAAATAGACAATGGAACAGAGGTTAGTTATGCATACGCATGTTCAACACCTGGATGCAAGATAGAGATATATAGAAGAGATTACAAACTCCCTGACAGAATCCTTGAATCAAAAATCAAATCAAAAAAAGAACCTCAAAGAATTAACGGATTAGAAGTAATACCTAATATCCCATTAGAAGACAGAGCCATAATCCTACATGGAATAACAAAACCAAACCACCCACAGACCCAAGAAAGATTAGCATTACATCTAGGGTAAAGCTTAAATACTCATCTTAATTCTTTAACAAAATGACACTTAATATCATTGGGATAGGACTAGACAATGAAAAAGACATAACACTAAAAGGATTAGAACTAGTCAAAGCTTCAGACATAGTATACCTAGAAAACTACACATCAAAACTCAACTGTAAAACAGAAGATCTAGAAAAACTATACAAAAAAAAGATAATTCTTGCCTCTCGCACACTAGTCGAAGGAGATAACAACGAAATCATTGAAAACGCAAAAACAAAAGAAGTTTCTTTACTAATTATCGGAGATGTTTTCTCAGCAACAACTCACATGGATATTTTAATAAGATGCAAAGAGCTAAAAATAAAAACAAATATTGTAAATAACGCAGCTATTTTAACAGCAATCGGAATAACAGGCTTACAGTTATATAAATTCGGAAAAACAACTTCTATCCCCTTCCCAGAAGAAAACTTTAAACCAGAAACAGCTTATGATGTAATAAAAGAAAACAAAGACTTACACACACTCTGTTTACTAGACATAAAACCACCAGAATACATGACAGTAAATGAAGCAATACAAATTCTTTTAGACATCGAAGACAAAAGAAAAGAAAAAGTCTTCACAAAAGAAACATTATGTATAGGATGCGCAAGACTAGGTTCTAACAACTACAAAATAAAAACAGGAACAGCAGAAGAATTATTAAAAGAAGACTTCGGCAAACCTTTGCATTGTTTAATTGTTCCAGGAAAACTTCATTTTATGGAAGAGGAAGTAGTTAACAAATACTAACACATTCTACATCATCGAAAACATGTTTACATCCTTCATTAACAGCTTCTGGTGCAACAACAGGACAGTGCATCTCACTTCCATCTTTGTAATAATAAACATTACCTGCTCCTGGCTCTTCTCTATAAACACTTATGAAATCACCGCAATCAGAAACAGTAGTATCTTCAGCACAAAAACCTTCTGCATTATAACAAGTTTCTTCCCACACTCTCAAACACTCTTGCTTTAATTCACACCAAGTATAACCAGCACTCCCAATACAACCATGTTCATCCTTATCTCCACCAACTACTTGCTCTTCTGCACAACCTAATAACGATAAACATAAAATAAGGACCATTAATAACCTCATGATATCACCTAGAAACATAGAAATCTACATATATAAATAATTATCTAAACCAATTCATCCTTACAACAAAAGATTTATATACTTAAATAAACAAAATTAATAAAAAAGAGGTAAAAGTGGTAAGAAACAAATTAGATCAAGTAATCCAATTGTTGATTCCTCCATCATTAGTTCTTCTTCTTGTTGTTACAATAATAGAGCTTTTCTACGGTGTCGGAGAGGTTATGACCCTTCTTATCAATATCTTTGATATATACGTAGTTATTATTTTTGCTATTGATCTTTATTATAGATGGTTTGAAACACCACATCTTATCCCTTACGTGAAAAAACATTTCCTAGATATTATTGCAACTATCCCATTCAACCTAATCTTTTTAGGAATTGAAGGCCTTGCTTTAATAAAAGCTCTAAGAGGTATTCGTATTATTACTGGAGCTGCAAGAATGGCAAAATTCGCAAGATATGGTCGTCTACTTAGATTACTTAGGTTTGGTGCAAGAGCACCAAGATTCCTAAGAACACGAAAATATATTAAAAAAGCAAAGATAAGAAAAGTTCAGCCACATGAAAAAGAATTGAAGAAAACATTGAGTTTTAAAGTTATCTTATTGATAACAATCAACTCGATTATGGGAACAGGAATTTGGTTTTTAACTTCAGCAGGTGCAAAATATGCTGGCCCTGCCTCTTTAATCTCATGGGGAATACTTTCATTAATTTCAATCTATATTGCAATGTGCTTTGGTGAATTGGTTTCAATGTTTCCAAAGGCAGGAGGAGTCTATGAGTTTGCAAAACAAACATATGGCAGATTTTGGTCATTTGTGATTGGCTGGACAACTTCTATTGCAGGAAGTGTCACTATCGCAATGCTTTTGTTAGGTGCATTACAATATCTTATCCCAATCAAATATTCATTTACCTACATCCCAATTGCCATATTTTTAATTGTTATTTTTAGTCTTGTAGCATTTAGAGGAATGGAAACCTCAACAGTAGTATTAGTAACATTTGCCATAATCACTCTAAGTGCAGTTATCGCAATTATCATACCCGGATTTATTAATTTCCAACCCGGGAATTTTGAACCATTCTTTGTTTTTCCAGCAATGAGTGTCCTTTTAGCAATATTCTTTATTGCTGAGACTTTTTTTGGTTGGGAAAGTGCTATCTTTTTATCAGCAGAAACAAAAAATCCTTCTAAAATAATGCCAAAAGCTTTGATTTATGGAACAATTGTTATTGCCGTTTTGTCTTTTTTCCTTGCACTTACAGCCATGGGAACAATTCCTTGGGCAGAATTCTCTGAATCTGTTGCTCCTTTACGAGATTTAGGAAATGTTCATTTCGGAAGTTTTGGAGGAATCATTTTTGCGATATTAATTTTTACCTCTGTAATTGGTGCAACTGCAGGTTGGATCGTTACAGCACCTAGACTGCTGATGTCTATCGCTGAAGATAAACTCTTCTTTACACAATTTGCTAAAATCCACCCTAAACATAAAAGCCCTTACATCTCAATTATTTTCCAAGTTTTAGTTGTTTCAACTTTAGTAATAATTGGAGCAGGATCATATGAAACTTTACTCCATATGCTTATTCCTTTGATTTTATTGGTCTATTCAGCAGTATTGTTAAGCGTTGTTATCTTACGTTTCAAAAAACCAGAACTAAAAAGACCATATAGAGTTATATTTGGTAAAGTTGGACCATTCATAACAATAGGATTTATGGTTTTCTTACTTGTAATGTTTATCAAAGAAACTCATCATGCATGGGATATGCTACGTATATCTGGAGGATTAATTGCATTTGGTATTCCTGCATATTTTGCTATTGAAATGTTTTATGATAAAAAATATGTTATGTTACGTAGAAATTTAATTGCCAAATTGTCACACCATTACCACAAACTCCCACTATCAAAAAAAACATTTGATAAGATTATCTCTTCAGTTGGACCATTTACTAAAAAATCTACAATAATGATCTACAACTCTCCAATGGGAGCTTTCACACAAAGAATGGTCAAAAAACATCTGCCTTTCCATAGGATAATTATCGCTAATCAATCAAAAGAAGAGATTAAAGTTTTTAAAGAAAATATCTCTCCCAAAGATAGAAAACATATCACTGTTCACCTATTGAGAACATTAAAGATTCCTAAAAAAGTCAAGAAAGTAAAATCCTTTGTTTCATTTAATGACTTAGGTTATGTTAAAGATATGTCTTTGTTTATTCGTAATATGAAAAAAGTCTTAAATAAGAACGGAAAGTTTTGTTTTTATATCAAAAACCATTTCTTAGATATGACTCCAAATGCATTGATAATAGAAGATAAGAAAAAAGTAGTTGCCCTATTCAAGAAAGAAAAATTAAAAGTCAAATATCAGAAGAAAAAAGAGTTAACTAGGACAGAGATTTTTATTTATGGTAAAAAGAAGTAAAAATTATCGTGCCCCTTCTTATAACATTCTTCACACAAAGTACAATCCATACATAAATATTGCCTCAAACCATCATATTTAAATATCAGATATATACCCACTACAATATACAGCCCCGTAGTGTAGCGGTTAATTAAAGTCAATCATTGATTTTAGACCAATCATCCAGGATTTTGGAAAGGATAAGAAAGCTTTTCTTTGAAAACGTCCTGGGACTTCGGTTCGAAACAATCCTTCAATTGAAGGTTTACGAAAGTCCGAGCGGGGCTATTATCATTTATGTTATAGCCTTCGGAAAATGAAGTGTAAACAATATGATTTTCTAGAAAGAACTAAATAAGAAACAAAGAGTTCAAATTATTCTGTTTTTGTCAGAAGCTAACTAATCAAGCTAAAAAACCGAAACATTTATATAGTAATTCTAAGTTACTATATGATAACTTGGTGTTACTATGATGTCCTTAACAGAAAAAGAAAGGCAGGCTGTTTTAATCCTTCTTAAAGATTATACCACATACCATAATGCACATACTCTTAGCAAGCTTCTTGACATAAGTCATGTTGGTGTTCAGAAGCTTTGTAAAAGATTATTAGCAGAAAACATCCTTATTGCAAAGACAATAGGGAAAGCAATAGTGTATAAGCCAAATCTCAAGGATGACTTTGTGTGCAAGTTTATTTCATTTTTATTGGCTGAAGAAGCACAGCAATATGGACGTTGGAAGGAAGAGTTCAAACCAATAGGATTACATGATGGTTTGAAAAAAGGATTAAGAAAAGGCCTTAGAAATGGATTACCAAAAAGAGAATACATTGTCCTTATGTACGGATCTGCAATAAAGAATTATGCAAAAGCATCTGATATTGATTTAATGGTTATTATAGAAGAAGAAGAAGCAAAAGAAGTGAAAAAACTCTTGAAAGAAAAACAAGAAGTATTATCCAAAAAACTTCATGCTATTACAATAACTAATAATGATTTAATAGACAATCTCAAAAAAAACAATAAAGCTATAGTAAACATAGTAAAAGAAGCTGTTGTATTATACGGCCAAGATAAATATGTGGAGGTATTAGCAAATGTCACAAGCTTCTAAACAATTTACATGGTGTATGAACAAAGCAAAGAAAGAGATTGATGAATGTAAAGTTCAAGGAAAAAGACTAAAACATAGAGGACTTTTAGAAATTGAAGCAGACATAGAGAAAGCTAAAAATCATATCAAAAAAGCTGAACATAACCTCAGAGCTGTAAAAAGATTTAGTCAAATAGGTTTTTCTGACTGGTCAATTACTGCTGGTTTTTACAGTACATATCACTGTTTTCTAGCAATAGCTGTTAAATTTGGTTATGAATCAAGGAATCAGACATGCACAATTGCATTGATAGAACATCTTAATGAACAAAGAAGAATAAACATAGATCAAAGATTCATCGATATGATCAAATACGAAGAAACAGAAGAAAGACATAAAAGCACAATAATTGAAATGCGCGAAGAATACACATATGGAATTGAAACATCTATTGAAGATAATGAAGAGATTGCTTCTTTAATAAAAAACTGCCAAGAAATGATGGACATAGCAAAACAGATTGTTTATAGGTGAGTTATTGCAGAAGAAATTGTTAGAAAAAATCATGGAATTCCTATGTTTTTGTTTCTAGCAAAGACTGAATAAAAATCAAGATTTGCTTTGTTTACAATACTCTTATTTAACCTCTCAACCATGCAGCTTCTTATCTCACCATGTAGTCTTCCCCTATACTATTCCCACTGGTATCTTGCAGTTTTAACCAACCGTTGATATTGTTCTGAAGTATAAAGGTCTCTTTCAATATCTTTCTTCAACTGTGTTAATTCATGCGGTTCAAAATTTGGTATTCTATGGGATGCAGCATTAAGTGCAATAAACAGGGAGTTCTATACAGTAAAAATGTATCTTTCTAGTTTTGAAAGAAAAAAAGAGATATTAGCATATCTCAAATCAATACCACATGTTACCAATTTTATAGAAGCAATTGGCAGTTGGGATATTGAATTTGACCTAGAAGTTCAGTCAAATAAAGAATACCATGATCTAATGTTTGAATTAAAAGAAAAATATGAAGAGATATCTGAAATACAGTTCTTTAGAGCTCCAAGAATATACAAGGTAATAGATATGCCTTGTTAAACCTGCTCAAATTCCAAAAAATATTTAAACTTCATCCCCCTAATTATCATCAAAATAATTGAGACTATGGCCCATTTGTCGAGGGCTATAAAGAACATAAGACCTGCCCGAGCGGGGCTATTTATTCTCAAATAATTGTTCATACACACTAATTGCACTTTCAGCATCATAATGAGTTCTTAGAATTGACTCACAAACAGTTAGATGTTTCCTTGCATCATCAGCTAAACCATGGTTTACAGGAAGCAAACCCAAAGCCACCCTAAAACAAGTATTAGCATCAATTATATCGCTTTTTGCATTATCATACAATAAACCAGCTTCAGAAGCATATAGGCCATCATCAGAATAAACAAAGACCATAGACTGACCTTTTTTTACATAAGCAATACCTAACTCTTCTTTTAATATGACTAAACCCAACTCTGTTCTAGCACTAGGACTTAAAGACCTAAACATTTTATAAGCTTCTGATAAAATATCAACAATCTCACTATAACCATTAGAAGCATTCCCCCACTCTGTTTCTTCAAAATACCTTGCAGCTTGCCCAACCTTACCTCGAGCTCTTTCACGTAAACCATTAATCCTGTCAGCAACCCTTAACTCATCCCTAACCTTATCCTCAACAGAAGTTTGTTGATTAACTACACCATA